>NZ_LJPA01000027.1:0-108703 GCF_001414035.1 Frankia sp. ACN1ag | reverse complement strand
CATTCTTCCGCGAGGGATCGCCGCGATATAATGGCGCGTGGATTCAGGTGAGGAGCCGTCACTGGCGGGACGTCTTACGGACCACATCTCTGTGGGTGTGCTCGCGCGAGTTATCCCACGAGATGCCGTGGACGAGGTCCTTACCGAGACCGGTAGGCGGGAGAAACGGGTCCGACTACTTCCTGCACACGTCGTCGTCTATTTCGTGGTCGCGCTTGCGGTTTTCCGGGACGGTTACGAGGAGGTTCTGCGCCGCCTTGTGGGCGGTCTGCGGTTCATGGCGGTCTGGCGGGATGAGTGGACGGTGCCGTCGACGAGCGCGCTCAGCCAGGCACGTGAGCGCCTCGGTGAGGAGCCGTTGAAGCTGCTGTTCGAACGGGTCGCGGTCCCACTCGCGGAGCTGGGCACGGCGGGTGCGTGGCTTCGTTCATGGCGGCTCATGGCCATCGACGGCGTCAACATCGACGTTCCGGACACCGCGGAAAACCTCACCGCGTTCGAGAAAGCGCGTGGTGGTACCCGGCGGCCTTTTCCGCAGATCAGGTCGGTAGGGCTGGTGGAATGTGGTACGCACGCGGTATTGGCGGCCACGACCGGCAGTATGCGGGACGGTGAAAGGGACCTCGCGACCGGGCTTCTCGGCTCCGTCGAGNCGGACATGCTGATTACCGCCGACCGAGGGTTCTTCAGCTTCGAGCTGTGGGCGGAGTTCATGGTGACAGGGGCCGCACTGCTCTGGCGGGTCTCCGCCCACATGAAACTTCCCGCCGAGTCGCTGCTTCCCGACGGCTCCTACCTGTCCACCATCAAGTCGAAGAAGAACCGGGGAAGCTCCTGGCGGATGCCGCTGGCAGCGGTCGCCGACCCCAGGGACGCCAGCCACATACCGGTCCGGGTCATCGAATACACCGTCGACACCGGCGACGGCGGATCGTCCGAGACGTTCCGCCTGGTCACCACGATCCTCGACCCCGCCGAGGCCACCGCCCTCGAGCTCGCCGCGACCTACCAGCAGCGTTGGGAGTACGAGCTGTCCCTCAAGGAGATCGAGACACAACTGCTCGCACCCGGCGCAGGGCTGCGCTCGAAGTCCCCGGCCATGGTCCGCCAGGAATTCTGGGGGCTCCTCCTCGCCCACTACGCGATCCGCGCACTCATGGTCGAGGCCGCGGACAGCGGCGGAATCGACCCGGACCGGCTTTCCTTCCAAAGGACCCTGAACATCGTCCGCCGCCAGGTCACAGACCAGGCGGCCTTTTCCCCCCTCGACACTCGCCAAGGCGGCCGCGAGGACGATCGCAGAAATTCTTGAAAGGATCACGCGTGAACGCAGACCGCGACGCTACCCCCGCGTAAGCAAGCGAGGAAACCGGCACACGTTCCCGACCAAGCTGACGCCGGGAGGAGGCGTGATCTTTGTTCCGAAACTTGCGATCAAGATTCCGATCTTATCTTAGTGGCATTGCTACTCGCGTCCGGTGGCGGGAAANCCTCGGCTCCGCCTCAGCCACAGCGCGGACAGCTTGTCCGCGGCATGCTGGCTGCCGCGACTCCTCATCGCCTCGACCGCCTCTATCCGGGAGATATCGCCCTGCACCGTCCTGGCGGGTCCCTCGGACTCGCCTTCGGCGCGCCCGGGGTGCTGTTGGCCCAAGATGTGGCCGGCGCGAAGCTGGACCCGGACCACGTCGACTGGGTGGTGCGAGCGGCGCGACGGGCTCCGGACGGGATACCCACCGGGCTGTACGACGGGCTGGCCGGCGCGGCCTGGCTACTACACCGTCTGCACCACCCGGAGGCGGCCAACCTGGTCGACCGTATCATCGCGGCGCCAATGCCACGCTCACCCGGGCTATTCGGCGGACTGACCGGAATCGCCCAGATGCTGCTGGACGTGGGGGCGCAGGACGAGGCTCTGCGGCTCGCCCATGAGACAGNCGCGAGGATTGGCGAGCCGGGCGTACTGGACCGCCCAGGCCTGATGCACGGATGGTCGGGACCCGCGATCCTGTTCGCCCGTTGCCATCAGGTGACCGGGCACGATGAATGGGCAGAGGCTGCTGAGAAGGCGATTCGCTGCGATCTTCGCCGGGCTCGCCTGGTCGGCGAGATGCTGCAGATGGAGAGTTCCCACCGCCTTCTGCCTTATCTGGCCGAGGGATCGGCCGGCGTAGCATTCGCCGCGATGGCCCTCCCTGCCGCGCAGGCCGCTACCCTCGACGTCGATCGCATCGTCTCCGGCGCAGCCCGAGCCTGCGCGGTCCAGATCGTCATCCAGGGTGGCCTGTTCAATGGCCGTGCCGGCCTGGTCTACTTTCTTGCCCACGCCGCAAACCGTCAGCCACAATGGCGGGCAGCCGCGCACGAGCAGTCGCAACTGCTCGCCCTGCACGTTGTTGCCCGTGACGATGGCCACGTTCTGCACGGGGATCAGCTCGTACGGCTGTCGGTCGATCTGGCGACGGGCTCCGCCGGAGCTCTGCTCGCGGTGGAAGCCACCACAAGCTCCGGGCAGCGTCTACTCCCAGGCGTACACCTCGATGTACGGGTGAACGCCGCCAGGAATGAAGCGCCCGGTATCCGGGATGACCCCACGCCTGACGGGAGGTGATTTGCCCATGATGTACGTGCTGGCGCTCCAGGAGCTCGACGAGGAGATCGTCGTCGACGCCCCGTTCAGCTCGATCAGCTACTTCGCCTGCCACTGATCCAGGATCGGGCGAGAAATGGTCGAGAAGTAAGTTCGGGGAGGCCACGGTCTGGGTGGCCTCCCCGAACGCATCCAGCGTACTGGACACCTGTCGAGAGGAAACTGTGATCGCGGCACTCGACCATGGGACCACCGGGGCCGGCCGATGAGCTCGCATCGACTATTCGCCGCCGAGATCCGTGCCTACCCCGGGCGGGTGGCCGGCGCCGCGGCGGCCTGCGCGGTGACCGCGGCGGGGGTGGGCGCGTGCCTCCTGCTCATCTTGGCCGTGAACAGCCCCGGCTACCCGGCGGACTCCCCTGCGGCCGCGTCGGCGAAGGACGCGGAGAACCTGCTGTCGCTGCTGCTGTCGCTGCTGCTGATGGGAGCGGTGCTGGTCATCGGCTCCACGGTGTCGCTATGGACCGGGCAGCGGCTGGAGCAGTTCGCGGTGCTCCGCGCCCTCGGTGTCACGGCCGAGCGATTGCGGTGGCTGGTGGGCGGCGACGTTGCACGTCTCGCCCTGCCCGCAGCCGCCCTCGGGGCCGCAGTGGGGACACTGCCGGCGGCGTACCTGGGTCGGCGGCTGCTCATCGGGCGTGAGTTGTTCCCCTCCTCGGCACATCTGCCGTCGGCGGCTCTGTGCCTGGCCGTGATGGGCGGGGTCTGCGTGGGAAGCGCCGCGGTCGCAGTACTTGCCGCTCTGGGCAGCGTCTTCGCCGCCGGCCGGGTGACGGCGATCGGCCTGCTGCGCGATGCCGGGCTGGCGATGGCACCGAGCCGCAATCCGGTCCGCCTGGTGGCGGGGCTGGTGATGGCGGCGATGCTGTGCCTGCCGATCCTGGTGCTGCTGACCTTCCTGAGCCTGCCGGGCGTGTACAAGGCGGCCCTGGCCTCAGGACTGGCCTTGATGATCATCCCCAGCCTGGCCGTGCTGGCCCCCTGGATCATGCCCACCCTGACCCGACCCGTGTGCGCAGCCCTGCGCATCCTCGACCGCCGGGTGGGGCCGATTGCGGCGGCGGGACTGCGGGCGGCGCCGCTGCGGACCGCAGCAATCGCCGTACCGGTGCTCCTGTCGGTCGGCACCGCGGTCTGCCTGCTTGGTTCCGGTGCGACCATGGGCGCCGCCATCCAGCGGCAGACAGAGCAGGGCCTGCTCGCCGACGGTGTCGTGGCTGCGAAACCCGGCGCGCGGCTGCCCATCACCCCGGGCGCGATCCGGGGAGCCACCGCGACCGCGCTGGTGGCCACGGAGCTGACTCCACNGGCGACAACCCTGGACGACCAGCCCGAGGCCGCCAGGACGTGGGGGGTGGAAGGCGGGTCCCTGGGGCAGTTCCTGGACCTGGGAGTGAAGCACGGCCAGCTCGCAGACCTGCGGGAGGGCACCTTCGCGGCGGGAGCCGCCCAGACCGAACAGCACCACTGGCGACTGGGCCAGCCGGTCGCCCTGCGGCTGTCCGACGGGCGCGTGCAGTCGCTGCGGCTGGTCGCCGTCTACCGCCGCGACCTCGCCTTCCCCGAGTTCCTGCTGCCCCGTTCCAGTGCCCTCGCCCACACCGCACACCCGCACGCCGAGCAGATCCTGCTGTCGGGAGACATCCGTGGCTGGCCCCGGCTCCCCGGGCAGGAACTGTCGTCCCGCGCGGAGTATCTCGACCGGCTGACCCCGCGCAGCCCGCAGGACAACCTCGCTGGCCACCTCGTTGTCGCCGTCGTTTCCGGCTACGCGCTGCTCGCGGCGGCCAACATCTGCGCGCTCGCCCAGCGGGACCGCCGGGCGCAGCGCGCGCACCTGCGGGCGCTCGGCCTCAGCCGCCTGCAACTGGCCCGCTGCGCGCTCTACGAGGTGCTCGGCGCAGCCCTGGTGGGCGTCGGGCTGTCGGCTGGCACCGCACTGGTATGCCTGTCCCCGTTCGCCCTGGCGCTGGGGTTGGGGCCGCTTCCCATCCTCGATGTTCCCTGGAGCCTGGGGGTGCTCGCCGCCGCGTTCGCTGCGGTCACCGTCCCCACCCTGCTGGCGACCCACCCGATGCGCGGAATCGACCGGCAGTTCGCCACCGGCGCGCCATGACCCGCGGCCTGGGTAGACGCTTCTGGTTGCTGTACACGGGGGAATCCACCTCCGCGATGGGCACGGCGGCCACCGCCGTGGCCCTGCCGGTAGTCGCGTTGCGGTCGACGGGCGACGTCCGGCAGGCGGGCATGGCCGGCGCCGCACTGTCGGTAGGAATCGTGCTCGCACGATTACCCGCAGGTGTGGTCGCCGATCGATACGATCGTCGGCTGCTGTCCCTCGCCGGCAACACGCTCGGCGTGCTGGTGCTCGCGAGTCTGGCCCTGCTCACAGCGGTGGACCGAGCGTCGCTGCCCGTGCTGCTGGCGGCGGCATTCCTGGTGGGAACGATCGGCAGCGCCCTGGCACCGGTGGAGAACGTCACCCTGCGAACCATCGTTCAGCCCGATCTCCTGCCCAGTGCGCTGGCCTTGATCCAGACCCGGGCGGCCACCGCGATGGTCGCGGGCCCGCTGGCCGGCATGGCCCTCCTCGGCGTGAATGCGCAGGAACTCTTCGCCGTCGATGCCTGCGCCTACCTGGTCTCCGTCGTCTGCATGGCCCTGCTGCCCGCCATGCCAGCCGCACCCGCCGGGCCGGGGAGGGCCGGACGGCATCCGCTGCGGTCCGCCACGGAAGGTATCCGCTTCATCGTGTTAACCCCGTTTCTGCGCTATGCCGCAGTGAACGCAGCCATGATCAATGTCGTCTTCAACGGCCTGATCATCGTCATCATCGCCTCGACAAGCGCAGGAACCGGCGCCGGCATCGGAGTGGGCATACAGACCGCCGCGCTGGGTGCGGGCGCCTTCGGGGGGTCCCTGATCGCGGCATCGGTGGCGCGACGCCTACCGCCCGCCTGGGGCATCGCGCTCGGCACCGCTGTGGTGGCGCTGGCGCTGTCGGGGTTCACACTGGTTCGCGCGACATGGGCGGCCGCGATCCCACTCGCGGTCGCCGCGGCGGCGGGACCGGTGATCACGGTGGTGATCTCCACGGTCCAGATCGGCATCACTCCGAACGAGATGCAGGGCCGGGTACACAGCGGCATCGGATTCCTCGCCCAGGCCGTCTCGCCGCTGGGATCAGTCCTCGCCGGCCTGGGTGTGCGCGCCTTCGGACTCACCGCGACCGTGAGCGGCGCCGCGCTCGCCGTCGTCCTCCTCGCGCTCGCCGGCGGCCTGGTCGCCGCTCGACAGGCTGACCCGACCACCGCCGATGCGCGCATCCCGGTGGTGACCGGACGTGGATAGCCCCGCCGACGGGCCGCATGAGCCGGCGGATCCATACCGGTGGTTGGAGGACGCCGTCGGCCCTCGGACGAGGGCCTGGCTCACTCGCCAGGCTCTGGCGTTACGGGACGTGAGGCGGCAGACCGATGATCCTGGCTGGGCTGCGCTGTTGGCCCGGATCGACCGCGCGGCGCACGGGCGGCTGCTCAGCCCGCCGGCCGAGGCCGGCGGGCTCCTGTTCCGCCACGAGCACCAAACCGACGCGGAGGTGCTCATCGTCCAGGCCCCAGACGGCGTCCGGCATACCCTGGTCGACTCCGCCACGTCGGGCCGGATCGCAGCCTGGCAGCCCTCCCCCACCGGTGATCTGGTCGCCGTACAGCGTCACCATGACGGTTACGAGAACGGCGGACTGCGGCTGATCCCATCCCACCCCGGCGCACCGGGCGAGAGTCTCGCCGACGCCGCGCCCTTCCCCGCAGTCGCCTTCGTCGGCGACTGGCTGCTGTACACCGCCGGCACCAGGACGCAGCACCGGTTGGCCGCCCGCCGACTCGACTCCGGCGCTGCCCACCAGGTGGCTGTTCCGGTTGATGGACCGGTCCGGCTGTCCCTCCATGCCGGCTGGGGCGAATATCTCGTGCTGCGTATCCGCCCGGCGGCTCCCGCCACCCCCGACGGCCTGACCTGGTGGGTGACCCGATGGACCGGCCAGACCGTCCCGGACTGGCAGCCGTTGGACGTCGGCCACCTCCCCGTCACGGCGCTCGCTCTGGGCTGGAGCAGGTGCTATCTCGCTGCGGGACGGGTGTTCGACATCGATCTGGCGCGACTTGCCCGTGGTCAGGACGCCCCGCTGCTCCCGGTGGGCTCGCCGGACACCGAGGCGGCGTCGACGGTGTCCGCCCTGCGAGTGATGGGGCCGGAGGCCTCGCCGCGTCTGGTGGTGCTGCGGCGGACCGGCGTCACGCGCCGTCTCGACGTGCATGCTCCCGAGGGCGCCCCCGCCCCCGGGAGCGGCTTCACCTGGCAGGCCAGGCTCAGGCTCGGGCCGGTGACCACACCCAGCGCGGGCAGCGGCGGTGACGCGCTGTGGATTCTCGCCGACGATCCGCGTCAGGGCACCTGGAGCCGCCGCCTCGCGTCCCATGTCGACCTCAGGGGCTTCTCGGCACCCGGCCAAGGAACATCACTACGCACCTTGACGATCGCCAGCCGGGACGGAACCGCGGTGCCTGTGACCGTATGTGATCCCAACCCCCACGCCCGGCATCGTCCCGCTCCCACAGTGGTCACCGTGTACGGCGGCTTCGGCATCGCCCTGGAACCCACCTGGGATCCCCTGATCGCCGCCTGGCTGCACGCGGGCGGAAGAGTGGCCTGGGTCCACACCCGTGGCGGCGGCGAGTTCGGGCCCGCCTGGGCAGCGGCCGGGCGGGGAACGGGCAAGAACGCCGTCGTCGACGACCTGTGCGCGGCGGCCGCCACCCTGACGGAGCGCGGTGAGGCCGAGCCGGGTCAGCTGGCGGTCCTCGCTGCCAGCAACGGCGGTCTGATCGCCGCCGCCGCACTGACCCGGACACCGAGCCTGTTTGCCGCCGTGGTCTGCGCGGCTCCGCTCGCTGACATGACGCGTTACACCGTCGGAGGTCTCGGCGACCTCTGGCGGGAAGAATACGGGAACCCCACCGACCCTGCGGACCTGCGTGGGCTCCTGGCCTATTCCCCCTATCACCAGGTCAAAGAGGGCACACCTTACCCCGCGATCCTGCTGGTCACCGGAGGCAATGACGAACGCGTGCCAGCCTGGCATGCCTGGAAACTGTGCGCCGCCCTGCAAGGGGCCACAACCGGATCCGCACCCATTCTCCTGGACCATCACGACAGCAGCGGTCACTATGGTCGCTCCGGTAACGCTGCTCGCCGCCTCGGCGCCGGTACACTCGGTTTCATGGGTGCTGCGACCGGGCTTCGGCCTCGCATTGTCGGCGCCGCCGGTCATGAACCACCCGGCGAGCTGCGGCGGGGTGAACCACCGGACACTCCGACGGAGATCGCCTTGTGACTCGGCCCCGCGTCTGGCCTGGCATGCCACCGCCAGCACCCCCGGCCACGACAGTCGCCGCCGCCATGGGGCTCACCAAGGTCTACGGGTACGGTGATGGCCGGGTGCTGGCACTGGACCGCGTGTCCGTCGCCTTCGGCCGCAGCGAGTTCGCTGCCATCATGGGCCCGTCGGGTTCCGGAAAATCCACCCTCATGCACTGCCTGGCCGGCCTCGACCGACCAACGTCCGGCTCCGTCCGGATCGGTCCGGTGGAGCTGTCGAGGATGACGGACCGGCAGCTCACCCGCCTTCGCCGAGACCGAATCGGGTTCATCTTCCAGAATTTTCACCTGATTCCCACTCTGACTGCGGCCGAGAACATCACGGTGCCGCTGACCATCGCGGGGCGCAGGCCGGACAACGGCTGGTTCGACGCCGTGATTCGCGCCGTCGGTCTGGCGGACCGGCTGAACCATCTGCCCTCCCAGCTTTCCGGTGGTCAGCAGCAGCGAGTCGCCTGTGCCCGAGCCCTGATGGGACGGCCGGACATCGTCTTCGCGGACGAACCGACCGGCAACCTTGATTCCCGCGCCGGCGCTGGAATCCTCTCGTTCCTTCAGTTATGCGCACGCCAGTTCGGTCAGACCATTGTGATGGTGACGCATGACCCGGTCGCCGCTGCGCAGGCCGACCGTGTGGTCTTCCTCTCGGACGGCAGGATCGTCGACGAACTGACGCGACCCTCACCGGACAGCGTGCTCGACCGGATCAGAGCGCTCGACGCCACCACCGGCATGGGCTACCCGCCGCGACCGGTGTGACCTCTCCGCGGGGACGACCCGCCAAAGCCCGGACAGGGCGTCCACTGAGCACGCGGTGGACGCGAAGGTCGGTCGACCGCCACCGCGCGTGAGATCGGGGATGCCCGGGGGGAGCGGATGTGGCGCAGCGGACACCGGGCGGGGAACACTGAAGCGCCTGGCTAGAGTTACGCCTGCAGTACGAGGCGCTACACATACTCAGGGAGCTCACGCATGACCTCTGCCGTCGAGAGCATCGAGGCGCCGGACGTTCCCGTCCTCGACGAGGCGGGGCGCGCCCTGCTGTTCACCGAGGCACGGACGGGGAACGCCTTCGCGGACACCCCGGTCAGCGACGAGCAGCTCGCCGCCATCTGGGAGCTCACCCGGTGGGCGCCGACCAGCGCCAACCTGCAGCCGCTGCGGGTGACCTTCGTGCGCACGCCCGAGGGCAAGGAGCGGCTGCTGCCGCTGATGAGCGAGGGCAACCGGGTCAAGACCGCCTCGGCGCCCGTCACCGCCATCCTCGCCGTCGACTCGCGCTTCCACGAGCACGCCCCCACGCTGCTGCCGATCCGGCCACAGATGCGCGACGCCCTCGAGGCGGACGAGGCCACCCGCAGCGCCATGGCCCAGGTCAACGGGCCGCTGCAGGCGGGCTACTTCATCCTCGCCATCCGCGCCCAGGGCCTGGTGGCCGGGCCGATGGCCGGCTTCGACGCCGCGGCGATCGACGCCGAGTTCTTCCCGGACGGCCGTTGGAAGTCCCTGCTCGTCATCAACATCGGCCACCCCGGGGAGAACCCCTGGTTCGACCGGCTCCCCCGGCTCGACCCCGCCGACGTCATCCGCTGGGCCTGACCGCCAGCCCGGTTCTGGACCCGGCCGCCGGACCCCGAGCGCGCGAGCCTCGGGGTCACGTGCTTGTGGACCGTCCTCGTCCTGCGGCGGCCGCGGGGTAGCGGGCCAGGATGGCCTGCTGGCCCGCCGGCGGGGGCGTCGTCGCCGGGTCGTAGAACGGCGAGAACGCCCGGGCGAGCCGGCGGAGGTTCGCCGTGCCGAGTTTCCTGGCCGTGGCCGCCTCCCGCTCCTCGGACTGTCGGCGCTGCTCGTCGGTCATCCCGCGCCGGTCCACGTCCAGCAGATATCTCCGCAGCGGTGAGGTGCGCCGGTTCAGGTGCCGGGAGGCGGTGACGATGCCTCGGGCCCGGTATAACCACGCGACCAGCCGGGGGCGGCCATAGAGGCGATGGTAGACGCGGTTCACGACCGTGCGGTGTTCGTACTCCTCGGCCAGATGCCATTTCCACAGGTCGACCNCCGGTGACGGCGGGGCGCCGAGTTCGGTTTCCATCAGGCCGTCGACCCACAGCTCCGCGCCGGTCGAGCCGATGGTCTCGAAGCCCTCGCAGTAGGCGAGCAGCCAGCGCAGCGACCTGGTCCGCAGGAAGTGCTCGTAGTCCCGTTCGAAGACGGCCTCGTAGTCGGTCATGTCCGGGTAGCCGCCGTCGCGGACCATCGCGTTGAACGCCCGGTGCAGCCGGTAGTGCTGGCCCTCCTGCCGGTTGAACAGGTCGATGTCGTGCAGCAGCTCGGCGTCGACCAGCGGATCCAGCTCCTCCGCCGCGCGGCGCATCACCTTGATGAGGAACGGCTCGATGTAGGCCGGGATGATGCCCTGCGCGTTGACGAGATGGACGGCCTCCAGGTTCGCGCCCCAGCGCGGCGAGACGTCGGTGAAGTCGAATTCCGGCGAACGGACACGCATACCCATACCAGACCCTTCCGAGCACGGACGGTACGACCGAGGAGCGACCGTGATCCCGCCGCCCGCTCCGCCACCCATGATCCGACACTCGAAGGTCACGGGGACGGATCTCGGTGCGGTACCCCGGTAAGTGCCCGCGACCGTCGTTGCCCCGTGCCTCGTGCCCTGAACCCGAGCCCCGCAAGCGTGGCTCTGCCGCTACCAGCCCGGGCCCTACCAGCCCCGACCCCTACCAGCCCCGGCCCCTACCAGCCCCGATCCCTACCAGCCCCGGCCCGGTCTTCCCGCGCTCCGCGCCGGGACGGAGGGTGCGGGAGGGGACCTCGACGGTCCTCGCCGGGCCCGGCGGGACCTCACCTGACCGCCGTGCCGAGGCCCGAAGTGGAGAGGAATGATCGCCGGTGACCCACGAGAAGGTTCTGTTCGGATTCGGCCTCGAGACCGGCGTCGGCGAGGTGGACGCCCTGCTCGCGCACGCGACGCAGGCGGATCGCGACGGGCTTGACCTGGTCACGCTGTCGGATCATCCGTACTTCGCCGACCGGCTGGACGCCTACGCGGTCCTGGGTGTCGTCCTGGGCCGGACGGCGCGGGTCACCGGGGCGGTGAACGTGACCAACGTGCCGAGCCGACCCGCACCGATGCTGGCCCGCACGGTCACCGCGCTGTCCGCGCTGACCGGCGGGCGCGTCGCGCTCGGGATCGGGGCGGGCGGGCTGTGGGACGACATGGCCCGGCTCGGCATCCTTCGACGTTCTCCAGCGCAGGCCGTCCGGGCGATGGAGGAGGCGATCCTCGTCGTGAAGTCGCTCTGCGGCGGCGGGGACCCGGTGACCTTCGACGGGGAGTTCTACCAGGTCGCGGGCCTCGTTCCGGCGTCCGTCGCGGCCCCGCCGATCTGGACGGGTTCAGGCGGCCCGGCGTCGCTGGCGGTCACGGGCAGGCTCGCCGACGGCTGGATTCCCGGCTACGCCGCCGACTGGCGCAGTGTGCGGGTGGCCCAGTCGCGCCCCCTCATCGACGCGGCGGCCGCGGCGGCCGGCCGGAACCCGGCGGAGATCGCGACCATCTACAACCTCCCCGGCCGCTTCACCTCGACGCCGCTGACCGCCACCCGCGACGATGCCGGCCGTTGGATCGGCGGTTCGGTCGCCCAGTGGGTCGACGAACTCACCGCGGCCGTGCTGACGTTCGGCGCCGCCGGCTTCGTCTACTTCCCGGTCCAGGACGGCACGTCGACCGACCTCGCCCTCGGCACCTGGGCGGGCGAGGTCGTGCCGGCCGTCCGCGAGGCGGTCGCCCGGGCCTAGTTTCACCGGCTCGCCGCCCGAGGCGCGGCCCGTTGCGGTGCGCTCTGCGCGGTCTGACGCCTGCGGATCGTGCGCGTCGCACCGCAGTCCTCCCCGCGCGCCGTTCGCCCGCGGTGCGGTGCGGTGCGGGTCGCGCGCCGCGGCGGCGTCGGACTCGCTACCTGCGGTTGTACTCGGCGTCGGTGACGTGGGTGCCCCACGTGACCTCCGGACCGTCGGCGGGGGCCTCCCAGATGGCGATGTGTGTCATGAAGTGGTCGGGCGCGGCGCCGTGCCAGTGCTCCTCGCCGGGCGGCGTGTAGATCACGTCGCCGGGACGCATCACCACGACCTCGCCGCCGCGGGCCTGCACGTAGCCGACGCCCTCGGTGACGTAGAGGGTCTGGCCCACGGCGTGGGAGTGCCAGGCCGTACGGGCGCAGGGCGCGAAGCGCACCGTGTTGACGCGAACCCGGGAGGGTTCCTCTCCCCTGGCGACGACGTCGAACCACACGTCCCCGGTGAACACCTCCGCCGGCCCCTTGGTCGTGGGCTGCTTGGTCAGAACCTGCATGTGCCGCTCCTGGTGACGTGGCGGGTGGTGACGTGGCGGGTGGAGGTCAGGACCGTCTGGAGGACCGTACCGGCTCCAGGGCCCGCCGGGCTGGAGTCGTCCGGGCTGCCTCGATCCCGTCCTCTCTCGCCGGCTTACCCCGAAGTCAATCCCCGCGGCGACCGTGACTGCTAGTTTTGACGACGAGCACAGCAGCGTGGATCCAGGGGGAAACAGATGGCGGAGGCGAATCCGGAGCAGTTCACCTGGCCGGAGACGATGCGGCGCGTGAACGACGCGATAGGCGTTTCGGTGCTGGGGGCCAACAGTTATGTGGAGAACGCTTTCTCGGCGGTGCTGGACAAGGCGCCGGTGGGCCAGCGGAAGACCCGGGACGAGTTGAAGGCGCCGGGTGCGAAGAGCCTCCGGCCACCGACGCCGGACACCTGCACCTACCTGCCGGAGTCGATCGGCCCCGGTCGCAACGCCCGAACCAGGTACCTCGCCGAGGGCCTGGCCAAGTTCGAGAAGGACCCGACCGCCGGATTCTTCTACGGTGTGTGCAACGACTGCGCGTGGGCGGTGAACGGGGCGCTCGTCACCAAGGTGTTCAAGCGGCCAGCCCTGAAGGTGTACGCACCGCTGCTACCCGAGG
This sequence comes from Frankia sp. ACN1ag, assembly GCF_001414035.1. Taxonomy (NCBI): domain Bacteria; kingdom Bacillati; phylum Actinomycetota; class Actinomycetes; order Frankiales; family Frankiaceae; genus Frankia; species Frankia sp. ACN1ag. Next base: position 95,611 of record NZ_LJPA01000027.1, on the reverse strand, counting down.
GCACCCGGGTCGAGCTCTACGGCATCGTGGGAATACATTCGGACAAGCATATGTTCACCGTCGTGAACCGCGCGATCGACAGCACCCCCACCGATTATCGGACCTGGGGTCGCGGCTGCTTCGTGGTCGACCAGTGGTATGGCCGGCAGTCCGTGACGCCGGCCGTGAAGTCGTTCGACCCGCAGGACGATCTGCCCGGGGCGGGTTTCTACGACCTCGCGTTCATCGCCTGGTGGGACGAGGTCCTCGCCAAGGTGCTGCCGACGTCGGGCGGCGGAAACACCCTCGTTCCCCAGGCCGAGTTCGCCGCCGGCCGGAAGTAACGCCGTCGGTCAGAGGTAGTACAGCCACGCCCAGGCCGCTACCGGGAGGCCGTGCGGCGCAGGAGGGCGGCGGTGGGCTGGTCAGCGGGGAGGAAGGCCTCGAGCTTCAGTTCGGCGATGGTGACGTCGACGGCCGTGGCAAACGTGGTGATCGTGCTGATGAGCCGTAGTTCCCCGGCGGCCGAGCGAAGGTGCAGGGGAACCGCGAAGCCGAGATGGTCCGGCCTGAGCGGCTCGGCCGGCACGTACCGGCCGAGTTCGGCGTGGAGATCGCTGAGGCGGTCGTCGGGATTGCGCAGGATCTCGGCGTGAATGCCGTTGAGGATGTGCCGGGACCATTCGGCGAGGTTCACGATGCGCGGCGCGAGGCCCGCGGGATGCAATGCGAGGCGGTAGACGTTGGTGCCGGGCCCGAGCAGGTCCGGCGCCACGCCGTCGGCGAGGAGGGCGAACGCCTCGTTGGCGGCGACCAGGTCGCCGTGGCGGTCGACGACGATCGCCGGGTAGGGCAGGTGCCCGGTCAGGATGTGCGTCAGCGCGGCGCGCACCGGCGCCAGCTGCGGGTCATCCAACGAAGTGCGCGGGTAGGCGGGGGCATAGCCCGCGGCGAGCAGCAGACCGTTGCGCTCCCGTAGCGGCAGGTCGAGGGATTCCGCCAGCCGGACGACCATGGCCCGGCCCGGTTCCGACCGGCCGTTCTCCAGAAAACTGACGTGCCGCTGGGTGGTCCCCGCCCGCTCGGCCAGTTCGAGCTGGCTGAGCCGGCGGCGGAGCCGACGTTCGCGCAGCGCCCGCGGGAAGTCCACGAACCCCGTTGTACCGCCCGGGATCGCCCGCCGGCCATTCCTCCCGGGGAATTGCCGCCCTTCACCGCCGCCGGCACGATGCGGCGCATGACCAATGACAGGCGGATGACCGATGACAGGCGGATGACCGATGACATCCGCCTCGGCGTGCTCGTCCCGATCGGAAAGGCCCAGTGGGGTGCGGGAACCGACCCACGTGAGCTCGTCGACTTCGCGATCCGGGCCGAGGAACTCGGCTACGACTCGCTGTGGGTCAACGACTCGCTGCTCGGCCCGCGCATCGAGGCGCTGACCATGCTTGCCGCCGTGGCACCGGTCACCGACCGCATCCCCCTCGGCACGGCGACGCTCCTGCCGGTACTTCGCCGGCCCGTGCAGGCGGCGCAGACCCTCGCCTCCCTCGACCTGCTCTCCGGCGGCCGGCTGACCGTGGCCGTGGGCGCGGGCTTCCCCGGCCGGTTCGGCCGACCCCTGCACGACCTGTCCGAGGTTGCCTGGGCCGACCGGTTCACCCGGCTCGACGAGACCGTCGCCCTGTGGCGCCGGCTGTGGACCGCCGACGGCCCGACCTCCTTCCACGGCGATCTCCTGCACTTCGACGAGATCCCGCCGGCCACGGCGCCCAGCCAGGCCGGTGGCCCGCCGATCTGGCTCGGCGGCGCCGCCCCCGCGGCACTCGCCCGCACCGGCCGCCGCTACGACGGGTGGCTGCCCTACCCGCCCGACCCGGCGGACTACCGCAGCGGTCTGGCCGAGGTACGGAGGGCAGCCGCCGACGCGGGCCGCGTCCCGGGCACGATCACGCCTGCCCTGTTCGTGTCAGTGCTGATCGCCGACACCGAGGAGAGCGGGCGCGACACCCTGGCGGACTACAGCCGGGCCAACTACGGGCTCGCGCTGCGCGACCTCGAAGCCATCCAGGCCGTGATCACCGGACCGCCGGCGCAGGTGGCCGCGCGCCTGGGGCATTACATCACCGCCGGCGCGCGGCACCTCGTCTGCCGAATCGGCACCGTCGACCTCAGGTCCGCCCGCGACCAGCTCGACCGGCTCGCCGAACTCCTCCCGCTCCTGCGCGAGGCTGCTGGTGGTTCAGGTTCAGGTGAGGGCCGCGGCGAGGGCGGCGCAGGCGCGTGACAGGGCCGGCGCCGCACGCCCGGCGAGGTCGTCGTTCATGCGCACCGCGGGACCTGACACGGACAGCGCCATCGGCGACATTCCAGGCACGGACACCGGCATCGCGACGCAGCGCACCCCGACCTCCATCTCGCCCTCATCGAGGGCGTAGCCGCGGGCGCGGATGCCGGCCAGCTCGTCGAGCAGCGCGTCGACCTCGACGATGGTCGTGGCGGTGTGGGTGGACAGCGTCGAATGCCTGAGGATCGCGCGGGCCTCGTCGTCGCCGAGCGTCGACAGCAGCGCCTTGCCGACGCCGGTGCAGTGCAGGGGAACCCGCCGGCCCACCTCGGTGAAGGTGCGCATCGAGTACACCCCGGGAGNCTGGGCCACGTACTCGGCCCGCTCGCCGGCCAGGACCGCGAGGTTGGCCGATTCCCCGAGCCCGTCGGCGAGCTCGCGCAGGATCGGGGCGGCCCGCTCGCCGAGCAGCGCGTTCGCGCCGGCGCCCAGCGGGACCAGCCGGGATCCCAGGCAGTACCGGCGGTCGGGCAGGCGGCGCAGGTAGCCGCGGGTGGTGAGGGTCTGGACCAGCCGGTGGATGGTCGGCAGCGGCAGGCCGGTCGCCGCAGCCATCGCGCTGATCGAACAGCCGCCGCCCGCCGCCTCGACCACCTCGAGGATGTCCAGGGCACGCTGGACCGACTGCACTCCTGCCACACGCTGCTCGACCGGCATTCCCGCACGCCTTCCTCTCACCTCGGGTCACCTCGGGTCACCTCGGGCCGGATGTCGGCCCCGGGCGTCGACCCCGGGCATCCGCGCCTCGGCCCGCACTCCGCCCACTCGCGACCCACCTGGCCGACTCGACCCACCTGGCCGACTCGGCCCACGTGGCCCGCACGCGGCCGGCGCTTCGCCCCCACTCTGCCTGCCTGTCGGCGCTCGTCTTGACCGAGACGGCCGTCCCGCCCTACCTTCTTATCACGATACAGATTTCTTTTTCCGTATGGTGGAACCCGGTAGGGTCGCCAGCGACGTCGTGCGGACCCTCCCCTCGGAAAGGCTGGCCCCTGTGACCGTGGAGGACGTCCCCATCGCCAAGCTCGCCGAGCTGGTCGACGCGCTGCCCGCCGGGGTGGTCGTCACCGAGCCGGACCTGCTCGACAAGTACCGTCGTGACCGCGCGGCGGACCCGCTGGCAGGGCAGCCGCTCGCGGCGGTGCGCGCGGAGTCGACCGAACATGTCCAGATCGCCGTCCGGTGGGCGGCGCGGCACCGCGTCGCGGTGGTGCCGCGGGGGGCGGGCACCGGGCTGTCCGGCGGCTCCACCGCCGTCACCGGGGGCATCGTGCTGTCGACGGAGCGGATGCGCGCGATCCGCGTCGACCCGCTCACCCGGATGGCCGTCGTGCAGCCGGGTCTGCTCAACGCCGAGGTCAAGGCGGCGGCCGCGGCCCATGGGCTGTGGTACCCGCCGGACCCGTCGTCGTTCGAGATCTGTTCCATCGGGGGCAACGTCGCGACGAACGCGGGCGGCCTGTGCTGCGTGAAGTACGGCGTCACGACCGACTACGTGCTCGGGCTGGAGGTCGTGCTCGCCGACGGGCGGGCGGTGCGCCTCGGCGGCCCGCGGCTCAAGGACGTCGCCGGGCTGTCGCTGACCAAGCTGTTCGTCGGCAGCGAGGGGACGCTCGGCATCGTCACCGAGGCCACCCTGCGGCTCATCCCGGCCCAGCCCCCGTCGAGCACGCTGGTCGCCACCTTCCCCACCACCGAGGCGGCCACCGCGGCCATCCTGGCGATCACGTCCGCCATCCGGCCCGCGATGCTGGAGTTCATGGACCAGACGTCGATCAACGCCGTCGAGGACGTCCTGCACATGGGGCTCGACCGCGACGCGGCCGCGCTGCTCGTGGCCCGCTCCGACAGCCAGCATCTCGCCGCCGAGCGCGAGATGAAGATCATGCTCGACGCCTGCGTGGCCAGCGGCGCCACCGAGACGCTGGCCACCGACGACCCGGACGAAGGCGAGGCGTTCGTCGCCGCCCGCCGCGCGGCCATCCCCGCGGTGGAACGGCGCGGCACCCTGCTGCTCGAGGATGTCGGCGTGCCGTTACCGCGGCTGCCGGAACTCGTCCGGGGCATCGAGACGATCGCGGCCGACCGCGCGCTGACGATCGCGCTGATCGCGCACGCCGGCGACGGCAACACCCATCCCCTCGTCGTCTTCGACCCGGCGGACGAGGACATGACCCGGCGGGCGGAACTCGCCTTCGGTGAGGTGATGGACCTCGCCATCAAGCTCGACGGCACGATCACCGGCGAGCACGGCGTCGGCCGGCTCAAGAAGGCCTGGCTGCCCGACCAGCTCGGCCCGGAGGTGATGGAGCTGTCCCTGCGCATCAAGCGGGCGCTCGACCCTCTGGGCATCCTCAACCCCGGGGCGATCTTCCCCTGACGGCGAGGGCCACCGGCGGGCGACCGCCCCGGACATCCCGACCGCGCCGCACATCCCAACCGCGCCGCACATCCCGCCCGCGCCGCTCGGCACCGCAACGACACGACACGACAAGGACAGACGATGACCGAACGGATCCAGATCGGCGCCCTCCAGGTGGCGGCGAGCCTGCACGAGTTCGTGCAGAGCGCCGCCCTGCCCGACTCGGGAGTAGAGCCCGCGGCTTTCTGGCGGGGCGTCGAGGAGATCATCACCGCGCTCACGCCCGTCAACCGGGCCCTGCTCGCCGAGCGCGACGAGCTGCAGGAGAAGATCGACGACTGGCACCGCGCCCGCGCCGGCAAGGACCACGACGCGCAGGCCTACCACGACTTCCTCGTCGAGATCGGCTACCTGCGGCCCGAGCCCGAGCCGTTCCAGATCACGACCGAGAACGTCGACGACGAGATCGCGCTGACCGCCGGTCCGCAGCTCGTCGTGCCGGTCCTCAACGCCCGGTACGCGCTCAACGCCGCGAACGCGCGCTGGGGCTCGCTGTATGACGCGCTCTACGGCACCGACGCGATCGCCGAGGACGACGGCGCGCACCGCGACGGGCCCTACAACCCGGTCCGCGGTGCGAAGGTCATCGCCCACGCGCGGGCGCTGCTCGACGAGGTCGCGCCGCTGCGCGAGGGCGGCCACGCCGACGCGGCGCAGTACGCCGTCATCGACGGCGAGCTGGTCGTCACGCTGACCGCCGGCCCGAAGACCGGCCTCGTCGACCCCTCGGCGCTGCGCGGCTACACCGGCGAGGCGGCGTCCCCCAGCGGGATCCTGCTGGTCCACCACGGCCTGCACGTCGAGATCCTGATCGACCGCGCCGGTTCGATCGGCGCCGGCGACCCCGCCGGGGTGCAGGACGTCGTCCTCGAGGCCGCGATCACCACGATCGTCGACTTCGAGGACTCCATCACCGCGGTCGACGCCGAGGACAAGGTGGCGGCCTACGCGAACTGGCTGGCGTTGAACCAGGGCACCCTGACCGCGAAGGTGACCAAGGGCGGGTCGTCGTTCGACCGCGCACTGGCCGCGGACCGGACGTTCACCGCGCCGGACGGCGGGCAGGTCGTGCTCCCGGGCCGGGCCCTGCTGCTGGTCCGCAACGTCGGGCACCTGATGACCACCGACGCGATCCTCGACGCCGACGGCGCGGATGTGTTCGAGGGCATCCTCGACGCGATCATCACCTCCCTGGCGGCGCTGCCGAGCCTGCGCGCGGACGCGGCCCGGCGCAACAGCCGCACCGGCTCGATCTACATCGNCAAGCCGAAGATGCACGGTCCGGCCGAGGCCGCCCTCACCGTCGACCTGTTCACCCGGGTCGAGAAGCTGCTCGGCCTGCCCGCCGACACCCTCAAGATCGGAATCATGGACGAGGAGCGCCGCACCACGGTGAACCTCGCCGCGTCGATCGAGGCGGCCCGCCGGCGGGTGGTGTTCATCAACACCGGCTTCCTGGACCGGTCGGGCGACGAGATCCACACCTCCTTCGAGGCCGGGCCGATGGTGCGCAAGGCCGACATGAAGACGCAGACCTGGATCACCACCTACGAGAACAACAACGTCGACCAGGGGCTGGCAGCCGGCCTGTCGGGACGCGCCCAGATCGGCAAGGGCATGTGGGCGATGCCCGACCTGATGGCCGACATGCTGACCCAGAAGATCGGCCAGCTCCGGGCCGGCGCGACGACGGCCTGGGTGCCCTCCCCCACCGCGGCGACCCTGCACGCGCTGCACTACCACCAGGTCGACGTCTTCGCCCGCCAGCGGGAGCTGGCCGAGCGGCCCCGCGCGGACCTGGGCGACATCCTGCGGATCCCGCTCGGTGACCCGAGCGCGTGGAGCGCCGAGGACCGCCAGCAGGAGATCGACAACAACGCGCAGTCGATCCTGGGTTACGTCGTGCGCTGGATCGACCAGGGCATCGGCTGCTCGAAGGTGCCCGACATCCACGACGTCGCGCTGATGGAGGACCGCGCCACCCTGCGGATCTCCAGCCAGCTCATGGCGAACTGGCTGCGCCACGGCGTCGTCACCCCGGAGCAGGTGCACGCCAGCCTGCAGCGGATGGCCGCCGTCGTCGACAAGCAGAACGCCGACGACCCGGCCTACCGGCCGATGGCCCCGGACTTCGACGGTGTCGCCTTCCGCTGCGCCACCAGCCTCATCTTCGACGGCGCCCGGCAGCCCAACGGCTACACCGAGCCGATCCTGCACGCCCATCGCCGGGAGGCGAAGGCGCTGGCCGCGGGCCTGTGACGCCCTCGCGTGTGACGCTGGCCGGTAACGAGAAACGGACGACTATGGGCAAGGTGGTGGGGTCATGCGGGATGCAGTGATCGTCGAAGCGGTGCGGTCGCCGGTGGGCAAGCGGAACGGGGCGCTGGCCGGGGTCCATCCCGGCGACCTGTCGGCGCACGTGCTGACGGAGCTGGCCGCCCGCAGCGGGATCGACCCCGGTCTGGTCGACGACGTCGTGTGGGGGGTCGTCTCGCAGGTCGGCGAGCAGGCCCTCGACGTCGCCCGCACGGCAGTGATCACCGCCGGGTGGCCGGAGCACGTGCCCGGGACGACCGTCGACCGGCAGTGTGGCTCGTCGCAGCAGGCGGTCCACTTCGCCGCCGCCGGGCTCATCGCCGGGCATTACGACGTGGTCGTGGCGGGCGGCGTCGAGTCGATGACCCGGGTGCCGATGGGTTCCGCGGTCGGCGACGCCAAGCCGCATCCGGCCAGGTTCATCGAGTACTGCGGCGGGGTGCGTCCCAACCAGGGCGTCGGCGCCGAGATGATCGCCGAGAAGTGGGGCTTCTCACGGACCGACTGCGACGAGTTCTCCCTCGCCAGCCACGAGCGGGCGGCGACCGCCCAGGACGGCGGCCGGTTCGAGGCGCAGATCGCCCCCGTCGACCTGCCGGGCGGCGGCGTGTTCGCCGCCGACGAGGGCATCCGCCGCGGCGGCACGGTCGAGACCCTCGGCAAGCTGAAGACCGTGTTCCGCCCGGACGGTGGCGTCGTCACGGCCGGTAACGCCTCGCAGATCTCCGACGGTTCCGCCGCCCTGCTCCTGACGACCGCCGAGAAGGCGGCCGAGCTCGGGCTCACCCCGATCGCCCGAGTGCACACCGCGGTCGTCGTCGGCTCCGATCCCGTCATGATGCTGACCGGTCCCATCCCGGCCACCCACAAGGCGCTGGCGCGCAGCGGCCTGTCCCTCGGCGACATCGGCGCGTTCGAGGTCAACGAGGCGTTCGCACCGGTCCCGCTGGCGTGGCTGGCCGAGTTCGGCGCCGACCCCGCGACGGTCAACCCCAACGGCGGCGCGATCGCGCTCGGCCACCCCCTGGGCGGCTCGGGCGCGCGCATCATGACCACGCTCGTCCACCACATGCGGGACAACGGCATCCGGTACGGCCTGCAGACCATGTGCGAGGGCGGCGGTCAGGCCAACGCCACCATCCTCGAGCTGCTCTGACCCTCGAGCTGCTCTGACCCTCGAGCTGCTCTGATCCTCGAGCTGCTCGGGCCTTCGAGCTGCTCTGACCCTCGGGCGGCTCCGGCCAGCTCCGATCCTCCCTTTCCGTCCTCACGAAGTGGACCAACCCCAGTGGTAGACGACGCCCACGACCTGCTGCGCTACGAGTCGGTCGGCCCGATCCGGGTCATCACGCTGAACGACCCCGACAAGCTCAACCCGATGACCGACGCGCTGCACGAAGCGCTCACCGACGTGTGGGTGAAGGTCATGCGCGACCGCGAGGTCCGCGCCGTCGTGCTCACCGGCGCCGGGCGCGCCTTCTCCGCCGGTGGCGACGTGCCGGGCTTCCTGGCCTGCGTCGAGGACCTCGATCATCGCCGGTCCAACATGCGCACCGCCCGGCTGCTGGTCGACCACATCCTGGGCTGCCACGTGCCGGTGATCGCCGCGGTGAACGGCCCGGCGGTCGGCCTCGGCTGCAGCATCGCGGTGTCCTGCGACATCGTGCTGATGTCGGAGAAGGCATTCCTGGCCGACACCCACGTCAACGTCGGGCTCGTCGCCGGTGACGGCGGCGTGGTGACCTGGCCGTTCATGATGAGCCTGCTCAAGGCGAAGGAGTACCTGTTCACCGGCGAGCGGATCCCGGCCGCCACCGCCGTCGAGCTGGGCCTGGCCAACCGGGTCGTCCCGCACGAGAAGCTGCTCGACGAGGCGATGGCGCTGGCGGAGAAGCTGGCCCAGCAGCCGGCCCAGGCGCTGCAGGAGACCAAGCGCTCCCTCAACCTGCACCTGCAGCACGCCGCCCTGAAGGTGCTGCCCTACGCCCTGTCGACCGAGAGCGAGTCGTTCTCCTCGCCGGAGGTCGCCGAGCGGGCCCGCGCCTTCGCGGCCCGCTCCAGCAACGGCAAGGGCTGACCCACTCGAATCCCGGCGGGCGGGTTCCCTGAAACGGCTGCGGCCAGCACAGGAACCCGCCCGTCGGCAGGCGCCGAGATTCGCTCAGCGGTCCAAACGGCTACGCGTCCTGGCTAAGAGGCCGGGGGGCCGAGGGCGGCGTCGACGATGCGGTCGGCGAAGGCGCGGTCGACGGGGGCGCGTTGAATCGTCGCTCTGAAGATCAACGGGCCGAGGATCTGGGCGAGCAGTTCGTCGTTGTCGCGCTCCGCCACCGTCTCGCCGGCGGCGATCGCCCGGTCGATCGCGCCGCGCAGCAGCGACGAGATGCGCCGCAGCAGATCGTCGCGGAGTTCGGCCACGGCCGGGTTCTGGTCGGCGGTGGCGATGACGGTGGTGAGGAACTGCCGCGCGACTGGCTGGGCGAGATCGGCCCCGGACCGGATCAGCTCGCGGCTGAGCCACTCCCGCAGGGGGCCCTCGCCAGCACGCAGCAGCGGCTGTTCGGTGATCTTCAGCGCCTCGGTGATCAGGTCGACCTGGCGCGGCCAGTGCCGGTAGATCGTCGCCCGGCCCACCTCGGCCCGCTGCGCCACGCGCTGATGCGTCAGCGCCGCGGGCCCCTCCTCCTCGAACAGCGACCGCACGGCCTCGCGCACCGCGGCGCGGGTGCGGGCGATTCGGGCGTCCTCGACCGTCGTCTCCACGACTCGAAATTCTATGAGACACCTTGACTCACATAAGAGATATGAGGCACTCTGCCTCACATGCCCGGGATGAGTCGTGGGTCACACGGCGCGCCGGTGGACGATTCGAGGAGACGGCGATGACCGACGAGAACAGCAGCGGGAAGCTCACGATCCACAATCTTCCGATCGCACGGGATCGGGACGCGGCCTGGCGCCAGATGCGCGAGTACGGCCGCACGGTGCAGCTCGACGGCGGCGTCGCGGCCACCGACGTCGAGACCGTCGAGACCGTGTTACGGCAGCCCACGGTCTTCTCGTCGAAGAAGGCGTTCGACGTCCTCGGCAGCCCGCTGCCGCTCGTGCCCATCGCGTTCGACCCGCCCGACCAGACCCGCTACCGGCGCATTCTCCAGCCGTTCTTCAGCCCGCGGGCCATCCGACCGCTGGAGGACGAGCTGCGCCGGCAGATCGTCGACATCATCGAGCCGTTGGTGCAACGCGGGTGGTGCGAATACGTCTCCGAGGTGGCGGGAATCTTCCCGGTCCAGGTGTTCCTCACGCTGTTCGGGTTACCGCTGGAGATGCGCGACCAGTTCATCGAATGGAAGGACGCCATCCTCGGGCTCAGCGACCCCTCCGGAAACACCGCCCTCGACGAGGCCGCGACCGAGGCCGCCATGACCACGGCGCTGGGGCTGTTCGGCTACCTGGCCGACCTCGTCCCGGCGCGCCGCGGGGTCGCGGGCGACGACGTCCTGAGCCAGCTTCTCTGCCTGGAAGGCGACGAGGCCCTGACCGACGAGGAGGCCATCGGCCTGTGCTTCCTGTTCGTCCTGGCGGGTCTGGACACCGTCGTGGACGCGCTCGGGTTCGGCATGGACCGGCTGATCCGCAACCCGGCCCGGCGCCGCGAGATCGTCGACGATCCCGCGCTCATCCCGGCCGCGATCGAGGAGCTCCTGCGCCTCGACCCGCCGGCGCCGTTCGTGCCGCGGGTGACCACCGAAGAGACCGTGCTGGACGGGCGGACGCTGCCCGCGGGCACCCGGGTCACCACCAACCTCGCCGCCGCCAACCGGGACGAGCTGCGCCACCCCGACCCCTACGAGGTGAACTTCCACCGCGGCGAGAGCCCGCACCTGAGCTTCGGCGCCGGGGTGCACCGCTGCCTGGGATCGCACCTGGCGCGCCTGGAGATGCGCCTGGTGCTCGAGGAGTGGCACCGGCTGATCCCCGACTACGATCTCGCCCCGGGTGCGTCGCCGCAGGTGAAGTGGCCGCGCGGCACGCTCGGGCTGGACGCCCTGCCGCTGGTCTTCCCGGCCACATCCGCCACATCCGCCACATCCGCAACGTCCGCCACGTCCGCCACGTCCGCCGGGGCGGGGACGCAGGCGTCATGAGATAGGCAGTTGAGTTCATTTATCAACCTGATCCTTGCGGATCGTCGGGGGCGGCGGTTACGGTTCCTCCGGGCCTGCCCGGAGGAACCCGCTGCCCCCGGACACCTCGCCGGACACCTGGCGTGCGGCCCTGCAGGAGCCGACCCAGCGGGCCGACCCGACCTCCGAGGAGGGCTCCCCGCCCATGGGTACACGGCAGGAAGCACCCGTCCGCGAACTGTTGCGCCTGTTCGACGAGGGCGACTTCGTCGGCAACATGGACCGGCTGCTGGCCCAGTTCGCCGAGGACGCGACGTACCAGATGAGCGTCCCCGGCCGGGAGGCGCTGCGCGGCCGGGAGCTCATCGCCAAGGAACTGGCCCGGCAGGCCGGCGACTACACCGACTGCGTCTGCGAGATCCTCACCGTGGTCAGCGACGACCGCCACGTCGTCACCGAACGGATCGACCATGTGACGATGCTGCACGACGGCACGCGGGTGTCGAATCCCCTGCTCGCCATCTTCGAGGTCAACGACGACGGCCGCATCGTCGCGTGGCGCGAGTACTGGGACGCCCTGTCGCTGTCGCACCGGATGGGCGTCGACCCCGGGACCATGCTGGGCCTGATGGGGCTGGAGACGGCGTGATCCTCGACGATCTCACCGTGGACCCCGCCGGCTTCCAGGCCGGCACCGGCTGGGCCATCAAGCCGCAGGGTGCCTGTAAGGGCGACGTGTGCGTGCCGTTACCGAGCTCGGTGCGCCGTCCCGACGGCCGGCTCGACGTGACCGGGCTCGCCGAACGCCTCGGCATGGGCCTGGTCGCGGACGAGGCGCACGGCGTGTGGGCGCTGGGCCCGGAGTCCGCGGTCACCGGCCGGGCGCTCACCACCGCCGAGGCGCCGCCGCTCGAACTGCCCCGGCTGGACGGGACGCCGTTTCGGCTGGACAGCCTGCGCGGGCAGAAGGTCGTGCTCGTCGCGTGGGCCTCCTGGTGTGGCTGCCGGGAGGACCTGCGCCTGTGGACCGCGCTGCGCGAACAGCTGCACCCGCGGGGCCTCGAGGTCGTCACGGTCGCGCTGGACACCGGCGGTCCGGACGCCGCCCGGCCCTGGATCGAGAAGGCCGGCGGCAGCCATCCCGCACTCATCGACGCCCGCCACGAGCTGGGCGCGAAGTTCGGCGTCGTCAACGTGCCCAACGGGCTGTGGATCGACGAGGACGGCGTCATCGTCCGGCCGGCGGAGCCGGCGTGGATCGAGGATCCGCACGCCAGCTCCGAGACTGCCGCGCGGTCGCTCGACGAGCTGCCCGCCGACCACCGTGACGTCCGCGCCGAGATCGGGAAGATGGCCATCGACCCGGCGGTGTACCCGGCGATGATCCGGGACTGGGTGGCGAACGGCCGGGCCAGCCGGTACGCCCTCGAACCGCACGAGGTGCTCGACCGCGCCCGCCCGCGCGACGGCGCCGTCAGCCGGGCGGCCGCCCGCTTCGAACTCGGCGAGTACGTCCACCGCGCCGGCGACCACCCCGCCGCCGTCGCCCACTGGCGCGAGGCGCACCGCCTGCAGCCCGACAACTGGACGTACAAGCGCCAGGCCTGGAATCTCGAAGAACCGGAGTCCGTGCGGACGATCGACGCCTACGGCACCGGCTGGCTCGACGACGTCCGCGCCCTCGGCGCCGAGAACTACTACCCCGAGATCCAGCCGTGACCAGGACGGCGGAGGAAGACCGCCTCGTCGCCCGGGTCGAGGAGCTGATCGGGGGCACGGTCACCGCGATCGAGCGCCAGCCCCGCTGGCGCAAGGCCTGGTACCTCACCGTCGACCGGGACGGCATCGAGCTGGCGCTGTACGTCCGCGGGGACAAGCAGATCGACGCCGAGCCCTACCCGGGGCTGGACCGCGAGGCCGCGATCCTGCGGATCCTGGAGCGCAACGGCGTCCCGGTCCCCCACGTCCACGGCATGAGCAGCGATCCGATCGGCATCATCATGGACCGGGTGCCCGGGACCCGCGACGTCGCCGAGGCGGCGGACGACGCCCAGCGCCGGGGCATCGCCGAGCAGTACATGGAGATCCTCGCCCGGATGCACAGCATCGACGTGGCCGAGTTCGCCGCCGCCGGCATCGAGGTGCCGACCACGCCCGAGGGCGCGCAGCTCGCCTTCGTCGACGCCAACGAGCGGCTGTACCGGCGGACGAAGAAGGCTCCCGAACCGCTCGTCGAGTGGGCGCTGCGCTGGGCGCGACGCCGGCTGCCCACCGCCGGCAACCGGGCCCGGTTCATCCACGGCGACACCGGCCAGTTCCTGTTCGTCGACGGCCGGATCACCTGCGTCTACGACTTCGAGGCGGCGCACATCGGCGACCCGCTGTCCGACCTGGCCGGGCTGCGCACCCGGGCCGGCACCGAGCCGCTCGGCGCGGACATCGAGCACATGATCCGCCACTACCAGCGGGTGGCCGGCACGACCGTCGACCCCTCGGCGTTGTCGTTCTACACGGCCACGTACATGCTCACCGCGGTGATGGCGCTCAGCGGGCCGCTGACCGAGCTGCGCCCCGCCGATCAGCAGGCCGAGTACCTGACCTGGGATCTGATGGTGCGCCGGGCGATGCTGTGGGCGATCGCCGAGGTCGAGGGCGTCAAGATCGAGCCCGCGCCGCCGGTGACCCTCCCGACGGGCTATCCCGCCCGGATCACCACGGTGCTCGAGGGCACCGTGCGGCGGATGGTGCCGGCGACGCCGGTCGACGAGGCCAACCAGAGCGCGGCGCTCGCCCTGGCCCGGTGGGCGGCCGCGATGGTCGCCGTGGGGGCGGCGAACGTCGAGCGCGACCTCGACCAGGCCGCCGTCCTGCTCGGCCACCGCCCCGCCGACCAGGCCGCGGCCGACGCCGAGCTGGAGCGGTTCGTGCTGGCCGCCGGGCCCGAGCACGACCTCGCCCTGCTGGAGTACTTCGCCGCCCAGACCGAGGCGCGGGTCGCCGAGGCCGTCCCGATGCGGCAGCGGCTCGAGCAGTACGCGCTCGCGAAGGTCGTCCTCTGAACCTGAACGCGACCCCGAGCCCGAGCGCGTCCCCAAGCCTGGACGCGAGCCCGAGCCTGGATGCGACCCCACGCCAGCCCTGATCCGAGGGAGCAACGCATGCTGGTGAGCACGGACACCATGGACCCGGCGGTCTTCACCGCGGGCACCGGATGGTCGATCAAACCGCAGGGCGCCTGCAAGGGCGAGCACTGCGTGCCCCTGCCGGCCGAGGCCCGGGACGCGGCCGGTGACGTCGTCGTCGAGGTGGTCGCCCGCCGGCTCGGGATGCCGCTCGTCGTCGACGCGGAGCACGGGCTGACGGCGGTCGGCCCCGAGGCCGCCGTCACCGGCCGGATGCTGTCCACCGCCGAGGCGCCGGAGCTGACGCTGCCGACGTTCGACGGCGCGACGTTCCAGCTCTCGCGGCTGCGCGGAACGAAGGTGCTGCTCGTCGCCTGGGCGTCCTGGTGTGGCTGCGCCCACGACCTGCCGCTGTGGGCCGCGCTGCGGGAGCGGCTGCGCGGGAACAACCTGGAGATCGTCACGGTGGCGATGGACGTCGCCGGTCCCGACGCCGGGCGGCAGTTCGTGGAGCGGGCCGCGCCGCGGCACCCGGCGGCGATCGACGCCGAGCACAGCCTCGGCCGGCTGTTCGGCGTCGTCAACGTGCCGAGCGGGGTGTGGATCGACGAGACGGGAATGATCGTGCGCCCGGCCGAGCCGGCGTTCCCCGGCCGGGTCGTCATCTTCGACGAGTTACGCAAGGCCGATCTGGAACGCGAGGCCGCCGCGAGCGCCGGCACCCTCGACCGGATGCGCGAGGTCCTGCGCAGCGACGACGGGTTGTCCGACTCGACCGTCTCGCTGGTCGAGATGACCCGGATCATCGCCGACCACGCCGAACCGGAGCTGTACCTGCGGATGCTGCTCGACTGGGCGGACAAGGGCGCGGGCAGCGAGTACGTCCTGGCGCCGCACGAGGTCGTCGAACGCTCCGCGCCCCGCCCGCCCGACGTCGCGACGGCCGCGGCCCACTTCGAACTCGGCCAGCATCTCGAACGCCACGGCGACCACCTCGCCGCGGTGGCGCACTGGCGGCGGGCGCACGAGCTGCAGCCGCTGAACTGGACCTACAAGCGCCAGGCCTGGCGCTTCGAATACGGCCCCGACGGCCAGCCGGACCGCTACACCAGCTCGATGGAACACGACCTGCGCGCCGTCGGCCCGGAGAACTACTACCCCAGGCTGCGGCCCTGACCGACGCCGGCAGGGCTGCCCGCCGGTAGGTGGCAGGCATCAGCCCGGCGCGGGCGGGGCGACCGGGACCACGGACTGGGCGGCGGGGACGAGCAGCCGCGGGCGCCCGGTGCCGTCGGCCGGGACCGTCCAGGTGTCGGCGAGGGGCACGCCGGAGCCGAGGTTCGCCACGGCGTAGCTGACGTGGTCGTCGTCGATCCAGGCGGCCTGGTCGTCCACGTTGCGGGTCTCGGCGAGCGGATGGTCCGCGCCGGTCACGAGGTCGAGGACGTGCAGGCGCCAGGTGGCGGGGGCGAAGCCGTGGCTCAACCGGGACTTGTAGGCGATGCGGTGCTCGTCCGGGGACAGCGACGGGCACTCCACGCCGTCGCGGAGAATCTCCGCCCGCCGGTCGTGCACGTGCCCGCGGATCAGGTAGTAGTGATCGCCGGTGTGCAGGGTGGCGTAGAAGGTGTCGGAATCCGCCGCGAACGTGACCCCCCAGAGGTTCTCGTCGATGGCGTACAGCCGGCGCCCGGCCCGGGTCACGGCGAAGTCCTCCAGGTCGGCGACGATCCGGCCGGCGGTGAGGTCGACGAGCAGCGTCCGGGTCGAGAACGAGTCGGTGTTGTAGGCGTCGCCGACGACGAAGGTGGTCACCGCGCCGATCCGCCCGTCCGGCGCCACCCGCGTCCGGCTGGCCAGCCCCGCGATCGGCAGCCGGAACAGCACGTGCAGCCGGTCGTCGAACACGGCGATCCCGGCGCGGGCGGACGCCCGGTCGTCGCGCAGGCAGAGGCCGCGCCCGGCCCGCTCGTCCACCCGGTCGCAGGTCAGGGCCGTCGACGCGCGCGGCCCGGCCGGATCACGCACGTCGGCGGCCTCGACCCGGCCGAAGCCCGCACCTTCGGCGGCGTCGAGCACCAGCAGGTGCGGGCGGGCCAGCAACGCCGGCAGCGACGCGGTCATCGGCACCGGGCGGGCGGCGCCGGGCGACGCCGAGCCTGCGGCCCGGGGCGTGGCCGACGCCTGTGTGGCGGCCGCCTCTCGCTGCCTGTCCCGGGCGCTCACCGCCACCACACCGGTCAGGCACACCGCGACGACCAGGGCAAAAGCCCCCACCCGCGGGCCCGACGGCCAGCGCAGTCCCCGCACCAGGCCCTGGCCGCGGACTGGCGCTCCCGGGGAGGCTGCGGAGAACTCTGACGCGGAGAACTCAGACGCGACAACGGCGGATGCGGGGATCGCGGACGCGGGGATCGCGGATGCGGGGGGCCGAGGAGCGAGAACGGCGTCGGCGGGGTGGGGCGCCGGGTGTCCGGATCGGAAGGGATGCAGCAGCACCGCCGCGAACACCCCGCTCACCAGCGTCAGCACGAGCGCGTCGGCGAGGGCGGCGCCCGGCCCGGACCGGGTCCAGACCGCGCCGAAGCCGAACGTCGCCGTCCCCCGCCCGGCGGCCAGCACGACACCGACGAGGGCGAGCCCCGTGGTGCGCGCCGACGCGGGCACGGTCTGACTGGTCAGGGCGGCGATCACGCCGTCCGAGGCGGCGAAGTAGATCCCGAGCAGCAGGGGCAGGGCCAGCACGCTCCACCCGGACGGGGCCGGGGCGAGCAGGACGGCGAAGCAGCCGCCGAGCGCCGCCTGGCCGCCAAGCAGCACCCGCCCGGCGCCGACGCGGTCGGCCAGCCGACCCATCGGCACCGCGAACAGCAGGTAGACCAGCGACTCGGCGACGAACAGGGAGGGGAAGAACCGGCTGTCCACCCCGGCCTGGTGGCGCAACGCCAGGAACAGCAGCGAGTCACTCACCGCGGGCAGGCTCAGCAGGGCCGCCACCGCGAGCAGCCGGCGCAGCGCACGGTTCGCCAACAACTCCGCGAGAGGAGTCCACAACCGCCCAGGCGCCCTGCCGGCCGGTGCGATCGCGGGCTCCGGCGCGGCGTCCGCGGGTCGGCGGTTCTCCACGAACAGGGCCAGGACCGCGAGGCCGACGACGGCGATGAGGAACGCCGCGGTGAACACCGTCGAGTAGGAACCGGGGGCGACGCCGAGCAGGGCCACGGCGAGCAGCGGCCCGAGTAGCGCACCGCCGGTGTCGAACGCCCGGTGCAGCCCGAACGCCTCGGTGAGCCGCCCGCGGGGTGCGGACAGCGAGATGAGCGCGTCGCGGGGACCGGTCCGGATTCCCTTGCCGAGCCGGTCGGCCCCGAGCCAGGCCAGTACGGGCAGCCAGCCGTGCGCCCCGAGCAGGCCCAGCCGGGAGGCCGCCGACAGCGCGTACCCGGCGCCGGCCGCCTCGCGGTAGCGCCGCCACCGGTCGGCGAGCAGCGCCCCGGCCAGCGCGGTGACCGCGGCGACGACCTGGAGAAGACCGTCGGCGGCGCCGAACTGCAGGGCGGTGAAGCCCAGGCGCACCGTCAGGTACAGCGGCAGCACCGAGGCCACCATCTCGGCGGACAGGTCGGTGACCAGGCTCGTCAGCCCGAGGAACAGGACGTTGCCGGACACGGCGGACGCCGCGGCCCCCGCGCCGGCATCGGCCCCCGCGCCGGCATCGACATCAGCGCCAGCGCCGGCGCCGGCATCGGCGCCCGCGCCGGCCTTGGCATCGACCTCGCCGCTCAGGTCGTCGCCGGCGTCGGCACGGCCCGTCCGGCTGGGTGCGGGCTCGGGCAGCGGGCGCCGTCCCGCCAGATACACCGCCGGCCCCCGCTACCGCGCCCGACTCTGGGCGGTCAGTTCTTCTCTCCCGGTGCGGTGCCGCCGTGGTCCTCGGCCGGGATGGCGTCGACGGCGGGATGGCGCAGCCCGGCGGGACCCGCGGCGAAGGCGGTCAGCAGGTTCGTGGTGATCTGGGTGATCGCCCGTTGGATGGCCGGGCCACCGGTGCCGGGCCCGCAGACGTCGGCCAGCGGGCAGACCCAGGCGCTGGTCCCACTGTCGAACACGCCCGCCCCGGACGGCGTCGTGTAGTAGCTGACGTCGGAGAAGTCGTGGACGCCGCGNCAGGTGATCGGCGAGTGGGCGATCACCTCGATCGGCCGCGGGGTGGGGTAGGCGAGGTTGACCCGGTCGTACT
Source organism: Frankia sp. ACN1ag (assembly GCF_001414035.1). NCBI lineage: Bacteria > Bacillati > Actinomycetota > Actinomycetes > Frankiales > Frankiaceae > Frankia > Frankia sp. ACN1ag. The sequence continues at coordinate 77,058 of NZ_LJPA01000027.1, read as the reverse complement.
CGGAACCGATCAGACCGGGCAGGCGGGCGCCCGCGGTGAGCCCGGCGCCCTCGAGCAGCCACGACTGCGGACGGGCGATGATCATGTCACCGTGGACCGGGTTGCACTGGTACATCCCGCCGGTCAGCGAGCTCTCCGGGCTCGCGTTCGGCGGGGAGGGCCAGTTGGCGGTGATGTGGGCGTCGTCGCGGCCGTAGAGGGGATCCTCCTGCGCCACCTTGTAGGCCGTCTCGAGCCGGTCGGGTCCCAGCGGCGACGGGTCGAGGCGGATCCGCCGGTACACGGCGTTCGCGCCGAGAAAGGCGAGGTTCGTGCCGCGGTCGCGGGCGGCGCTCAGCGCGGCCCGCATCGCCGGGGAGTAGTACTCGTCGTGGCCCAGCGAGATCACCGCCCGGGCGCCGTCGAGCAGATGCGGGTCGGCGTGCAGGTCGAGGTCGGTGGCGTAGGACACCGGCAGGCCGAGGCGCTCGGCGAGGGCGACGAGAGGCTCCTCGTTGCCGGTGAAGTCCGCCGCGCCGTCGCCGTAGTCGTACGGCCGGTCGAACGAGACGACCCTGGCCCGGTCCGCGAAACCGCGCGGACCGTGGTACAGGCTGTAACCGCCCCAGGCGTTGTAGGCCTGCCAGGTGGTCACCGCGTTGAGGATCACCACCCGTCCCGCGGCGGACGGCCCCCGGACGGTCAGCGGCACGTACCGGTGGTTGCCGTCGGAGGCGTCCAGTCGGAACAGGTAGTCGCCGGGCGGCCAGGAGGCGGTGGCGAAGGTGGTGGTGGGCGCCCAGGACGCCGCGGAGATCGTGTTGGTGGCGGGGCTGTGCGTCTGGCCGGCCTGGCGGCGGCCGGGAAGCGGCCCGACCGTCGTCATCAGGCGGCAGGTCCGTCCGCCGTACCACCCGGTGCGAAAGGCCGAGATCGTCAGCGAGGGGGCCGTGGTGGACGCGAACAGTCGGACCGGCGTGCCCGCGGCGATGCTGGCGTGGTCGAGCCAGCCCTCCACCGCGTTCTGCGGGCCGAGCTGACTCAGGCCGCACTCGGCCCCCGGGCGGGCGTTCTCGGCCCGGACATCGAAGCCTCCGGACGGGCCGCCGCCGGGGCCGGTCGTCGGGAGGCGGGCCGCCTCGGACCGGCGCGGCGGGGGCGTGCCACCGACGCATCCCACGAGGACGAACCCGCATCCGATCACACAGACATAGGCCACAAGACGGATGAGTCGGCGCCGACGCACGGCTCATCGTCGCAGCATCCGCCCCGCCCGGCCTCCCGGGGTCGCCGAATTCGACCGGATCGACCGGGTATGGCGCGGGAGCCTGGCCTCATCCGGACCGAACCGGACCGAACCGAACCGGACCGGACCGGAACCGGAACCGGAACGAACCGGAACCGGAACCGGTCAGGTCACGGCGGAACCTGCGGCCGGGGTGCCGGACAGGTGGGCGAGGTACCGATGGCAGGCCCTCGCGCGGTCGGCGTCCTCCTTCATCACAGTGCGGAAGAACTCGGCGATCTCCCGCTCGTCGGCGTTCTCCGCATCGCGGATGAACTGGTCGTAGTCGTGCCCGGCCTTCAGGGCGTGGTACTGCACCGTGATCAGGTCGTGGACGATGTCACTGAACCCGGTCTCACCAGTCGCCATCAGAGATGCCTCCTTCTCGCAGTTCCGGGAGGTCGCAACGGATACCCCTGGCATTCCGCGGGGGCTCGCCGCCAAACACTGGCGGACCGTGCGCAACGCACCGCAGCCCGCCTCATGCACCCGCAGAAGCGACCCGGTCACAGCACTGCTGCAGCCGCTCGCATGCGCCTTTCCGCTCGGTGACGGCCTGCGATGTCCGACGGCGCTCGCCTCGCCGCCGGACGGTCCGCCGGAACCGCTCCGCGAGAGGCGTGCATGGGAGCGGAGCCACGTGGTTGCTTCGCATGGACAAATCGGACGCCGAACCATACAGAAGAACCACGGTGGCGGCTCTCCCACGCATCCGCCCCGAACCGCGGGCCGTCGCCCCTGTAGCGCCCAGTCGCAGCCACACCGCGACGTCACGGGTGAAAGCAGGACAGGAAACGAACCTCCGAGGCGACGACCACTAGCCCGCCCCGGCACGACCCGGCGGGAGGGCGGCGAGCACGGCGCGCAGGTCGTCCCAGGGAAAGGCCGTGTTCTCCCGGCCGGGCTGGTCGGCGCCACCGCGCGGGTCGCCGGGCCGGCCGAACACGAGGCGCACGCCCCAGGACCGCAGCGCCTCGACGCTCGCGGCGTAGGCGGGGTGACCGGCCAGGGCGCTGTTCGGATACGGCGCCATGATGATCGGCAGACCCGCGCCGAGAGCCTCGTTGAGCAGGCCCAGCGCCAGGGTGTCCGAGATGCCCGCGACGATCTTGTTGACGGTGTTGAACGTCGCCGGGGCGACGACGAAGGCGTCGGCCGGCGGCAGCACGTCGGGCTCCCCCGGCCGCTTGTACGCGGAGCGGACCGGATGGCCGGTGAGCTCGGCCAGCCGCCCGGCGTCGAGAAACGCCATCGCGGCCGGCGTGGCGATCACGCACACGTCCCACCCGGCGGACCGGGCATGCTCGACGAACGCCGGCAGCTCGGCCGCGGGATACCCACCGCACGCGACGAGGTAGAGCACCCGACCGTCGGCTGTCATGACCACCCTCCCGCGATCAGTACAGGATGCGCTGGCCCGGACCGGATCCACCGGCGGCGAGCGCCCGCGCGGACACCCGGTAGAGCGACGCCTGGGTGGCGTCGTTGCAGGTGTAGTACAGGTCGCCGCCGGGGTCGGCGAGGACGCCGAACAACCGCTCGGTGTCGCCGACGCACGCCTGCCGCAGGACGGGCCGGGCGAGGGCAGCAGTGTCGGAGCCGGGGGCGGCGGTGTCGGGGCCGGCGGTGCCGCTGCCGCTGCCGCCCGGTCGGTCGGTCACCTGCCACACCGTTCCGTGCCGGGCGTCGGTGAACAGCACTCCCCCGCCGCCCGGGGCCGGCGTGAGGCTGGTGATGTCGGCGTCGTCGAGGCCGCGGTCGACGACGGTCCTGATCGTTCCGTTCTCGACAACGTGGATGCGGGCGTGCCCGTCAGCGTAGGACAGGACGAACACCCGGCCGGCGGCGTCGACCGCGACGCTGTAGGCGTTGGCCAGCGGGACCTCGGTCGCCCGGTCGGTGCCGTCGTCGTACCGGCGTTCGTGGGCCGCCCGGTAGCCGCGGCCGGTGGCGATGCCGGTGCCGGCGACGAGCCGCGCCGCGGTGGTGCGGTAGTCACCGGTCCCGGCAGCGGGATCGATCTTCCAGACCTGGCCGGCGTAGCCGGTGGTGAAGTACAGGATCCCGCTCGGGCTCACCGCGACGCTGGTCGGCGTGCCGATCTGCGCGCCGACGTTCTTCGGCTCGTCCGCGCCACCCGCCGGGCAGATCGTCGCCGGCGCCACCGACTTGCCGCGGTCGGCCGCCCCCGCCAGCACCCGGTCCACCGCCTCCGTCGACGGCCGCCCCGCCACGGTCTCGACCCGCCACGGCTGACCCGCCGGCCGGTAGACCCGGCGGACGACGCAGTTCCACTCGTCGGCGACGAAGACGGACCCGCCGCCGGCGGCGATGCCGGCCGGGCGGCGCAGCGCGGCGACCGCGGCGGGTTCGTCCCGGGCCGGTCCCGGCTGGCCGCTGCGGTCGGCGGCGGCCCGCCCGATGACGGTGCCGGCCGTCCCCCGGACGAACAGCGTCAGCGCGTGCTGGCTGGAGTCGGCGAGCAGGATGCCGCCACCGCCGTCCGCCGCCAGGCTGACCAGGCCACGCAGCGGCAGCGGCGCGCTGACCGGGTACGCCGGCGGAGCACTCGGGCGGACGGGCGCGGCCGCGGGTCCGCCGCCGCCCGATCCGACGCGCAGGACGCCGGTGGCGAGCAGCACGGCGACGGCGAGGACGACCGCGATCAGCGCCGACGCGGACCAGCCGGGCTTCCCCACCCGCGCCCGCACCGGCCTGACCCGGTCCCGCAAGGACCGCAGGACCCCGGCGTACCGCGAGCCGGACCCGCCGCCACCTGCAGCCGCGAGCCGACCGTCGGCCGAGAGGCGGGCATCGGCCGAGAGGCGGGCATCGGCCGGCCGGTAACGCCGCGTCGGCGGGAGCGGGCCGCGGCTGCGGCGGCGCAGGTCCTCGTCGCCGCGGAAGCTGATCCCGGTGCCCGCCAGCCAGTCCGGTCCGAACGCGTACCTGGTGGCGGCGATCAGGTCCGCGGCGAAGGCCAGCGCGCTCGGCTGGCGGTCCGCCGGATCCTTCGCGAGGGCCCGCAGGGTGACGGCCGCCACCTCGGCGGGGATCCGCGGCAGCGGGTGCGGCACGGCGTGGCGGTGCCGCTCGGCCATGACGTGCGGCCGCGGGTCGGCGCCGAACGGCGGCGAGCCGGCGAGCAGCTCGTACAGCACCGCGCCGAGGGCATAGACGTCGGCGGCCACCCCGGCGGCGGCGAGGTCGAACTGCTCGGGCGCCAGGTATGGCGTCGAGCCGACCACGCTCGTCGGCGTGGCGGTGCCCGTCGCCTCCAGTAGCCGCGCGATGCCGAAGTCGGTGAGCTTGGGCGCCCCGTCCGCGGCGAACAGGATGTTCGACGGCTTGATGTCGCGGTGCAGCAGGCCCTCGCGGTGCACCCGGTCGAGGGCGACGGCGACCGCCGCGACGATGGCGCAGGCGGCCGGCGGCGCGAGCCCCGCCTGGGCGCGCCGGGCCAGCGTCCCGCCGGGCAGCAGCTCCATGACGATGAGCGCCATGTCCGCGTCGCGCACGTAGTCGAAGACCCGGACGATGTGCGGATGGTCGAGGCTCGCGACGATCCGCGCCTCGGCGTCGACGCCGTCGGCGGGCAGCTCCGGCGCGGGCGCGGGCACCGCCAGCACCTTGACCGCCACGTCCCGGTCGAGCCGGCGATGCCGGGCGGCGAACACGCGGCCGAACCCGCCCCGGCCGAGCTCGGCCCCGATCTCGTAGTCCGGCAGCACCGCCTGGACGTGCCCCTGCACGATCACGCGCTACCCCGCGTCCGCCGCGTTCCCCCGTCGCCTCCGGCCCGCCACCAGGCCGGGATCATCCGTGAGCCGACTATAACCGAGCCCCTCCGGCCCCTCCGGCCGCTCCGCCGCCGAGCGGTCGGGGTCGCGGGGCAAGGACGACGACGGGGACGGTGACGGGTGTCGACGAGCCGTCCACCCGGCAACGGCCGGCCGGCGTGCAGGGTTCAGGCGCCGGGCGAGAGGTCGGTGAGGGTGCCGCGACCGCCCATGGAGTGGGCGACGAGGACCAGTTTCGCGTCCGCGTTCCCAGGCTGGGGCCACCAGCGTTTCCCGAAACTCAGCATCACCTGCCGGTACCGACCTGGCCGTCAGCATGATCCACCGCCCGTGGCCGGCCGGGGATTACCGTCGGTGTCCTATCCGCGGTCCCCGAAGCGGGCGGGATGCGTTCGGCGGAACATCCACGCGGTACGGGATGACTCCCCCGCCGTTGTTCTCCCAGCAAACATCCCGAGCTTTTCACATCGGAATTTGACGGTTTCCAGGAACCCCGCATCGGTCGGGTCGCGGGAGAAGGCGCCGCGATAGCACGGGCCGTTCGACAGCCGGCGGCGGGTGGCGGCCGGCGGGCTACAGGCGGGCCCGCGGGTACCGGAACCACCGGCCGTCACGGGCCTTGCGGCCCGGTGGCACAATCGTCGCCGAGTCCGAAACGGGGGTGAGGACGGCGTGTCGGCCACGGGACGATGGGACTTCTTCCTTTCGTATGCGGCCGAAGATCGCCAGTGGGCCGAGTGGCTCGCCTGGCAGCTGGAGTCCGCGCATTACCGGGTGCTCATCCGGGCCTGGGACTTCGTGCCCGGATCGAACTGGAGCCTGCATCTCCAGCAGGGCGTCGTCGGCGCGGAACGCACCATCGTCGTGCTGTCGCCGGCGTATCTGCGCTCCCTGGACGACACCCCGGAATGGCAGGCGGCGTTCGCCGCCGACCCGTCCGGAGCCGGCCGGCGACTCCTACCCGTCCGGGTCGAGGAATGCGAGCTGCCCGGGTTGCTGAAGCAGCTCGCCCCCATCGACCTGTTCGACCATCCCGCCGATTCCGCTCGTGACACGCTGATCGCCCTGGTCCGGCACGCGATCGATGGACGCGCGAAGCCGAGCATCGAACCGGCCTTCCCAGCCCGGGCGCAAACCCGGCTGACCGAACCCGCCTTTCCGCCGGCCTCGGCTGGCGGTGGCTCCCAGGCCGGGAGTCCGGCCACACCGCCGACCGGCAGAGCGGCGTCCGCGTGGCGGCGAAGGGCGAACCAGGCTGCCGACACTCCTCGCCCCCCGGCCGCCGCACCCGGCGGTCCGCCCCGGACCACGCAGCCGCGGCCCGCGACGATGCTGGCGATCCGGCCGGGGGGCAGCGGCTTTGTCTCGGCGTCTTCCCTTCCGGACGCGGCCCCAGCCTCCCCGCTCCCAGGCCCTGCCGCCCGAGGCCCAGGCTCAGGCTCAGTTACCCGCAATCCAGAACAGGCCGCCCGCGACGCACCACGCGCGAACCCGCCGCAGGAGTCAGGTCGGCCGGCGGCGAGGCCCCGGGTCAGGCGCGGCGGAACCTGGGCGATGCTGCCCACGGATCGGGTCATCCGGCTGGCCGACACGGTCGAACCGGCGGTCCGCGCCGCGCTGGACCCGTTGCCCGCCGACGCGCCCGCCGTCCTCGGCTACCGTCCGGCCGCGCGGCCGTCGCTCGCCGCCTGCCAACGGGCGTTACTCGCCGATCTGGAGTCGGTCGCGGTGGCGCTGTTCCCCGGCTGGCTGCCGGGCGCCGAGGTGATCGAGTCGGCGGGCGGGGCCGGCGTGGCCGCGGCGCGGGCCCTCGCCGGCCGTGCCGCCGCCGCGCTCGATGTATTCGGGCCGTACCTGGCGGATCTGGCCGAGCGGTCGCTGCGCGGGGTGCCGACGGGGACACGGTTCACCGTCGAGGTGCGGGCCGCGGGCGTTGCGAAGGCCATTGCCGCCGGGTACGGCCGTGATCGGCTGGCACTGCTCGTCGATCCGGAGGCATCCGGGGGCCGGCCCCGCGACCGACGGACCGCCCTCGACGCACTGGCCTGGTTCGCCTACACGGCACGCGTCGGCGTGTGGTTGACCGGGCTCCCCGACGGCCCGGACGCCGACCGGGCCAGGACCGTGTCCTGCCCCGCAAGCGGGCGCCCGGCCCCGGCCGACCGGGCATCCGAGACGACGGCGTCCCCGCTGCCGGGCGAGGCCGCAGCGCCGACCCGGGCGGCCCGGACCCCGGCCGAGATCAACCAGACGGAGCCGGCGCCAGCGACGGCGACGGCCACGGCGACGGATGAGCCGGCTACGCCAGCGGGCGGTGATGGCCGACAGGAGCGGGTGGTGCTGCCCGCGGTCGTCGGCCGGCCGCATCCGGCGAGCCGGGCGGAGAAGCGGCTCGAAGGCGCGTTGCGCGCCCGGGAGTGGGCGCACGGGCGGGCCTGGAACCAGCCCCACCGCCCCGGCCCGCTGACCGGGCTGCACTACCTCGACCTCGTCTGGTCCGCCGAGCGGGTGGTCATCGAGGTCGACGGTCCGGAACACCGCGGGGTCGCGCACTACGAATCGGACCGCCGGCGGGACGCCGAACTCGTCCTCGACGGCTTTGCGGTCCTGCGGTTCACCAACGACCAGGTGCTCGACGACGTGGACGCCGTCGCGAGCCAGATCGAACGATGCGTTGAGGCACGCCGGAAGACTCCGAAAGAGGCATAGAACCATGNCCCCCGCCNCCTCCCCGACCACCGCCAGCTCCCCAGCCCCCGCCAGCTCGGCGGCCCCCAAGAGCTCTGCGGGCCGCCCGGCCACGGCGCGCCGCACGGGCTCGGCCAGCCGCGACCGCTCAGCCCTGTCCGCCCGGGAGGCGGCGATCCTGCTGGCCCTGCTCGCACAGGACCGGCCGATCTCCAACGAGGAACTGCGCGAGCGGTTCCGATTCACCTTGGTCGGCGCCGAGCGCCGCCGGCTCAACGAGCTCCGCCTCGTCGAGAGCGGCAAGGTGCCCGGCCACGGCAACTTCCTGTTCCACCAGGTCACCGACGCTGGCTGGGCGCGCGGTCGGCAGGAGCTGGCGCCGCGTGCGATCGAGGCGGGCAGCCTGCCCACCGGGGTCTTCTTCGCCGTCGCCGAGGGCCTGCACCGGTTCCTCGGGAGGGAGCGGATCACCATCGGGGAGTTGTTCCGCGCCGATCCGCCCGAGCCGGCCGATTCCCCGCCGGCGAGTGCCACGACACCAGCACCGCCCGACCCGGGCACGGAACCGGCCGCGGGCACTGCGCCGGCTCCATCGACAGCGACGATGGCAACCGCGGACGCTGAGCCCGCGGACAAGACCGGTCCCGCGGACTACGCCAGGCCCGCGGGCTACGCCAGACCTGCGGACAGCGGCCGGCTCGCGGAGGGCACGGTCGACGAGGACGGCGGCGTGGCCATCGAGGCGGCCATTCGGGCGGCGTATGCCAGTCTCGCCGCCGGGCCGTACGACTGGGTGCGGCTGGCAAAGGTCCGCCCGCTTCTCGGCGGCACGGCCAAGGCACAGGTCGATCAGGCGTTGCGACGGATGGCGCGCCAGCCGGACGTGCGGGTCGTGCCCGACGAGGACCAGAAGTCGCTGAACGCCGCGGACCGCGCGGCGGCGGTCCGCATCGGCGAGCACGACAACCACCTGCTGCTGATCGGACCGTCATGATCACCGAACTGGACGCCCTGGCCGCCATCAGGCTGGACTGGGTGCACGCACTGGAGGACGTCTGGCGTAGTTCCCCGGTCCACGTCGACGGCCTGCACACGGAGCCGCGGCGACGCATCCTCGCCTCCCTCATGGAGGCCGACACGNACAAGCCGCTCGGCGTCGTCGTGCAGGGCCAAGCCGGCGCGGGCAAGACGCACCTGCTCGGCTGGGTCCGTCAGCAGGTCCAGGAACTCGGCGGGTACTTCTTCCTGGTCGGGCACGCGAGCAGCGAGGCGTTCCATGCCAGCGTCGTCGGGTCGATGCTGTCCGACCTGTTCCGGCCCGTCGACGGGGAGACCCAGCTTCGACGGTTCCTGCGGTCGCTGTGCGAGCTACTGCGCGTGCCCGCGGAGCTGACCGCCTCCGTCGTGGGCGAGACGGCGTTGGAGCCGGGATACCTGAAGGACCTCATCGTCGCGCTGGGCGACCACGACCGCGCGCTGGCCCGGGAGTGCCAGCACACCCTGCGGGCCCTGACGCTGTACAACTCCGACGACTACGACGAACTGACCGTTGGCGAGACCTACCTGCGATCGATGGACGAACAGGAGCCCGGCGAGCGGGCCCGCCGCGGCATCCGGCCCGCCACCCGCCGCCCGGCCGACATCGTGCACGAGCTGTCCCGGCTGCTGGCCCTGACCGGGCCGAGCGTGATCGCGGTGGACCAGGTCGACACGGTCGTGGCCGAGGCAGCGGTCCGTGACGACGATCCGGATGGGCGGCGCGGCGGGTCGGTGGCGTTCAACGTGCTCGCCGACGGGCTGCTCATGCTGCACGAGCGAACCGAGCGGACGCTATGCCTGCTGGCCTGCCTGCCGGCGAGCTGGATCCTGTTCCGGGAGAACGCGGTGACGTCCGTGCGCGACCGCTTCCACGAGATCATGCCGCTGAACCGGCTGGAGGATCCCGCGATCACCGTCCGGATCATCGAGCGGCGGTTCCGGGAGGACTTCGACCGGATCGGCTTCACCCCGCCCTACCCGACCTGGCCGGTGAAGCGCGCGGCATTCGACCGAGCCCCCCATTACACCCCGCGCGAGCTGCTGCAACGCATCGACCGGCACCTGGAGACCTGCCTGTCCGCCGGCGTCGTCCGCGAGCTGGACGACTTCGCCACGCCGCTCGCCCCTGACGCCGAAAAGGCCGGCGCCGAGAAGGCCGGCGCTGAGAAGGCCGGCGCTGAGAAGGCCGGCGCCGAGAAGTCGGCCGGCCTGCCGCCCGGCGAGGAGCAGGCGACCCCTGCCGAGGATCCCGACGAGAGCTCGGCCGAACCCGCCCCTGTCACGGTGACACCGCCGCCGGCCGGGCCGTACCTGGCGGAGCTTGACGCGGTGTTCGCTGAGCTGGTCGCGACCGTGCCGAGCGTGACGCCGGCCAATGAGGACATCGTCATGCCGGAGCTGCTGAACGCGGGACTCACCGCCTGGATCACCGAAAACGGCGGGACACGCCGCGGTTTCAGCCTCGAACCGAGCCCGAGCGCCCGCCCGCCGCTGCACGCCCGGCTGTCCCACACCCTCAACGCCGAGACCGGCGAGCAGGCGCAGTGGTCGTTCCGGGCGATCACTTCCGGCCACGGCCGGGCGATCCTGCCCCGCATCACCAGCGCCTGCGTCATGTCCGGGATCGCCGCCGGCAACCCGCGCCGACGGTTGTTCCTGCTGCGCAACACCGCCTGGGGCCACGGGGCGAAGACGCACGAGGCGCTCGCCGCCTTCACCGCCGCGGGCGGCATCGTGCACCGCCTCGACCGCGACGATCTGGCCACCTTCGCGGCGCTGCGGACCCTGTTCGACCGCCAGCATCCCCACCTGCGCGAATGGCTGACCGCGCGCCGCCCCGCCAGCGGAACGTCCCTGCTGCGCACGGCCCTTGAGGACGCCGCCGCCGACCTGCCCGGCGGCGGCGACCTGCCCGGCGGTGGCGCCGCGGACCCCGGGGTCGGCGCCGCGAGTCGGACGGACGGCAGGACAGGTGCGGCGGCCGGCCGGTCGGCATCGACGGACGGCTCCCCCGATCGGGTCGCCGACATCCCCGCCCCCGCCGGGCGGACGAGCGCGCCGTCCGCCTTCGTCCTCGGCACCTCGCTGGTCTCGGCGGAGCCGGCCCGGCTCGACCTCGCCGTCCTGCGCCGGCACGTGGCGATCTTCGCCGGGTCCGGGTCGGGCAAGACCGTACTGATCCGGCGGTTGGTCGAGGAGGCGGCGCTGCGGGGCGTGTCCTCGATCGTGCTGGACCCGAACAACGACCTGGCCCGGCTGGGCGAGGCGTGGCCGAGTCCGCCGGCTGGCTGGCGGGACGAGGACAAGAGCCTCGCCGACGAGTACCTCACCGGCACCGACGTGGTCATCTGGACACCGCGGCGCGACGGCGGCCGACCGGTGAGCTTCCAGCCGCTGCCCGACTTCGCCGGCCTGCGCGACGATCCGGACGAGTTCCAGACGGCGGTCGACGCGGCCGTGGCCACCCTGGCGGCGCGCGCGGGAGTGACCGGTACAACGTCCCGGGCCAGCATCGGCCGGGCGATCCTCACCGCCGCAGTGCGGCACTTCGCGGGGGGGAACCGATCGGGTCTCTCCGCGTTCGTCGAGCTGCTCGCGGACCTGCCGGGGGGGGTAACCGACCTCGACCCGGCCGACAAGCTCGCGAAGGGCCTGGCCCAGACGCTGCGCGCGGCGATGGTGAACGACCCGCTGTTCGGCGGGCAGGGCGCACCAGTCGATCCAGGGGCGCTGCTTCGCCCGGCCCCGGGACGTCGCGCCCGCGTCTCCGTGATCAGCCTGATCGGGCTGCCCCGGGACGAGCAGCGGCAGAGCTTCGTCAACCAGCTCCAGCTCGCCCTGTTCGCCTGGGTGAAGCGCAACCCCGCGGGCGCGCGTCCCCTCGGCGGCCTGTTCGTCATGGACGAGGCGCAGACGTTCGCCCCGTCCGGGCCGACCACCGCCTGCACCGCCAGCACGCTGGCGCTCGCCGCCCAGGCCCGCAAGTACGGCCTCGGGCTGGTGTTCGCGACCCAGGCGCCGAAGAACCTGCACAACGGCATCCCCGGGAACGCGACCACGCAGTTGTTCGGCCGGCTCAACAGCCCGACCCAGATCGACGCGGCCCGGCTGATGGCGCGCGCCAGTGGCGGTGACGCGGCGGACATCGGCCGGCTCGGCGTCGGCGAGTTCTACGCCACCAGCGAGGCACTGACCTTCGAGAAGATCCGCACCCCGCTGTGTCTGACCCACCACCCCGCCTCCCCCCTGACCGACGAGGAGGTCATCGCCCGCGCCAAAGGCGACTGACCGGCAGGGCACGCGCCGTCGACGGTTCCGCAGCGACAGATCTCACGCATCCGCACGCCTGAAACAGGCGCATAGGGCGCCAAACGGGCACCCGATGACACTGACGTCCGGGCTGATCCGAACGCCCGAACGCCGCCGGCTCCGCCGATTAGCGTTCGGCCCGTGGCCCGCTGCGGGGGCGGCACGGTCGGAGGCGGACATGCGGGTGGTCACCGTCGTCAACTACAAGGGCGGCGTCGGCAAGACCACCGTCACCGCCAATCTCGGCGCCCAGCTCGCCCGCGAGGGCCGCAAGGTCCTCCTCATCGACCTGGACCCGCAGTCCAGCCTCACGTTGTCCTTCTATCCGCCCGAGCACTGGGGCGATCGCCTGCGACCGAACCGGACGATCGCGCACTGGCTGAACTCGTGGCGATCCCGCGGGGATCCACCCGGCCTGACCAACGTCGTGGTGACCCCGGAGCAGGCAAACTTCTACCTCGACGGCGGACGGCTCGATCTCGTCGCCGCCGATCTCCAGCTCAGCGACGCCGAGGAGCGGCTCCTCTACGAACTGGGCAGCCCGACGCCCCCGCGCACGCCTTTCCTACGGGTCTACGGACGGCTCGTCGCCGCCGTGGCATCCGTGCGGGCCGCAGGCTACGACCTCGTGCTGCTCGACTGTGCGCCGAACTTCGGCGTTCTGACGCGCGCCGCGGTCGTCGCCAGCGACGGTCTCGTGGTGCCGGCCCGCCCGGACGAGCTGTCCAGGCTCGCAATCGGCCATCTCCGGGAGCGTCTCGGCTATTTCCAGGCCCGGTACAACGCCATGGGCGGCAGCGCGGCCGCCCGCCGCGGCATGCCCACCCGGCTGCTGCCGCGAATCCTCGGCGTGGTCTTCACGATGGCCCGCCGCCAACGGGGCAACGAGGTGTCCGCATCGCTGCGCACCTTCATTCACATGGTGCGAGAGGAGTACCCGACTTTCGAGTCCGTCATCTTCGACAATCCGGTCCCGTACGCAAGGGCGGCAGCAGAGAATGTGCCGCTGGTCCTCACCGATCCGCCGCCGGCCGGCGACCTGCTTGAGCAGTGGCAGGGGCTGGCCACGGAATTCACCAAACGACTGGAGGCCCTGGGCCATGCCTGACGATCGGTCAGCGGCGTTCGCGGCGTTCCTGCACCGGCTGGCCGTCCTCGTGGGGAGTCTCGATGACGACGGGCTGCAGGACCTCATCTCCGGCCGACGCGAGCTGATCCTCGGCGCGCCGACGACACCGGTGGAAGCCCGGACGGATGAGGCGAGCGCCGGGCCCGCGGACCTGGCCCACTCCGGCCGCACCGCCCCGGCCGCCTCGCCGCGTCAGGAGAGCCGACCGGGGCGCCCCAACCGCCTGACCACCGGGCGTCGGTCCGCCGCTCCCGTCCTGGCGGAGGAGGCGGCCGCGGTCCGAGGCACGCTGCTGACGATGGCGAGCCGCGCCGAGGCGCATGATCATCTGGATCGGTTCGGCACGGTGGCCCGCCTGACGTCCCTGGCCGACGCCCTGCGGATCCCGCATCTGGCCAAGGAGAACCGGGAGCGACTCATTCGCAAGATAATCGACGCGACCCTGGGCGCCAGGCTGAGCGACCGGGCCATGCAGGGAGACTCCCCGCCGTTGTCTTTCTAGCAATATTCTAGACTTTCAACATGGGGGAATCGATCACGGCTTCGAGAGGTTCGGCGCCCGGTGCACCGTCAAAGGGCGGACTGTTCGACGGGTTCGAGGCGTACCGCACGCCGTCGGTCGAGGACTACCGGCGAGTCCTGACCACCGGGATGGTCGTGCCGGACACCAATGTCCTGCTCAACCTGTACCGCTATCACCCGGATGCGCGCGACAACCTGTTGGACGTGCTCACCGGGCTCGGGGAGCGGGTCTGGGCACCGCATCAGGTCATCGCGGAGTTCTGGACCCAGCGCAACAATGTGCTGCGCGATCCGCGGGGCACGACGGCGACCCGAAACGACCTGGACAAGCTGCGCGGCCAGGCCGAGCAGGTGATCCGCACCTGGGCCAAGCGGCTGTCCCTCGATCCCGCGGAGGCAGCCGACCTGCGCAAGGCGCTCACCGCCGGATTCGATCACGTGTCAGAGCAGATCGCCGCCGCCCACGACCGCGAAATGGCCCGGTATTCCACCGATTCCAATCTCGACCCGGTCGTGAAGCGACTGGCGACCATCCTTGAGGGGCGGGTCGGCCCCGCGCTGGCGCCCCCCGAGCATCAGGCGGCGCTCGAGGAGGGACTGCGCCGGGTCGAGCAGCAGATCCCGCCTGGTTACAAGGACGGCGCGAAGAAGGGCACCGCTCCGGCCGGCGACTACGTGCTGTGGAAGCAGATCCAGGTGGAAGCCGCGACGCGACGCCGCCCCGTCCTCTTCGTCACCGGGGACGTCAAGGAGGACTGGTGGCGCCTCGACCAGGGACTCCCCATCGGCCCGCGGCCCGAGCTCGTCCGGGAGCTGCTCGACACCGCCGAGTGCGCGCTGTTCATGGTCCGGCCGGACGAGCTGCTCAGGTTGGCCGGGGAGGTACTCAGCGTCGAGGTTCCCGCCGCCGCCCTGGCCGACGTCGGGCGCGTCCAACAACTCCAGCAGGAGCGCGACGATCGGGACGACGAGCCCGAGGACCAGGAGCCCGGCTGGACCGCGGTGGCGGTCGACGCGGTCCTCGGCCGGCTGCGCCAGGAGGCGGCGGTGCAGGCACGGGCGATCGAACGGGCCGCCGCGTCCGACGGTTTCATCAGTCGGGACGAGGTGTACCGGATCGCCGGCTACGAGGCGGACCGCAGCCTGCGCGGTTTCACCCGTCCCGTGCGCCGCATCGTCGCCTATTTCCAGGGCCGCGGGCGCATCCCGCTCGACGCCGAGCCGCTCCTGGACGCCGTCTACGACGACCAGTCCGGCCAGGCCATCGGCTTCCAGATCCCCGCCTCCGTCACCGCCCTGCTCGGCTCCCCCGCCGACCCCGCGGTCGACGAGAACTGAATCCGCCGGCCCCGGACATCCGATGACCTACACGAGTCCCGTGGACGTGTTACTGCTCCTGGTTCGTGACGACCAGGTGCTGCTGGCCCTGCGCGCGGGAACAGGGTTCGCCGACGGCTGGTGGAATTTGCCCAGCGGAAAACTCGAACAGAACGAGGACGCCGCCAGCGCCCTCGTGCGCGAGGCCCACGAGGAGACCGGCCTCGTCCTCGACCGGTCCAGGCTCTCCCTCACCGCCACGATCCACTCCCGCAATGACCGCGGCATCGCGCGCGTCGGCCTGGTCTTCCGGCCCGCGAGCTGGACGGGTGAGCCGGTCAACGCCGAGCCGGACAGGTGCGCCGGAATCGCCTGGTTCCCCCTCGACGCGATCCCCGCGCGGACCTATGGAACGTCCCGTACCGGCATCGAGCTGTTCCGACGCGGCGAGAACTTCGCCGCCGAAGGCTGGTCGTGAGTACCCCCGCCTGGCCGACAAGGACAGACGGCGTCTGTTCGGACGCCGTTCACCTCACAGGTCTTCCGCCGGTCACCCCCACCCGGAAAGTGTGACGGTATGACACCGATCCGTCGCACCGTCCTGGCGGCCGCCGCGGCAGCGGCACTCGCGTGTTCCGCCGCCACGGCCGCAGCCGCGGCGACGACGACAGCCTCACCGACGACGGCAGCCGCACCGACGGCCACCGCACCGACGGCCACCGGCAATCCCGCGGCGGCCGGTGCCGCCACAGCGCCGAGCGTGCCGTGGGAGAGGGCCTGCCCGCCCACCGCGGTCGCGGTCGGGTTCAGCGACGCGCTGGACAAGGCGTCGATCGACGGCGTGACGGTCGGGGGGCTGTCGGGGCTCGCCGCGGATCGGCGCAGCGGCGGGTACGTGGCGGTCCAGGACCACAGCGGGACGGAGCCGGCTCGGCTGTTCTTCTTCCGCGACCCGCGCCACCCCGGGCTGACGGGCACGCTGACCCTGCGCCGCCCGGACGGCACCCCGTACGACGCGGCGAGCTTCGACGGGGAGGGCGTCGCCGTCCTGCCGGACGGGCGGTTCCTGGTCAGCTCGGAGACGGAGCCGTCGGTGCGGGTGTTCGGGCGGGACGGCCGGCAGGCCGGGGAGCTCACGGTGCCGGCCCGGTTCGCGGTCGCACCCGCCGGCGAGGCGACGGCGAACGCCACCCTGGAGGGCCTGTCGATCTCGCCGTCGGGGCGGTTCGTCTACGCCGCGATGGAGGGCACGCTCGCCGGGGACGCCCCGGCCGGGGCCGGACAACCCGGGAGCGGCCAGGCCCGATTCCGCCGGATCCTCGTCTACGCCGCCGACGCCGGCACGCCCGGCGGGTTCCGGCTGACCCGCCAGATCGGCTATCAGGTCGACCCGGGCAACCGGATCGCCGAGGCGACGGCGTACGGCGACGGGCGGCTGGTCGTGCTGGAGGCATCGTTCACGGCGAACGTCGGCAACACGGCGACCCTTTACGCCGTCACCGGCGCCGACCGGGCACCGGATGTCGGCGGCATCGCCGATCTCGCCACCGCGCCGGCCGCCGACATCGTGGCCAAACGGCCGGTCGCGGACCTCGTCCGCTGCCCGACTCTCGGCGCGCCCAGCCGGGAACCGCAGCTCAACCCGCTGCTCGACAACTACGAGGGCCTCGCCGTCGCCGCGGCGCCGCCGGCCGGCCGCGGCCCGGCGACGCTCACGCTGATCAGTGACGACAACCTCGCCGCCGCCCAGATCACCCGCGTGCTCACCCTCGCCGCGCCCCTGCCCTGACACCGACCGCTCCCGCGGGATGCGTGGGACAGCGCCTCCATGTCTCTTCCACAGGGTTCGGCATCCGTTGTGTCCCTGTGGAGGAGACAGGTTGCGCCGCTCCCATACACAGCACCGGCCGATTCACCCGTTCGGGGGGCCCGGGAAGGACCGGTCTCCCCCGGACGGGCGTGGCGGGGTCCACGATGTGGGCGCCCGAAGGAGCGTCGCCGGGCCGCCCGTCGAAGGTGCCTGGCGAGCAGCGTCACCATCGCTCGGTGCCGCGCGACCACCAGCGGCCACGCAGCCGGGCGGGCACCGTCGGGCGCCCTCGGGCAACGAGACGGCGACCCTTCTCAGGGGAGCACCCCCGGGCACACGGACTGCCTTCGTCAACGGGTGCCGGTCCCTAGGTCCCCCCGCAAAGCTCCATCAGTCCCGACGGGTTCGCAGCGACCGCCCAGGCAGAGTCGTCTCGACGATCCGTCGGTGACCGACCTGAAGGAGCCAGCGTGCCCATCTGGCACATCCGTCCCTACGAGACCGTCGACTACGCGGCCACCGTGCGGCTACTCGAAGAGGTGCACAGCACCCCGGGCGGGCCGCCGATCAACCTGACCGACACCGTGCTGGCGCTGCGGCACGAGCCGCCCGACACCGAGTCCCCGGTGGTGGTCGCCGTCGCCGGCGAGCACATCGTGGGGGCCGCGATCGGGCGCAAGGAGGGCGGCGCGGGTCGGGTTCTCACGGTCGCGCTTGCGCCGGCCTGGCGCCATCACGGCATCGGCTCAGGCCTGTTGCAGAGCGTGGAAAACCTGCTGCTGCACGCCGGCTGCCGACGGATCACCACGCTGATCACTCCCGGCCAGTCCGGGGAGGAGGCGTTCCTCAACCGCGGCTTCAGCGCCACCGGGCAGGTGCTCTACGACAAGCAGATCCCGCTGCGCCCGGCGGACGTGTCGACCGTCGAGCGCTGGGGCGGGGCCCTGCTGAGCACGTCCGAGTGGTCGAACCTCGCGGGCATGGAGGACGAGCGCAAGCTCATCGAGCAGCGGCTGCTGCTGCCGGTGCGGGAACGCGAGCTGGCCGAGGCGTACGGGGTGGTCATCCCGACGGCGATGTTGCTGTTCGGGCCGCCGGGAACCGGCAAGACGTCGTTCGCCCGCGCGGTCGCCGCCCGGCTGGAGTGGCCGTTCGTGGAGCTGCTGCCGTCGCGGCTGGCTTCGGGGGCGGCCGGGCTCGCCGCCGAGCTGCGGTCGGCGATCAACGACCTGATGGGCGTCGAGCGCGTCGTCGTGTTCATCGACGAGGTCGACGAGATCGCCCAGTCCCGCGAGACCCGGCCGGAGAACCAGTCGGTCGTCAACGAGCTGCTCAAGGCGATCCCGCTGTTCCGCGGGGTGCAGGGTCGGCTGCTGATCTGCGCGACGAACGCGGTGTCGGCGCTGGACCCGGCGTTCGTTCGGCCCGGCCGGTTCGACCTGGTACTTCCGGTCGGGCCGCCGGACGCCAGCGGGCGTCGCGTGCTGCTGGCAGGGCTGCTGGAGCGGGTCGCCAACAAGGCGGAGATCGACCTGGACGCGGTGGTGGCCGCGACCGACCTGTTCACCCCGGCGGACCTCTCCGCGGTCGTGCAGCGCTCGGCCGCGGCGGCCTTCCACCGGGCCGCCGACGACACCTGGCTGCACGGCAAGCCCGGCTCGGACGAGGCCGGCCCGGACGGCGGTCAGAATCCCGCCACCACGCCGCTGGGCACCCAGGACCTGCTCGACGCCGCCCGGCAGGCCCGACCGACGATCAGCCTGACCGAACTCGACCGCTTCCGCCGGGACGCGGAGGCCTTCACCCGCATCTGACCCGCAACCGCGGCAGACCCGCAACCGCGGCGGACCCGCAACCGCGCCTGCCCCTGCCCCTGTCCCTGTCCCCCTGCCGGTGCCCGGGTGCGGCGGGACCTTCGGACCGTCCGCACCCGACGTTCGGCAGCTCCGCCCGGAAAGTGGCCGAATCGCCGGGAGAATGACGGCTGGAACAAATGCTTCCGGTATCTCCGCGGCCTCGAGATGGGTTTCTTCGCCATGACTGTCGGACATCGCGCGCTCTACATCGTCGTCTGTGGCGGCGGGTATCCCGCCGACGACCTCCCGGTCTTCGTCAAGCAGGCGCAGTCCACCGGTTGGGACATCCGGGTCGTCGCCACCCCGTCGTCGCTGAAGTTCATCGACACCGGGCTGCTCGCCAGCCTCACCGGCCACGGGGTGCGCAGCGAGTACGCACTGGTCGAGGACGACAACGAGGAGCGCCCGGTACCCGACGCCATCGTGGTGGCGCCAGCCACCTTCAACACGGTGAACAAGTTCGCCGGTGGGATCTCGGACACCCTCGCGCTGAGCCTGCTCAACGAGACCATCTGCTCGGGAATCCCCATCATCATCGGGCTGCCGCCGAACCCGACCCACGCGAAGCATCCCGCGTTCCTCGCGAACATCGCGACCCTGCGCTCCTGGGGCGTGCAGGTGATCTTCGAATACGAGGACGTCGTGCTGGAGAACATCCCCGACATCGAGGCGTGGAAGGCCCTGTTCCCCTGGCAGAAGCTCCTCGACGNGCTCGAGGCCGCGAAGACCCCCTGACGAACGTTCGGCGGCCACCGACCTGATCCGGGTGACCGTGCGCAAGATCTGCCGCACGGTCACCCGGGTATCGGCTAAGCGGCGGCGGGCGCAGGTTGGCCCGCCCGCGTCCCCAACCCGGTGCGGAAGGCCGCACCTGCCAGGAGCAGCAGTCCGACGGCCGCCCAGACGACGAGGCAGATGACGCCGGAGGCGATGCCGCGGCCGTCGAAGTACTGGACGCCGCGCAGCACCGACAGGCCGCCGCCGTGGGGGAAGTACGGGGTCAGCGCGGCGTAGAAATCGTTGAGCAACGGCCGGCCCACCGGCCCGCCCGCGCTGGGATTACCGAGAACCGTCAGCGTCAGCGTGAGCACGATGGAGGCCAGCGTTCCGAACCGCGCCGCGACGCCCGTGCAGGCCAGACAGATCGCCGTCGTGTATCCCCAGAGCACGGCGAACAGCGGCACGGGATGGCCGGCGAGCGCGCCGTACACCCCGTCCACGAACACCGTGGCCGCCAGGCTGAGCAGGCCGGTGAAGAACATCAGGAATCCGACCCGCAGCCCCATGTGCCGGAGATTACGAACGGTTCCCAGGACCCGCCCCAGCACCGTGGCGCCCAGCGCGCTGCCGATCGCCAGGAAGACGATGGCGTAGAACTCGATCGTTCCGCTGGGATTGTTCGGCGCGGTCGGGGCCAGGTCCGTGATGGTCAGCCTTGTCTTGCTCGCGGCGGCGAACCGCTCGCCCACCTGGACCAGTGCCGTCTGGACGGAGCGTGCGGCCCCGCTCGCGACCAGCAAGGTGGCCGAGTCCGCCCCGGTGAAGGCCAATGCTCCGTACACGGAACGATGCTCGACCGCCCGCCGCGCCGCGGCCAGGTCGGCAACCTGACGTACGGCCAGTGCGGGCGACGCGTCGAGCTGATCGGCGACCGCCTGCGGTGCCGCCACCGCAAAGCTGATCTCGTGCGGGGAGACCTTCCCGAAGGCACTCGCGTAGCTGCACATCAGAATCATGACGACGGCGATCAGGGCGACGGAGGCGATGAGGCCGTTACGCAGCGGCTCGAGAGAACCCGGACCCTCTTCCTGCAAAGGGCCGCCGGCAATGGTCTCGGCGGCATCATGAGGCTGCGCCGACGCNGGCGTCCCCTCGAGGACCTCGCGCTGTCCGTCAACCATGCAATCCCATCCCATCCAATTGTCGAAAATCACAATCGGTGCGTCCGTAGGCACGGAACAGCCACGACTGTATTCCGTCATCGGGGCACTCCACAGACCCCGGAGAAGTCGGATCGCGGCGGACTCCGGTATCGCGGCGCCCGGCTACCGGATCTTCCGGGCACGGCCGGTCAGGCGTGTAGCGGCAGGTCCACGGTCACGGCGGTCGGGCCGCCGGGCGGGCTGGTGGCGGCGAGCCAGCCGTCCACGGTGCGGACCCGATCCACCAGGCCCGCGAGCCCCCCGCCGCCCTCGGGGTCGATGCGCGCCCCGCCGGCACCGTCGTCGCCGACGACCACGCGCACCCGTCTGGCCCGCCCGATGATGCTGACGTGTGCCTCGCCGGCGTGGCTGTGCTTGGCGGCGTTGGCCAGCAGCTCGGCGACGCAGAAGTAGGCGATCGTCTCGATCGCCGCCGACGGGCGGTCCGGCAGGTCGACCCTCACCCGCACCGGCAGGGCACTGCCAGCGGTGAGGCTCGCAAGCGCGGCCTCAAGGCCCCGGTCGAGGATCGGCGGGTGGATCCCGCGGGCGAGGTTGCGCAGCTCGACGAGGGCTTCCTTGACGTCGCGGTGGGCCGCGTCGACCAGCGTGCGGGTGGCGTCCAGATCGACGGCGTCGCCGGCGGCGGCGAGGTGCTCTCGGGCGATGCCGAGGTTCATCGCCATCGCCACCAGCCGGGCCTGCGCCCCGTCGTGCAGGTCGCGTTCGATGCGGCGCAGCGCCGCGGCCGAGTCATCCACGGCCGCGGCGCGGGTGCGTTCCAGGTCGCGCACCCGCTGTGCGGTGAGGGATCGTCGGGTCGGGCCGAGCAGGCCGCGGATCAGCAGCACGTCCAGGTGCACCAGCCCGCGCACCGTCCAGCGGGCGACGGGCAGCAGGAGCAGCCCCGTCACGGTCACCGCGGCGATGAGGGGGGCGGTGTCGAGGAAGTAGTCGGTGCCGAACGAGGCGCCGCGGTGGCCCTGCCCGTCGCTGTCGTGCTGCAACGGCAGGAACGGCCGCCAGACCGCGTAGGTGACCCCGCCCAGCGCGTAGCCCCACAGCGTGATCGAGACGACCCCGCTGGCCACCGCGAGCGGATACTTCAGCAGCAGGTAGGCAAGGGCCCGCCAGCCGACCGTGTCGCCCAGCCCCGCCCGGATCCAGCCGGACGCGCCGGGGCGGCGCGGCCGGAACGGGCGGGGCGCGGCGACGCCCGCGTCGAGCAGCGCGACGGCCAGCCGCCGGTTCGCCTCGCCGAGCCGGCGGGCGCCGACGATCAGGGCCGCCAGCAGCGGCAGGCCGACGACGGTGGCGGCGAGGCTGGCGCCGACGGAGATCGCGACGACCGCGTAGACGAAGCTGAGAATGCCCAGCGGCAGGCCGACCAGGGTGTAGGCGAACTCCCGGTGCA
Source organism: Frankia sp. ACN1ag (assembly GCF_001414035.1). Taxonomy (NCBI): domain Bacteria; kingdom Bacillati; phylum Actinomycetota; class Actinomycetes; order Frankiales; family Frankiaceae; genus Frankia; species Frankia sp. ACN1ag. The sequence continues at coordinate 54,989 of NZ_LJPA01000027.1, read as the reverse complement.
CCCGCCAGCGCGGCGGGCGTCCGCCAGGCGGGAGACCGCCCCGTCGCTCACCATCCCGCGGGCCGTCCCATTGCTCACCGGCAAGCGGGAGACCGTCCCGTCGCTCACCCTCCGGTGGGTGGTCACCGGCGGCCACCGGCCGGCGCGGTGGTCCAGGCTCCGGCGAGGGGATGGGGGGCGGTGGGGTCGTCATGGTCATCGGCGCCTTCGGGAGCAATGTGTCACGGCTCGGTCGCCCGGAAACACGGTTTCCGCGGGACACCCGGTCCCCGTGGGGACGCCTCCGAGCCTGCCGCCGTGCCCTCGGCGTTCCCAGCCGGCTGGCCCACCACCGGCCTTCGGGTTATCCCGACCCCGACTCCGCGACGTACCGCGCGTCGCGACCATAAAGATCATCACTGGGGGCATGTTCGGCGGTACTTCAGGTCCGGAACGTAGATCTTCCAGTCCTCGGGCGGCAGTCCCCCGCCGAGCAGCGTGCAGATGCGGGGGACGGGGTCGGCCAGCAGCCGCGTGACCAGCGTGAGGTCCCAGACGCGCACGGGACCGTCCAGGGTGGCGGTGACGAGGGAGGCGCCGTCGGAGGTGATCGACACGTCGAGCAGGGGGCTGCCGATCGGTTCCAGGGGAATGGCCACGGTCGGCAGGTCCGCGAGGTTGCGCACGTCCCACAATCGGACGGTTCCGTCGTAACTACCGCTGGCCAGCAGAGCACCGTCCGGGGAGAAGGCGAGCGCGGCGACCATGCTGGTGTGTCCGGCGATCGGCTGACCGAGCTGCCTGGGCCGGGATGGGTCGCGCACGTCCCACAGTCGGATGGTCCGGTCTCCGCTGCCGGTGGCGAGCAGCCGCCCGTCCGGGGAGAAGGTGAGGCCGTTGATCGATCCGGTGGATCCGCTCAGCACCGCGCGGCGCCGGGGCGCGTCAGCCGCGTCGAGGTCCCAGAGGATCACGTGATGGTCCGCCGAGCCGGTCGCCAGCGTGTGCCCGTCGGGCGCGAAGGCGGCGCCGTAGACGTTGTCCGTGTGGTCCCGCCGGGTCACGCCGAGCCTGTGGACGGCCGACCCGTCGCCGACGACGTTCCACACGGTCACGGAGCGGTCCCAGCCCACGGCCGCGATCCGCCGGCCGTCCCTCGAGATCGCAACCCTGTACAGGTCCTTCGTCGCGTCGTCGTGGATGACGAGCCGTCTCGGCCGGTGCGGGTCGCGCAGGTCCCACAGGATGACGGCGGTGGCGGCGCGGGCCACGAGCCGCTTTCCGTCCCCGCTGAACCGGGGGCCACTCAGGGCCACGGCCCCGCCGGTGTCGAGTTCGGCCACGAGGACCGGCCGGGCCGGGTCGTCGATGTCCCACAGCAGGCCGCCCCGCCCGCCCTGATTGGTGGGCCGACTCGCGGTGGCCAACAGGTGGCCGTGCATCGAGACATCGGCCGCCCCGGAGCCGCCGGCCAGCGGGGCGCCGATCGGCCGCGGGGCACCGACGGCGCGCAGATCCCACCGCATCGCCGTCCGGTCGTCGCTGGCGGTCGTCACCATCCGGCCGTCCGCGGACACGGCCAGCGCCCAGATGGCACCGTTGTGGCCGAAGATCGGGTTGCCGACCGGCCGCGGGTTGCCCGGGGTGGTCAGGTCCCACCGCCGCAACGCTCGATCATGACTGGTGGTGATCAAGGTACGTTCGCCGGGCAGGAACGCCACCGCGGACACCCGGTCGGTGAACCCGGTGAGGGCGGCGTCGATAAAGTCCGGATCGGACCGATCCGCGAAGTCGATCATTTTCACCTCGTGGGCGACGCCGCCGTAGACGAGGAGGTTCCCGTCGTCGGCGAAGGCGACCGTGCGCAGCGAGCCTCCGTCCGTGAGGAACCTCGTGCGCAACGTCGGCGCCGGGTGCCCGTCGAAGCGCCACAGCGAGATCTCGCCGTCGTCGGCGGCGGCGACGAAGCCCGCGCCGCCCGGCTCGAAGGCCACCGCGTTCACCGCGACCTTGTGCTCGACAAGCGATGCCGTCCGCGTCGACCGCACGACGTCGCCTTCGGGCCCGGAGGTCGTCAGATCCCACAGCGCGAGGTCACCGCCGCTGCCACCGACCAGCAGCCGCGCGCCCGCCGGGGCGAACGCCAGCGCGAACACCGCGCCGATTCCGCTGGCAACGTCCGCGACGCGGTGCGCCTGCGCCGCCGGATCGATCCGCCACAGCGTGACCAGGCCGTTCGTACCCCCGACCGCGAGCAGCTTGCCGTCCGGGGACAGCGCCAGCGCGCGGATCTTCGCCACGCCGCCCGGCAGCGGCGCACGCAACGGACGCGGTCGATCCTGGTCCCGTACGTCCCACACCCGCACCGTGCCGTCCTCGCTCCCGGTGGCCACCACGGGCTGGCGCGGGAACGCCACCACGGCCCGGACAGGCCCGGTGTGGCCGGGCAGGAGGCCGGCGAAGCCGGTCGCGGCGACGGTGGCGGCCAGTCCGGTGCGGCTGTCGGTGTCGGCGTGGATGCCGTTGGCCGCCACGCCGAGCTTCAGCGCCGTCACGGCGTCCCGCTCGCCCACCCTCCCGGCGAGCGCGGTCAGGCGCCCGCTGATGGCATCCGCCTTCTGCGCCGCGGTCAGCCGTTGTTGACGCACTGCCGCCACCGTCACACCCGCCAACAACAACGACAGGACCACCAAGGACGCGACGATCGCGGTCCGCCGCCGGGCGACGCGCACCGCGTGCCGCTCGCTGGCACGGATGAAGGCGGCCGAGCGCGGATCGCTCAGTTCCCGGCCCGCGAGTCCGACCTGCGCCGCGGCCAGCGCCCGACCTCGGTAGAGCAGGTCGGGCGACTCGGATTCGTCGGCCCAGCGGGCCGCGTCGGCCTCGATCTCCTGCTGCAGGTTCTCAAAGCCGCGATCCGCCGTCACCCAGCGGCGCAGCCGCGGCCAGCCGCGCAGCAGCGCCTCGTGGGTGATCTCCACCTCGTCCTCGCCGATGGTCACCAGGCGGGCGGCGGCGAGCGCGTCGACGACCCGCCAGACCACCGCGGCGTCCTGCCCGCCCGGCACGACCGCCGCATGCGACACGCGCCGACGCGTGTAGTCCTCCGAGCGGACCAGCCGGACCAACACCTGCCGAACGATGCGCCTTCCGTCCTCGTCCAGCCGCTCGTACACCTCTTCCGCGGACCGGCTGACCGCCGCGGCGACGCCGCCGGTGGCGCCGTAGCCCGCCACGGTCAACATCCGGCCCTCCCGCCGGCGCCACGTCTCGTACAGGGTGTGGGCGAGCAGGGGTAGGGCGCCGGCGTCGTAGCCCTGCTCGGCGCCGGCGGCCCGCACATTGAGCAGCAGCAGATCGACGAGGCCGCGCTCCAGGGCGAGGCCGGCGACCCGCGCCGGCTCCTCGATGGCCTCCCGCACCTCCGCGCGGCTCATCGCCTGCACCATGACGAGCCCGCTGGCCAGCGCGTCGGCGAGCTCCGGATGGCCGGTGGTCTGATCGAGAAAGTCGGTCCGCACGACGAGCACCACGATCGCGACCGGTGCCGCACCGGTGTCCTGCGCCGCGCTCAGGGCGACGAGGGCGGCGAGCACGGCTGCGTGTGTCTGCGGATCAGCGCACTGCGTGAACAACTCCTCGAACTGGTCGACCACGATCACCAGACGCCCGTCGGCGGACCTGCCGGGTAGCCACCCCGACGATGCCGATGCCTCCGGCTCAGGTGCGGCGCCCGAGACCATCCGGCGAGCGAGTTCCACCGCGGCGACCGGGTCGGCCCGGATCCTGCGACCCGCCTCCCGCACGTCCCCGCCCGTCGCGGACGGTCCCGCCAGTGCTGCCGCGAGCGCGGCCACCGGATCGCTTCCCGGGGTCAGGACAACCGCCGGCCACGACGACGACGCCCCGCCCGCGGCGTCTCCTCGTGCCAGCGCCGGCAGGAGTCCCGCCCGGACCAGCGAGGACTTGCCGGATCCCGACGCACCGACGACGAACAGCGGCCCCGCGCCGCGCAGCCGGTCATTGACCCGGGCGAGCAGTTGGCCGCACGACTCCCGCCGACCGTGGAAGAAAGCCGCGTCGTCGACATCGAAGCGCCGCAGGCCGGGATAGGGGCTGATCCGCGTTCCATCGGCGGCGTATCGACGCGGCCGGGGCGGGAGAGAGTCGGGCTCCAGGGTGGGAGGGATGAACGCCGGGTTGTCGGCGAGGACCAGATCCCCGATCTCGATGCTCGACCACCACTGCGGCGGCGGGTACCTGCGGGCCGCCAGATCGCGCGCGACGACCCGGGCGACCCGGTCCAGGGTCAGCGTCGGGCCGGCCTGCTCGTCGCCGGAAACCAGCACCCGCAGCACCGCGCCGGTGAAGGCGGTGTGGTCGGCGTCGACCGGCGCCAGGGCCCGTTCGTCCTCGGACGCGGCGGCGAGTAGGAATGACCCGCGGCCGGAGCGACCGACCGGGGCCGGTAGCCGACCGGTGAGGGGCCCCGACGATGCCGCCCCGCCGGCATGGCAGGTATCCAGCACCATCACGATCGACTTGGCCGCGCAGGTCTCCAGCAGCACCTCGCCGACCGCGCGGTACGGCAGCGAACGGAAGTCAGCATACACCTCGGCGGTTGCCGCAGTGGCGAGATGCAACCCGCGGTCCGACCCCAGCACACCATGGCCTAAATACCACATCAGGAAGACGTCGTCCGCCTGCCGGGCAACATTCCCGATCGTATCCGCGAGCGAGATCGGATCGCCGGGGTCATGGCAGACGACGATATTCTCGGGCGTCATCCCGCAGCGGTCCACCAGAATCGCAGCAAGATCTTCCGCGGATCGTCGAACCGACGGGAGGTTCAGCAAACGCGAACCTGGATTATGGCGGGCCGTCGCCACGATCAGAGCACGAGTTCCACTACCGGACAGATCGACCATGCCGACGTGCGCCCCCCGCCGCCCGCTCACGCCGCGTTTGCCGGCGACGTGAGCTCACCGCCATCCCGACTTTAGTAAACCACCAGACGGGCGGTACCAGAAGTATGCGATGATTTGTCGTGACGTCGCCACGGACCGCGTGGAACCGTACGGGAGCCCCGACGGCTCCGGACCCGGCCGGCTCCCGAGCCTTCCCGAGGCGGGGAACGGGGGGCTGATGGAAATCGGAATCATGGTCAGCGACGTGGCCGGGGACCAGCTTCACAGCCTGCGGCAGTGGCTGGTGGACGAGCCCGAGTTCCGGGGCCGCATAAGGCGGCTGGAACGGCCGCCGGCACCCGGGGAGATGGGCGGCGAGCTGGGGATGCTGCTGCTCAGCATCACCGGCGCGGCCGCGGTGCGGACGTTGGAGTACGTCCTTGTCAGCTGGCTGCGGACCCGCCGGGGCCGAAACGGCCCGAGGCCGGTCGTCACCGTTCTACGCGCCGAATCCGGTGAGGTGGTGGTGCGGTTGTCCGTCGACGTCGCCGACTCCACCGCCGACGCCGACTTCACCGCCGACGCCGACTTCGCCGCGCTGGCGGAGGCGGTCCGGCTCCACGACGGCGTCCCGGCCGACCACGCCCGGCCTCGCGGTGACGGCGGCCGGTCGGGCGACCTGAGCCGCCGTCCCGCCCCCGACCCCCTCGCCGGACCCCTTCCCGTGCAGTGGGCAGGGCCCCCGGCGGGGCTCTCCGACGCGGAGATCGCGATGCTCGCGGCCGCCTACCCAACCGCGACCCGATGCGCGATCCTGTTCCGGCGGGCCGGGATGCCCGCGGAGCAGCTGCCCGTCTTCGACGCGACCCTGAGCCCGTTCGAGTACTGGACACAGATGAGCCACGAGTTGCGGCTGGGCCGGGTCGTGGATGGGCGTCGGCGGCTGCTCGCCGTGGCCGGGGCAGACTATCCAAACAATCCCGTCATTGCCCCGGGCACCGCGGAGCCGATCGACGGCGGGGATCGCAGCGGCTGAACGGAAACCGGGAGAGGCGTGGCCGAACAGCCGATCGGCCAATAGCCGATAGCCGCTAGCGGCGATCGACATTCTTCCCGCGCCGGCCGCGCTAGGATCAGATTCAACGCGTCACGATTTCACCGGCGGCGTTTCGAAGCAGAGCCGCGGCGTTTCCGAGACGTGTCCGGCGCGGCTGCCGGCTGAACGGGGGCGGCCGACTCAGGAAAGGTGCGCCATGATACACGTGTCTCGTCGAGAAATCTTACGCGGTACGGCCGGTGCCGCCGCCGTCGGGGTCCTTCCCACGGCGGCGGCGTTTCGGGCGTCCCCGGCCCTGGCCGACACGGCGTCGGAGGTTCCCACCAGCGCCGCTCCGCTGGTGGGTATCGCCCGCACTCCGTCGAGCAGGGGCTACTGGCAGGTCGCCTCGGACGGCGGCGTGTTCTCCTTCGGAGACGCCGGCTTCCATGGCTCGATGAGCGGCAAGCATCTGAACATGCCCGTCGTCGGCATCGCGGCGACTCCCGGCGGCAAAGGATACTGGCTGGCCGCCGCCGACGGCGGCGTGTTCTCCTTCGGAAACGCCGACTTCCACGGCTCGCTGGGTAGCAGGCGTCTCGACTCGCCCATCGTCGGCATTGCCTCCACCCCCAGCGGGGACGGCTACTGGCTGGCCGCCGCCGACGGCGGAATCTTCGCCTTCGGCGACGCGAAGTTCCGGGGCAGCATGGCGCGGCATCCCCTGAATGCTTCGGTCACCGGGATCAGTGCCGCCCCGGCCGGGCAGGGATACTGGGAGGTCGCCGGCGACGGTGGCGTGTTCACCTTCGGCGCGCTGGACTTCCACGGCTCGCTCGGCGGCCAACCGCCCAAGGATCCGGTCACCGCGATGGCGGCGACCCCGTCCGGCGCCGGATACTGGCTGGTCACGATCGCAGGCGAGGTTTTCACCTTCGGGGATGCCCAGCCGGCGGACGCGGCGTCGGGCAGCGCGCCGACGGGAGGTGTCAACGCGATCTGTCGGACGTCAAGCGGGGACGGCTACTGGTTGTCCACCGTCGACGGCAGGGTCTACGCCTTCGGCGACGCAACGTCTGCCGGCCACGTCCGGTACCGGGCTCGATCGTCGGCCGCGTCGACGCGGGGCCGACGATCGTCGACGCGGGGCCGACGGGCGGCGGCACTCGCCCTCGGCTGGGTCGGCCTCGACTACCGCGGTGCGGGAGGTGAGCGGTGGGGCGTGCCCGGACCGCCCGAGCTGTGGTGCGCCGACTTCGTCACCTACACCTGGCAGCGCGCGGGCATCGACATCGACCGCATCGCCTGGGTGGCGAGTCTGGCAGCGTGGGGACGCAAGCATCAGCGGTGGTCGACGGACCTGTCCGCTCTCGCGCCCGGAGACGCGGTCATCTATTCCCACCACACCGGTCTCGTCGTGGACGTCCAACCCAACGACGTGGTGGTGACGGCGGACGGTGACTGGGGCGGCACCGGCCGCACCAACAGGGAGTTCGCGCGCTCCTCGCGCGTGAGGCTCAATGTCTGGCAGCCCTCCACCGGCCGCGGCTCGGGCAAAAAGACCATTCTGGGGTTTGTCCGAGCGGTCTGAGGGGATCGCCGGTCGACCCGGCGATGCGGTCCTGCGGTCCTGCGTCGTCCACCGATCCGGGGCCGCACCTCCGTCGGGGCCTCTGCGCAGGGCGGCGATGCGGCCCGCGGACGGCCGCTAGCGGGCGGCGGTGAGCTCGGCGATGGCGGCGTCGACGGCGAGCAGCCGGCGGGCGTTGTCGACGTGCAGGTTCTCGATCATCCGCCCGTTGACGGTGACGACCCCCCGGCCCGCGGCCGCCGCCTCCGCCCAGGCCCGCACGATCTCCGCGGCCTCGGCGAGCTGCTCGGCGGACGGCGAGAACGCCTGGTTGCAGGGCTCGACCTGGCCGGGATGGATCAGGGTCTTGCCGTCGAACCCCAGCTCACGGCCCTGCCGGCACTCGGCGGCGAAACCCTCGGCGTCGCGGACGTCGTTGTAGACGCCGTCGAGGATCGCCTTGCCGCTGGCCCGCGCCGCCAGCAGGCACAGCCCCAGACCGGTCAGCAGCGGCGCCCGGCCGGGCACATGCTCCGCGCGCAGCTCGTTGGCCAGGTCGTTGGTGCCCATGACCAGCACGGCCAGGCGCGGCGAGGACTGGGCGATCTCCAGGGCGCGCAGCATCGCGATCGGCGTCTCGACCATCGCCCAGATCAGGGTGCGCGCCGAGGCCCCGGCGGCGGCCAGATCCCGCTCGACGGCGTGCACGTCCTCGGGCGAGCCGATCTTCGGCACGACGACGGCGTCCGGTCCCGCCTGGGCGGCGGCGCGCAGGTCGTCGGCGTGCCAGGGGGTGTCGCGGCCGTTGATCCGGATCGCCACCTCGCGGCGGCCGTAGGCGCCGGCGGCCACGGCGGCGCAGACCCGCGCGCGGGCGTCCTGCTTGGCGGCCGGGGCGACGGCGTCCTCCAGGTCGAGGATGAGCGCGTCGGCCGGCAGGCCCTTCGCCTTCTCCAGCGCCCGCTCGTTCGCCCCCGGCATGTACAGCACCGACCGGCGCGGCCGGTAGTCCGCCGCCGTCCCCCCGGCCGTCGTCCCCTCGGTCGTGGCCTTCTCGGCTGTCACCGCGTCCCTCCCATCCCCGCGCGCCCGTGCGGGCCCGACCCCGGGCGTCATCCGCACGGGGCGGACCGACGTCAGCCACCACCCGCCCCCGCGGGCCTGGCCTGGACCAGACCTGTCGGCTGGCCAGTCCCAGACGGACCTGGCCCCGCTCCGGCCAAACTGGCCGTTTCCGGTCGAGGACGCGGCGGCCTCACCCTACTGGCCCGGTGGCCGGGATGCCGGAGAACGCCTCCGGCCAGGCCACTGTTCACCGGACCGCTGTTCGCCGGGCCGCGCCACCAGGTCGGATCTCCTCGCGGTTCAGACTCTCCTCGCGGTTCAGCGGTTCAGCGGTTCAGACCAGGCCACCCGCGGCGACGATGTCCTGCCCCGTCACCCACCGGGCGTCGTCCCCCGCCAGGAAGGCCACGATGTCGGCGATGTCGCGGGCCTCGCCGATCCGGCCGAGCGGCGTGGCGGCGACGAACGCGTCGAGATTCGCCCGGACGTCGGCGGACAGACCGTCGGTGTCGACGAGCCCGGGCAGCACCGTGTTCACGGTGATCCGACGCGGGCCGAGTTCACGGGACAGCGAACGCGCCATCTGCTCGACGGCCGCCTTCGTCCCCGCGTAGACGCCGACGTTCGGAAAGGTGGCCCGGGTGTAACCGGTGGAGATGTTGACGATGCGCCCGCCGTCACGCAGGCGGCGGGCGGCCAGGCGCAGGGCGAGGAACGTGCCACGGACATTGACGGCGAACAGCCGGTCGAAGGCGTCCTCGTCGACATCGGCCGTCGGCGCCACCGCCCCGATGCCCGCATTGTTGACCAGGATGTCCACTCCCCCGAACGCCTCCTCGGCCGCGGCGAACAGCGTCTCGGGCCCGCCGCGATCGCCCAGGTCGGCGCGGACGGCCACGGCCCGGCCACCGGTGTCGACGATGCCCGCGACGACCTCGCGGGCCGCGCTGGCGCTGGTGTGCCAGTTGACGATGACGGCGGCGCCGTCCGCCGCGAGTCGGCGCGCCACGGCGCGGCCGATTCCGCGGGAGGCGGCGGTGACCACGGCGACCTTGCCGGCCAGAGGCGAGACATACGGATCACGGACCGCCGCCGGCGGAGCCGGTGCGGTGGGCGGCCTGGAGGCAGAGTCGGCGGATTCGATCGGTGCGCTGCTCATGAGCGCGACGCTAAAGTCTGACATCGGTGTGAGAGTCAAGCCGGCCGATTCGAGAGAAGAGGATCACCGATGCGCATCGGGGAACTGGCCCGGCGCACCGCCGTGAGCGAGCGGCTGCTGCGCTACTACGAGGAGCAGGGGCTGCTGCGTCCGGCGCGGCTGCCCAGCGGCTACCGGGTGTACGCCGAATCGGACGTCGATCAGGTCCGCCGGATCCGGACGCTGCTCTCCGCCGGCCTGCCCACGACGCTGATCGCTCAGGTGCTGCCCTGCGTGCGGGAGGACGGGGGCCGCTTGGTGCCGTGCGCCGGCCTGGTCGCGGACCTCTCCCGGGAGCGGGCCCGGATCGACGCGCGAATCGACGATCTCGCCGCGTCCCGCCGGGTGCTCGACGCGGTGATCACCGCCGGCGAGACCGAACCCTACGACATCGCGCCGCCGCGGGACCGCCCCGCCGACCGCCGGGCCAACCCGACCAGGTGAGCGAGCGCAACGAGGGGAACCGGCCGACCAGGTGAGCGGGCCCAACCAGGGAGGATGTGCGCGTGGTCAGTGCGAGCGGGTGGCGGTTGCCGGTGGTGGCGGGACTGGAGCTGCACGTCGAGGACGTGCGGCCGGACGACCACCCGCCCGGCGTGACGGCTCTGGCGGATGCCCCGCCTACCGAGGTCGGCGTACCACCGGCCGAGGTTGGTGCGCCGGGGGCCCCAGACACCGGGGCCGGCGGCTGGGGCAGCCCGGTCGTGCTGGTCCACGGGATCGCCGGCAGCACCGCGGACTGGGCCGCGGTGGCATCCGAGCTGGCCGCGTCACGCCGCGTCGTCGCCTACGACCACCGGGGGCACGGCGCGAGCGGCCGGGCACCCGGCGGTCGGGCGGATTACACCTTCGACCTGCTCCTCGCCGACCTCGCCGCCCTGGTTGCGGCGCTCGGGCCGGCCAAGGTCCATCTCGTCGGCCACTCGCTGGGCGGGGTGATCGCGCTGCGGTACACGCTGGAGCATCCGGACCGGGTGCGTTCTCTCGTGCTCGTCGACACCGCGGCCGCGCCGGCCGCCGCCACCGGTCCGGTCGCGAGGCGAATCGTGGCGGCCGTGCTGGAGGGAGCGGCGGCGATCGCGTCGGGCAGCGGTGGTGCGGCGCGGGGCGGCGGTGGTGCGACGCAGGGCGGCGAGAGCGTGGGCGCGGTCCACGACCATCGCAACCCCGCCGAGCGCCAGGTGGCGGGGTTGGGCCAGGCGGACCCGGAGGCGCTCGCCGCGCTGGGCCGGGAACTCGGCGGCTATCCCTCCCTCGTTCCCCGGCTCGGCGAGATCACCGTGCCGACGACCGTCATCGTCGGCGAGCACGACTCCACGCTGCGGGCGGGTGCGCAGACCCTGGCACACGACATCCGGGGGGCCCATCTCGCCGTGATCGCCGGCGCCGATCACAGCCCCCAGGTCAGCCGTCCGCTCGCGTGGCTGACCGCCATCGACGACCACTTCGCCCGCGTCGAGACGGCCGCGGCCGGCGGCACCCCGGACAGCGGTGCCCCGGACAGCGGTGCCCCGGACAGCGGTGCCCCGGACAGCGGTGCCCTGGCCGGCTGACGGGACACCTTCCGCTTGCCCGGAGGTCAGGCGAGCAGGAGGACCGTGCCCTTCAGGGCGCACCACAGGCTGAAAGCGGCGAAGGCGAGGACCCAGAACAGCGCGGGAAGGTGGGTGCTCTCGGCGAGCTTGTCGGCGTCCGAGCCGACCGCGCCGCGCCGGCGGGCCCGGTGCAGGACCAGCACCGACCGCGGGCCGGAGAACAGCAGCACCCAGGTGAGCAGATAGGCGTACCAGAGCTGGACCCAGCCCGGGGCGTACCGGCCGGCGAGGACCAGCGAGGCGCCGACCGAGAGGACGACCAGTTCCCCGAAGCCGTTGCGCATCACGAGCAGCAACGCGGCGAGCGCCACCACCGCCAGGATGAGCACGGCGGTCACCTTGCCCGCCGCCAGCAGTCGCGCCGAGCAGACCCCGATCAGGGAGGGGAAGACGTAACCTGCCGCCCGCGTCGCGAACAACCCCACGCCGCGGCGCCGACCGAACGAATAGGTCAGGCCACTCCCGTCGGACTCCACCCAGACGCCGCCCACCCGCCGGCCGGCGAGAAAGGCCGCGAAGGCATGGCCGCCCTCGTGGACCGCGGTGTCGAGATGCTCCGGGACGCTGCTGACCAGCACCGCCAGCAGCGCGAGGAGCCCGGTCACGACGGCGACCGACCGCGGCGCCGCCGCACCGTCCAGAACGACGGCGAGAGTGCCGTCCGCCACCACGCTCACCGCGCCCCCGAAGCCACGCCGAATCCCCCCGGGCCGGCGCAGGCGCGTCACCCCGAGCCCGAGGCCGCCCGCCGCCGGCCTGGTACCCCCAGAAACGGATGCGCCCTGACACGGCTGCGCCCTGACACGGATGCCGCCCGGCCTCCGCTCCCGCGTCCGGCCACGATCATCCCGGGCCGATCTGGGTGACTCCTCGTCTTTTCCCGGTATCGCCGGGATTCCGCGGCCGACGGGATGTCCGGTGAACCCGCCCGGTCACGGCTTCAGACGGTGTTGAGGTACTGGTCGCGGAGCTGGCGCTTGACCAGCTTGCCGGTAGGGGTGCGCGGCAGGTCGTCGACGAAGTCGACCGTACGAGGGATCTTGAAGCCGGCGAGGCGGGGGCGCAGGAAGTCCAGCAACTCGGCGGCCAGCTCAGGGCCGGGGACGGCGGCCGGGGCGGGCTGGACGACGGCGACGACCCGCTCCCCCATCTCCTCGTCGGGCAGGCCGATGACCGCGACGTCAAGCACCTTGGGATGCAGGGTCAGGCTGTCCTCGATCTCCTGCGGGTAGATGTTGACCCCGCCCGAAATGATGGTGAACGCCCTGCGGTCGGTAAGGAACAGGTAGCCGTCCTCGTCGAGGTAGCCGACGTCGCCGGTGGTCGACCAGGTGGGGTGGTCGGGGTGGCGGGCGGCGGCGGTCTTCGCCGGATCGTTGTGGTATTCGAACGCGGGGACGTCCCGCTCGAAGAAGATCGTGCCGACCTGGCCCGTGGGCAGCTCGGCGCCGTCGTCGCCGCAGATCCGGACGATCCCCATCCCGGGGCGGCCGACCGAGCCTGGCTTGCGTAGCCATTCCTCGGTCGTGATGAACGTGGCGCCGGCCTTCTCCGTCGACGAGTAGTACTCGTAGATGATCGACCCCCACCAGTCGATCATCGCGCGTTTCACCTCGGGCGGGCAGGGCGCCGCCGCGTGGACGGCGACCCGGTGGCTGGACAGGTCGTACTTCTCCCGGACAGCCGGGGCGAGTTTGAGCATGCGGACGAACATCGTCGGCACCCACTGGCTGTGGGTGATGCGGTGGTGCTCGATCGCGGCGAGTGCGCCCTCGGCGTCGAAGCGGTCCATCAGCACGACCGTCCCGCCGTGACGGTGCACCCAGCCGCCGAACCGCAGCGGCGCGGCGTGGTAGATCGGTGCGGGCGAGAGGTAGACGGTGTCGGGGCCGAAGTCGTACATCGACCCGAACAGGGTGACCAGCGGGTCGCCGGGTTCGTGGACCTCGCGCTCGGGCAGGTCGTCCCGGATCCCCTTGGGCCGGCCGGTGGTGCCGGACGAGTACAGCATGTCCGTGCCGCACGGCTGGTGGGGCAGCGGGCCGGGAGGCACCGAGGCCAGCGCCTCGTCGTACGAGCCATACGTACTCGACGCACCCGCGTCCGCGCCGTAGACCAGCCGGATCCCGACCTGGGGGGTCGCCTCGACGATCTGTTCGGCCACGTCGAGCAGGGCGGCCGAGACGACGAGGCCGCGCGCGCCGCAGTCGTCGATGATGTAGGCGATCTCGTCCGCGACGAGGTGCCGGTTGACGGCAGTGATGTACAGACCCGATCGAAGCGCCGCCCAGAAGACCTCGAAGGCCCGCGGGTCGTTGTCGGTGAGCAGGGCGAGATGATCCCCGCGGCGCAGACCAACCTCGTGCAGGCGGCGGGCGAGCCGGCTCGAGGCGTCCTCCAGCTCGCCATAGGTGAGCACGGCACCCGTGCCGGCGACGATCACGGCCGGCTTGTGGGGAGACTGCTCGGCGAACACCCCCGGGTACATGCGCTCTCCCTGATGCCGATGCGGCGTGGCCATTCGAGCGGATCCGAATGTGGCAGCCATCACAATATTGACGCCGTCACGTTACGTCCACAGACTTCGACACATCGGCGCCAGGCTCGACCCCCGAACCGGGCCTCGCCAACCGGGTTGACTTCGAGTGCGCTCTCATCGTTACGGTCGGCTGCGGGGCGACGAGCCCTGCTTGTCCGAAGCCCGCGATGTCCGTTGCCTCCATCCGGACAGGCAGTGCGGGGAGGTCGCGGCCGCGCGGGATCGGCGACGACACATGCAGAGTCACGCGACACATGCAGGGTCAGCGACGACAGTGCAGGAGGCTTCACCCATGCGGTACCGCAAGCTCGCCCGGACCGGCGTCGAGGTCAGCACCCAGTGCCTGGGCGCCATGATGTTCGGCGCCTTCGGCAACACCGACCACGACGAGTGCGAACGCATCATCAACCACGCGCTCGACGCGGGCATCAACTTCGTCGACACCGCCGACGTCTACTCGCAGGGCGAGAGCGAGCAGATCGTCGGCAAGGCCATCAAGGGCCGCCGCGACGACATCGTCCTGGCCACCAAGTGCTTCACCCCGATGGGCGACGAGCGCAACCACCGCGGCGGCTCCCGGCGCTGGATCATTCGCGCCGTCGAGGACAGCCTGCGCCGGCTCGACACCGACTACATCGACCTCTACCAGGTGCACCGGCACGACTGGGACGTCGATCTGGAGGAGACCCTCGGCGCCCTGACCGACCTCGTCCGCCAGGGCAAGGTCCGTTACCTGGGCTCGTCGTCGTACCCCGCCGACTGGATCGTCGAGGCGCAGTGGGCCGCGCGCCGCCGCAACAGCGAGCGGTTCGTCTGCGAGCAGCCGCAGTACTCGATCTTCGCCCGGTCGATCGAGGAGGCGGTGCTGCCCGCGACGCTGCGCCACGACGTGGGCGTCATCCCGTGGAGCCCGCTGGCCGGCGGCTGGCTGACCGGCAAGTACCGCCGCGACGCCGAGATCCCGTCGGGCTCGCGTTTCGGGTCGGAGGGGGTCTTCGCCCGCCGCCGCGGCGGTGCCGGGCTGGATGAGGACCCGAGCACGCCGGCCCGCTACGACGCGGTGGAGGGGCTCGCCACCATCGCCGAGCAGGCCGGGATCTCGCTGACCCACCTGGCGCTGGCGTTCGTGGACAGCCATCCGGCGGTGACGTCGACGATCATCGGGCCGAAGACGTTGGCCCAGCTCGACGACGTGCTCGCCGGCGCCGACGTCACCCTCGACGCGACCACGCTCGACGCGATCGACAAGGTCGTCCCGCCGGGCACCGACGTCGCCGGCATCGAGCACTACAGCGGCAACCCCTCGCTGCGCCCCGCCTCCCGCCGCCGTGCCGGCTGACCTCACGCCGATGTAACGACCCCACGTTCCTTGCCCTTCTGGAGTGACAAACGGACGCCGAAGCCTCCAGAAGGGCAAGGAAGGCGGACTCCTGACCCGCCCTGGCCGGCCGACGAGCATCGGCGGCGCGCCGGGACCGACCCGTCCTCACTAAGATCGAGACCGGCGCCGTCGGCGTCGCATCGACCACGTGAGGGAGCCCGCGCGATGAACGGTTCCGATCTTCTCGCCGATGCCTTCGGGCGGATCCAGGACGAGGTGCGCGACGCCGTCGCCGGGCTCGACGCGCACCAACTCGCCGACCGCGTCGACGGGACGTCCAACTCCATCGGCTGGCTGGTGTGGCACCTGACCCGGGTTCAGGACGACCACGTCGCCGATGTCGCCGGGCTCGAGCAGGTCTGGACCGCGGGCGGCTTCGCGGACCGGTTCGCGCTGGCGCTGCCCGTCGCGTCGATCGGCTACGGGCACACGACCGAGGAGGTCGACGCGGTCCGGGTTGCCGATCCGGCGCTGCTCGTCGGCTACCACCAGGCCGTCCACGACCAGACCGTCCGCTACCTCGCCACGCTCACCGGCGGCGACTTCGACCGCGTGGTGGACGAACGGTGGGAACCACCCGTCACCCTTGGGGTCCGCCTGATCAGCGTCGTTTCAGACGACCTCCAGCATGTCGGCCAGGCGGCGTTTCTGCGGGGCATCATCGAGCGACGGCAGTCGTGACGGCGCCGGGACGGGCCACCGGCCGACCGGACGTTTCGTCACCTCGGCCGGGAACCCATCGCATAGTCGGCAAAAGGTAGGCGTCGTGCCCCATCGTTTCGTTGCCGGCGACGGTCAGCTCATCGTGCTCGACGTCTGGCGGCCCACCGAGGCCTTCCACCAGTTCTTCATCGACCCGCCCGCGCTCGACATCCTCATGCGGGACGCCGGAGTCGTCGACCCGCCCGAGATCCCCTTCTGGCAACCGACCGAGGGCGCCCCCGAAGCACCCTGAGCCACCCGGCACCCTCCCCGCGCCTGCCGGCAGCGCTGGGAGGATGACGGTCGTGCCCGACACCGGATCACGCCCCGTTCCCGATCCACGCCCCGCCGCCGCCGCGCTTCCGGCTTCGCCGCCGGAGGACGGGATCGCCCTCGCAACTGCCCGGGACGAGGACGCGGACCAGATCGTCAAGCTGCAGTATCTCTGCTACCAGTCCGAGGCCGAGCTGTACGGCGACTACTCCATCGCGCCGCTGACGGAGACCGTCGCCGAGCTGCGCGGCATCCTCGCAGCAGGCGGGGACGGGCGGAGCGACGGCGCGACGGTCGTCCTCGTCGCGCGGCGCGGCTGGGAGGTGGTGGCGGCGGTGCGCGGGCGGCTCGACGGCGACATCTGCCGGGTCGGCCGGCTCGTCACCCATCCGCGGCTGCGCCGCCGGGGGCTCGCCAGCCGGCTGCTCGCCGAGATCGAACTCCGCCATCCCACCGCCGCCCGCTTCGAGTTGTTCACGGGCGCCCGCAGTGTCGACAACATCCGCCTCTACACTCGCCGCGGGTACCGGGAGACCGGGCGGGCCGTCGACGGCGGCATCGAGATGATGTTCCTTGCGAAGCCGGCCGGGACGCCCGCCTGAGCAGGCGGGCCGCCAGAAGCTTGGATCGTCAAGAGCCCGGACCGTCAAGAGCCCGGACCGTCAAGAGCCCGGACCGTCGGGGGCTCGGGCCGTCAGGCGCGGGGCTCGAGCCGTCAGGAGAGCGGGGGCTCGGGCCGTCAGGGGTTGCGGGTGCGCAGGAGGGTGCGCAGCTCCGCGTTCCAGTCGATGCCCTCGCCCTCCCGGCCCGCCGGCACCTTCTCCTCGATCTCCGCGAGGAACCGGGTGACGATCGAGCGGGGCAGTTCGAGGTCGGCGTGCCCGGACGGGCTGGACAGGGAGACGGTGACGACCGCTCGCCCCTCCGACCGGGTCGGCCGGATCCGCACGTCACCGGTGCCGGTGGGGCCCTGCGTCCCCTCCGCCAGCAGCGTGCGCGCGAAGATCCAGGTGATGGACTCCCGGCCGGGGCGCAGGATCAGCTCCACCGCGAACGGATCTGCCGGGTCGTAACGCAGGGTGCCCGCCACGGAGGCGCGCGCACCGTCCTCCGTGACGAAGTCGGCGGACAGATCGCGCACCACGACTTGCGCGGGCGTCGAACTGTGACGGAGCATCGCTGCCTCCCAACACGGTCGGATCCGACCCTGTTAGCATCGCTGCTGCCACGCTCCGGATCGGCCGCCCGAAGGCCCCTGTGTACAGGCGGAACAACCCGACACCCACGGGCCGATCAGCACAAGCGCGCGCGAAACGGCGGGCGGCCCGCGGCGCTCGGACGCCAGCCCGGGTGGTGAGGCGCCCAGGAGGCGGAGCGCGGCAGGGGCCCCGCCCTGAGGGCCGTTTCCCGGGTCAGCCCCAGGTGGTGAGGTTGCGGCTGAGGCCACCGACCGGCGCGCCGATCACCTCCCGGCTGATCCCCCGTGTGTCCAGGACGATGGCGCCGGAGGGTCGGATCCGACCGAGCTCGCCGTCCGGGTCGCCGTCTGGGTCGCCGTCGGTGCCGCCGCCGGAAGCACCGGGGGCGCCGGCGCGGTCGCCGCCGGGGGCGTCCTCGGCGCCGGCATCGCCATCGGCACCGCGGCGGGCGGCGCCGGGGACGATGGGTGGATCGCCGTCCCGGTCGGTGGGCCGGCGCAGCGGCAGGGCCGCGCCGCGTGGGGCCGCCCGCCCGCCCCGCAGCACGATCACCCCACGCAGCACCTCGTCGACGAGGACGTCGGCATCGGCCGACGCGGCGGCCGGCGCCGTGACCACTGCCCGCAGAAGCCAGCGCGGCCCGTCGAAGCCGAGCACGCGCACCAGCCAGGCCTCCCCGCGAGCTCCCGCCCCCGCGCCGGACGCCGCCGCCCCACCAGATGCCGCCGCCCCACCAGATGCCGTCTCCGCACCAGGTGCCGTCTCCGCATCGGGTGCCGTCTCCGCATCGGGCGCAGTCTCCGCGCTGGGGGCCGTCTCCNCACCGGGCGCCGTCTCGGCCGTGAGTCGAAGCTCCGCCCCGCAGTCGCCGACGGTTTCCACGACCGGCCCGCAGGTCCTCGGCCCCATCCAGGGGACGAGGTCCGCGAGCAGCTCGGCGGGCGATGCGCGCAGCTCGGCGCGTGTCCCCTCCCACAGACCCTGGCTCTTCGGCGCGGCGTACGCGGCGAGCGTCATCGCCGCCCGACCGGCGCTCACCTCGACCGCGACGCCACGGCCGGTGCCCGGATCCGCTCGTAGGTCGACGGCGACGCCGGCCGGCACGGGGACGATGAGCGAGCCCAGATCGAGCCGGCGAACCCGGTCGTTCGGCGCGTCGGCGAGGTCGTAGGGCCCGGGGGTCGGCTCGCGGTGGCCGGCGGGGACGCCCGCGGGATAGTCCGATCGGGCATCGGCGGCGGCGCCGAGCCGGTTGCGGCCGAACCTTCCGAACATCCCGACCGCCCTCTCCACCTGGCAACCCGTCCAGGATCGCCGATCTCCCGGCCGGTGTCGACGCGGACCGGCATGTGGGGAACGCTCGTGTGACCTCAAGCCGGTGTGTACCCGTTGGGTAGACCGAGGGTAGGTTCGGGGAGGTGAGCGGAGTTCGACAGCCCCGGCCGGCGCCGCCGGCGACGACCCGCGTGCGGCCGCCCACCCCAGGGTGTGGCCCGGGCGGACGGTCAGCGGCGCGCGCCCCTCATCCGGGCCGGCAGTCGCCCGCGTGGGTGATCTACCCGGACGGCCCGCGCCCGCCTCGTCGAGCCGCATGATCGGCGCCGCCGGCACGTCCACGACCGTGATCACGGCCTCCGCTCCACTGAGNGACATCGGGCACTGGGCCCGCGGCAGCGGCCTGGAGGTCGTGCTGCTGGTGACGGGGGCGGTGCTGCTCACCCGGTTGGCAACCTGGCTCGGCGACCGCGTCACCAGCCGGATCGACGTGCCCGCCACCGGGACGGACCGAGTGGTGCGCACGGAGGCGGCCAAGCACCGGCACGCCGTCGCCCAGGTCGTCACCTGGGTCGTGCTCGTCATCGTCTACTGCCTGACGGCGGTGCTGGTACTGCAGCGCTTCGGCGTGCCCCTGACCGNCTTCGTCGCGCCGGCGACGATCGTCGGTGTCGCCCTCGGCTTCGGTGCGCAGCGGGTCGTGCAGGACATCCTCGCCGGGTTCTTCATCATCGCCGAACGCCAGTACGGGTTCGGTGACCTGGTCCGCCTGCTCGTCGCCGGCGGTCCGCCGGCCGGGTCGACCGGCACGGTGGAGGAGGTCACGCTGCGCATCACCCGGATCCGGACGACCAGCGGCGAGGTGGTCACCACGTCCAACGGGCAGATCGTCCAGGTGATCAACCTGTCCCGGGACTGGGCCCGTGCGATCGTCGACGTGCCCATCCCGGCGACCGCGGACCTCACCACCGTCAGCGACCTGCTCAACCGGGTCGGCGCCGAGGCCTACGCGGACGAGACCCTGCACGCCCTGCTCCTCGACGCCCCGACCGTGATGGGCGTGGAGAGCATGGACCTCGACGAGTTCAAGATCAGGGTCGTGGCCCGCACCCAGCCGGGCCGGCAGTTCGAGGTGGGCCGGACGCTGCGAGCGCGCATCGGCACCGCCCTGCTGCGGGAGGGCATCATCGTGCCCACCGATCTCGACACCGCCGCCCCCACCTCTTCGTGACCCGCCCCAGCCTCATGACCCGCCCCAGCCTCATGACCCGCGGCGGCCCCACGGCGCGCCCCGATCCGATCAGGCGGTGCCGAGCTTGACAACGCTGTCCTCGCTGCGGCCGGTCCAGTTCCTGCAGTCGATCCACATGCGCCGCTCCACCATCGCCCTGGTGGTGTTCTTCCTGCTGACCGTCGCGCTGTACCTGCTGGTCCGCCCGACGCCCGAGCGCGTCGTGCAGAGCCGCCGCTCGGCGCAGACCACGCAGTCGACCGTGACCGGCGGGTCGGACGGCAGCGGCGTGGCGAGGACGCCCAAGCCGCATCGCGCCACCGCGACGCCGACCGGCTCCGTGACGCCCACGCCGACCCCGACACCCACCGCCACCGGGGATCCGGCGGCCACGGCGATCCCCACCGCGCCGTCGACCCCCCTCTCCCCGACCGCGACCGCTGACACCGGCTCGGGCCTGCGATCGGACGGCACCACGGCGACGCCGGGCGCCACCGTGCCGGCACCCACCGCCACTCTCGGCCTCGGCTCGTCGGGCACGACCACCCAGCCGTAACCCGACCCCATCCGTAGTCGCACGACGTCAGACTATGGAAAGACCACGCATGGCCACCCGAAAGTGGGATATGGACCGTTCGGTTGGGTAGAGACCGGCCATGACCACACCGCCCACCCCCGCATCGCCCGAGGGCGGTGCCCAGCGACCTGTGCCGAGCCCTCCAGGCACGCCGGTGTCGACGACCGAGCCGATTCCCGCCACCCAGCCGCCGACCGGCGCGCCGCCGCCGGCCGCCGCGTTCCCGGTGCCGCCCGAGCCCGGCGCCGCCCCGTACGGCCAGGCGCCCCCGCCCGGCGCGGCGCCCGGGCAGTACCCGCCGCCGACCGCCGCGCCCGCCGCGCCCGGCTCGCCGACCTCGCCGGCGACCGCGCCAGGATCATCGCCCCCGCCGACCCCCTCGCCGGGTGCGGGACGGCGGTCGGATCCGAGGCGGGGCGGGCGCGCCGAGCGGACGCACATCCCGGTGACCCGCACCAGCCGCGTCTGGACGACGCTGGTGCTGTTCGCGCTCGTCCTCATCCTTCTACTGATCTTCATCCTGCAAAACCAGGACGATGTGAAGCTGTCGTTCCTCGGGGCGCACGGGTCGATCCCGCTCGCCGTCGCGATGCTGTTCTCGGCGGTCGCCGGCGCGCTTCTCGTCGCGATCCCCGGCGTCGGCCGCATGATCCAGCTCCGCAAGGTGGCCCGGCGCGGCACGGCGGCCGTGCCGGCCGGCTCGGCCGGCGTGACCGGCTCGAACGGCGTGACCGGCTCGAACGATCGACCGGTCACCGCGGATCCGCCGGCCGGCAGGGCCGCCAAGAGGCTGCTGCACCGCTCGGCCCGGTGACCGACGCGCGATGAGAGGGCGCCAGGGGAACGACCGGGACACCGGCCAGCGTGCCGCCGCCGCACCGGACCCCGGTGCCGGTGACGAGGTCGGCGGTCCGTCCGCGATCGGGACCGGCTCGGAGGCCAGAACCGGACAGGCACCGGGAACGGTGCTGGTGCCGGACCAGGCGGTGCTGCGGGATCAGGCGGTGGCGGCCGTGCGGGCGGCCGACGAGTCGGGGCAGGTCACCGAGCTGCCCCGGCGCTCCTGGTTCGGGGTGTTGCGCCGCACGGTCCGCGAGTTCATGGACGACGACCTCCCCGATCGGGCCGCCGCGCTGACCTACTACGCGGTGCTCGCCGTCTTCCNCGCGCTGCTCGTGCTGGTGTCGTTGGTCGGACTACTGGGCAGGTCGACGACGGACCGCCTGCTCGACAACATCGAGCAGCTCACGCCCGGCGCCGCACGCGACATCCTGCGCAACGCCGTGACCGGGCTACGCGACAGCGCCGGGTCCGGCGGGGTCGTCGCGATCCTCGGCCTGGCCGGCGCGCTGTGGTCCGCCTCGGGATACATCGCCGCGTTCATCCGCGCCGCGAACGCCGTCTACGACATGCCGGAGGGCCGACCCGTCTGGAAGATCGCCCCGCTGCGCCTGCTCATCACGATCACCCTGGTGGTGCTGCTCGCGGTCAGCTCGGTGATCGTCGTGTTCAGCGGGGCGCTCGCCGAACAGGCCGGCACCGCGATCGGCCTGGGCCACGAGGCGATCACCGCCTGGTCGTTCGCGAAGTGGCCGGTCCTCGTGCTGATCGTCACGGCCATGATCGCGCTGTTGTACTGGAGCACGCCCAACGTGCGACCGCACGGCTTTCGCTGGCTGACCCCGGGCAGCGTGCTGGCCGTCGTGATCTGGCTGATCGCGTCGGGGGCGTTCGCCGTCTACGTGGCCACGTTCGGGTCGTACAACAAGACCTACGGGACGCTCGCCGGCGTCATCGTGTTTCTGGTGTGGCTGTGGCTGTCGAACCTGGCGATCCTGCTCGGCCTGGAGTTCGACGCCGAGATCGCCCGGGCGCGGGCGATCGCCGCGGGCCTCGACGAGGGCGTCGAACCGTACGTGGAACCACGCGACACCCGCGCCTGGCCGCGCCCGCGCCGACGAGTCGCCCGGAACTGACGGGGCACGGCCGGGCGAGAGCCGACGGCAGACGCGGCGCGAGCAGCGGGCCGGCAGCGACGGGCTACCGGAGAGGCGACGGGCTACCGGAGGACCGCCTACGGGACGACCGTCACCGGCCACAGGCCGCTGCGGACCAGTCGGCTCGCCAGGGAGCCGATGAGCCGGTGCCCGGCGCTCTCGGACGCGCCGACGACGACCATGTCAGCCTGCACCTCGGTGGCGCTCCGCTTGATCCCGTCGAAGGGGTCACCGGCGCGCACGAGGAACCGGATGGGCACGCCGAGCTCCTCGGAGCGTTCCTGGATCGACGAGCGCACCTCGTCGGCGATCGAGTCGATGACCTGTTGGACCGCCTCCCCGGCCGGGGCCGGAGACAGCGCCGCCCAGACCGACGGCGACGCCACGTACACGACCACGAGCCGGGACGTCTGCCGCCGGGCGAGACCCGCGGCGAACGCCGCCGCGCGCATCGCCGTGCGAGAGCCGTCCACGCCGGCGAGGATCGCCCGCGGGCCATCCGTGCCGAGCTCGAACCGCCCCGGTTGCCAGGCCGGCCCGAAGTCCTCGACCGTCATCACCGATGGCCCCATCTCAGCGCTCACACCCGCAGTCTTTCGCACCCGACCCGTGTCTGAACACCGGCCGGGCGCCGAAAGCGCGCGGGCCGGCTGGTCGGCGTCCGCTGCAGGACCGCCTCAGGTGCAGGACCGCCTCAGGTGCAGGACTGGTGGTAGGGCATCGACGCGAACGCATCGGCCCACTCCCCCTGCGTGATCCGGTTCGTCGGGTCGGCGCAGGCGGCGCGGGCGAGCCGGCCCGGGTCGGCCTCCCACAGCCGCAGCGTGCCGTCGTACCCGGCGGACAGCACGACGCCGGTGCCGGCGACGAACGTGACCGTGCTGATCGGGCGGGTGTGCCCGTGCCACTGGGTCAGCGTGACCGGCGCGGCGGGGTCGGTGACGTCGAACAGGCGCACCGTCTCGTCGTCGCCACCGGACGCCACGAGCGCGGGGGCGGCGCCACGGGCCACGCTTGAGACCCCGCCGAGCTGCCCGGCGACGGTCGCCTGCGGGACGGGATGCCCGGAGTCGCGCACGTCCCACAGGCGGACGGTCGCGTCGACGCCGCCGGTGACGAGCAGGCCACCGTCACCGCTGAAGGTCACGGCGCGCACCGCGCGGCTGTGCCCGCGCAGGACCGCGCCCGGCGTGGGGTGGGCCGCATCCCGGATGTCCCACAGGCGCACCGTGCCGTCCTCCCCGGCGAGGGCCAAGGTCCGGCCGGCGGGGGCGAACGCGACGGCGTAGACCCCGCCGGTGGACGTGTCGGCGCGGGAGCGCTGCGTCGGGTTGGCGGGGTCGGTGACGTCCCACAGCGCGAGGACGCCGTCGGCCCCGGCGGAGGCGAGGGTGTTGCTGTCCGGGCTGAAGGCGACGGTGCGCACGGTGTCGGTGTGCAGGCTGGCGACGGACCAGCGGCGGATGTGGGCCGGGTCGTGCACGTTCCACAGCCGCACCGCGCCGTCGGTGCCGCCGGAGGCGAGCAGGTCGCCACCGCCGTTGAAGGCCAGCGCCCCGATCCAGCCGGTGCTCCGCACCGAGCCGAGCCGGACGAGTCTGGTCCGCTCGGAGACCTCCCACAGGGTGATGACGCCGTCCGTCCCGCCGGTGGCGATCCGGCTCCCGTCCGGGCTGACCGCCGCCGACAGCACGGCGCCGGGCCCGGCGTCGACGGTGGTGGGGGCGACGTCGGCGCCGAACAGGGCGATCATCGCGCTGCGGGTGGCCGGCGAACTCGGCGCGGCGGTGTAGGCGGCGAGGGCCAGGCGGCGGGCAAGCCCGCTGTCGTCGTCCTGGAGCGTGATCGCGCGGGTGGCGACCGAGTCGGGCACGTTCGACGCGGCCGACCCGTTCCCGCCGCGGCCGACGAGGACCACGATCAGGCCCGCGGCGACGGCGATGACCGCCACCGCCGCCACGATCAGCCACGGCCGCCCCGAGCGACGCCGCCCACGCGCGGACGCCGGTGCCGCGTCCTCGGCGCCCGCACCGGACGCACCGTCGGCTGGCCAGCCCGCGACGTCCCCACCGCCGGCCCCGGCTCTTGCCCCGGATCCAGCCTCGAGCCCGGATGCGGCCCCGAGCCCGGATGCGGCCCCGAGCCCGGATGCGGCCCCGAGCCCGGATGCGGCCCTGGCCGCGGGCGCGGGGCCGGGGTCCGGCGCTGGAGTTCGGGCGACGCCGGCCGGCGTGTGGCCGGCCGCGTCGCCCGCCAGGCGCTCGCCCACGCCGCCGCGGGACTCGGCCTCGGTCCAGACTGTGACCAGGCCGTCGGTGGCGTCCGGCGAGCTCGCCCGCCATCGCTCGGCCGGCTGCCAGACGGGATGCTGACCTGACGGGGACGCCTCCCCGACCGGCCCGGACGGTGCGGGCCCGGCGGTCGCGGCCGGCGGGCCAGACCGGCCGCTGCGATCGCCCCGGTCCGCGGGCGGCAGGGAGCCGGAGAGGTCGGCGCGCGCCGGCGTCGGCGGGAAGTCGGGCGGCGGCCCGACGGGCTGATGATCCGTGATGGGGGTGACGGGGGTGAGGGGGCCCGCGGCGGCCGGGGTGGGGGGCGGCTGGGTGCCCCGTGGGGTGGTGTTCAGCGGCCGGATGAGCGCGGTCACCTCGGACAGCGACAGCGGCGGCTGCGGCACCGCGACCGGCGCGTCGGCCCGCAGGTCGAGCAGCCGGGCGTAGAGCTCCTCGGCGCGCGGCCGGTCCGCGGCGACCTTGCGCATCGCCTCCTCGACGAGCGGGCGCAGGCTGTCCTCGAACCCGTCGAGCATGGGCGGATCGTTCACGGTCCGGAACAGCAGCCCGGGCGTCGGGCCGCTGCCGAACGGGTAGCGACCGGTCCCGGCGTAGATGAGGACACCGCCCCAGGCGAAGACGTCCGCCGCCGAGGTGACCTGCTCGCCCTTGGCCTGCTCGGGCGCCATGAAGGCCGGCGTCCCGAGCTGGCGGTCCCCGCCGTGGTCGAGATCGAGCCTGGTGGCGGTGTCCAGGGCGCGGGCGATGCCGAAGTCGATGACCTTGGGGCCGAGCCGGGACAGCACGATGTTGGACGGCTTGAGGTCGCGGTGCACGATGCCGGCCCGGTGGATGGCCATCAGGGCGGTCGTCATGCTTACCGCGAGCTGGTGCAGCTCCGCCGTGCTCAGCGGGCCGCGCCCCACCACCGCCTCGGCGAGCGTCGGACCGTCGACGAACTCGGTGATCAGGTAGGGCTGCTCGGCGGTGATGTCGACGTCGAGGACCGCGGCGGTGCAGAACCGGGCCACCCGGCGGGCGTTGTCGGCCTCCTGCTTCAGCCGCGCCCGGAACTCGGCGAGACGGGCGAGGTCCGGGCGGATCAGCTTGACGGCCACCTGCCCGCCGGTGGGGTTCACCCCCAGGTAGACCGTGCCCATGCCGCCCGCCCCGAGCCGACGCAGCAGGCGGTAGGGGCCGACCTGGGTCGGCTCCCCGGACCCGGGCCCGCCACGGCGGTCGTGCGCGCCGTCGGCGGTGGCGCCGTGACCGGATGGGTGGGACATCGGTGCGTCACTCCCGCCCTGGTCGGAGGAAGCCGGCCAACGCTCGGCCGGCGGCTAGCGGCGCTGCGCCCTGGCCCGGCGCCGCCCCCGAGCCGCGAGCTGGTAGTGCACGGCCAGGAAGGACAGCGCGAGGAACAGCGGCAGCAGGACCGACGGCGCCGTCGCGCTGGTGTCCGCGGAGACGAGCACCATGTCGATGCCGGCGTCGAGGTCCTTGCCGCAGTCCGCCCTGACCGGGCGGTAACCCGGCCGGAAGCTGGCGAACTGGACGACAGTCTCGAAGGTACCGGCCTGGTCGGCGACGGCCCGCCCGACGAGTTCGCCGCTGGCCGTGAGCACGGCCGGCGCCCCGGGTCGGCAGCCGGCGCCCCGGGCGAACAGGGTGTCCCCCGCGGTGACGACGGTTCGGTCGAACAACAGCTCCCCGGGTTGCGCCTCCCGCGCCACCGGGGTGCCGACGGGCGGTTCCGGTGCCCCGGCGGGAAGCACCGGGGTGCACTTTCCGAGCACGCGGACCGTGCCCTTGGCGCAGCGCGGCGGCGCCGGGACGGCGCACTGCTCGTCGAGGGGCACCGCGACGCCCCCCGGGCACAGCCGCCGCCCGGCCGGGCAGTCCAGCGTCGCCGCCCGCACCGAGCCGTCCCAGCAGACGACCGGGACCGGCGGTGACGGCGTCGGCGCCGGGCACGCCTCGCCCACCGGCACGCCGACCGGCGAGCCGGCACAGAACCGCTGCGGCAGCGGGCACTGGTCGGCGGTGTCCCGCACCGACCCGTCCGGGCAGGTGACCGAGGCGTGCGGCGACGGCGAACCGCTGGTCGGCGTGGGCGCGGCCTGGTCGGTCCGGGTGGCGGTCGGCGACGGGCAGGGCGTGGCGGCGGCCGCTGCCAGGCCGCGGGGGCGAGCCGGGGCCGTGCTCGCGCAGAGCGGCCGCTTGTCGCAACCCGGCGCCGGCGACGATCCGGTCGGGCAGGGGGTCGAGCACGGATCGGCGGACGGCTCTATGTCGACGATGACCGGGGCCGCGGGCGCGGTCGCCGGGCCGCAGGTCGGCGGCGGCGGCGCGTGGCAGTTGCCGGCGGGGACGTCGCGGGACGGCGAGGGGCAGAGCGGCGGGGAGGTGGGTTCGCAGTTCCCGTCCGGGCCGGGGCTGGCGCCGGTCGGGCACACCGGCGGAGACGTCGGGCAGGCACCGGCACCGGCCTGCGCCGGGCAGGCCGTGGGCGTGCGCGTGCAGTTCCCGCCGGCGGCGACGGTCGTCCCGCTCGGGCAGGCGGAGGGCGTGTTCGTCGGGCCGGTAGGACTGGGCGTGGCCGAGGGCCCTGGGCCGCTCGGCGACGGGGAGCCCTCGCCGTCGGGTGTCTGCGGCGCGGGCGCCGGAGTCGTCGGCCTGGGCGGGGGCTGCGGCGCGGGATCCGTGGTCGGAGACCCCGAGGTCGCGCCGCCGGAACTCGGCGGCGTGCCACCCGACTGGGACGTGCCACCCGACGAGCCGCCGGTGGAAACGCCTCCGGACCCGCCGGAACCCGGCACAGCACCGGAACCCGACACAGCACCAGAACCCGACACAGCGGCGGAACCCGACGAATCGGCGGAATCCGTCGCGGCTGCCGAATCCTGCGCGCCGGCGGAATGAGGCGGGGCGTCGGTAGCCGTCGCGGCGGCGTTCACATCCGCCAGCCGGGGTGGCCCGGCCAGGCCGCCGGACACCCCCACTCCCACACAAAGGAGCAGAACACCGAGAAAGACGGTCGGCACGACGCCGCGCCGGGACCGCCTCATGAGCCGGTCAGCCGATCGATGGCCAGACACCAGTGCGCCCCCCCGGGTGCGACCGGCAACACGTTGAGGCCGGCCCGTCCCCACGACCCGCGAAAACACGTGATGCACGTTTGGCGGAAGTCCCACCATACGACGATCGTTAGAATAACAGCCGACCGGCCGCGCATCCCGGTCGCGGGGGGAAGTAGTGACAATCGCAATGCCGGCCGGGCGGTCGGTTCGGGAAAGAATTCTTAGCACTGTTTGCCTGGCGGCGTGCCTCGGTTGGCTCATGTTGTCCTCGGCACCCGCTGCCCGTGCGGCGCCGGGGGGTGGCGTGGAGCTGGCCGTGACCGTCGACGGCCAGCCGCTCGGTCGGGGCGATCTCGTCCTCGACGCCGGCGCGGTAGCCCGAGTGGTGGTCGGCGTGCAGAACCTGAGCCGGTCGGACGTGGACGTCGACTCGGTGCGGCTGAGCGGCGCCGTGCTGGGCCTGACCTTCTTCGACTACGACACCCGCGTCCGCACGACGGTGCCGGCCCGCGGCTCGGCGAACTGGACGGTCGATCTCGACATCCGGGACCTGGACGGGCGGGCCACCGGGCTGATGCCAGTCGAGGTGGCGCTGCGGGACACCGATCTGCACACCGTCGCGAAGGCGACCGGAACCGCGAGCGTGCACGGCTCGCTGCTGTCCATCTACGGACTGTTCGGACTCGGCCTGCTGGTCCTGATGGGGCTGCTGTGGGCGGTCGCGCTGCTCCCGCTCGGCCGGCACGCCGCGCCGGCCACCTGGTGGCAGCGGGGGCTGCGGTTCCTGCCCGCCGGCTGCGCGGTCGGGTTGTTCGGCGTCTTCGCCCTCTCCGCGACCCGCCTGCTGTCGCCCACCACCGCCGTCGACGTCTCGCTGACCATCATCTCGGCCGCCGCCTGCTTCGCGGTCGGAGCCCTGCTTCCACGGCTGACCGCCGCCCGTCCCGGCTGACCCCCGCCCGGCTGACCACCGCCCGTCCCGCCGGCCCCGCCCCGTCCCGCCCGTCCCGCCGGCCGACGGGGCGTGTCGCTCATTGACGACATCACAACCTAGCGCCACCATCCAACTCCACAGGGTAGTTGCGCGGTGGAGAACGCCAGGTCCTCCGTCGGGCGGACTGAGAAGGCGGGCCGCATGCCGAACGACCGCAGGACATTCATCCGCCTGGCCGCGCTGGCCGGCGCCACCGCTCCACTCGCACTCGGCGCGGTCACGCCCGTCGCGGCAGCAACGGGCGACGCCGCGACCGGGAACGCGCCGGCCGCGGTGCCGCTACCCCGTTCCCCGCTCGGGCGGCCGCCGGTGCTCGTCCCCGGCCCCAATTCCTACAGCGCGGGCCGGCTCAGGGCCGGGAACGCCGCCGGGCTGCTCGCCGGTAGCTGGGACGACTCCCCGTACAGCGCCATCGGCGGCATCTGGCGCGACGGGACCGTGCATTTCCTCGACGGCAGCAACGATCCGGCGGCCGTGAACGAGGCCGGCGTCGTCGTCGGCGACGTGGTGAGCCACTACGACCGCCAGGCGTTCCGTTGGTTCAACGGGAACTACCAGCGTCTGGGGTTCCTCGGCGGCACCAACACCATCGGCGGTTATCGCAGCAGCGCGAACGCCGTCAACCGCAGCGGGGCCGTCGTCGGTTACAGCAGCACCGACAGCGGCGCGCAGCACGCCGCCCTGTGGTGGGACCCCCGGCCGCAGGACCTCGGCACCCTCGGCGGCCCGTCGAGCGAAGCCGTCGACGTGAACGCCGCGGGCCACATCGTCGGCTCCAGCGCGACCGCCGCCGGACAGTCGCACGCCGTCGTCTGGTTCGGGGGGGCCATCCACGACCTCGGCACCCTTGGCGGCTCGTCGAGCACCGCCGTCGCCGTCAACGAGCGCGGGCAGATCGTCGGCCACAGCGAGACCGCGGATGGCCACCGCCGCGCCGCGCTGTGGGACCGGGGCCGCGCGATCGACCTCGGCACCCTGCCCGGCGACACCACCTCCAGTGCAGTGGCGATCAACAACGCCGGGCAGGTGCTCGTCAGCTCGTACGGGACGACGAACGGCGCCTTCCTCTGGCAGGCCGGGCGCCGCACCCCGCTGCGGGTGGCCGGCGGCGCCGTCGAACCGGTCGACCTGAACGACCGGGGGGTCGCCTGCGGCACGGTGACGGCGTCCGCCGACGGCACCACGCGCGCGTTCCGCTGGCAGGCCGGCCGGCTCACCCAGCTCGCCACCCTCGGCGGCTCCTACGGCAACGCGTGGGCCGTCACCCCCACCGGGATCATCGTCGGCTCGTCCCGCTCGGCGAGCTCTCCGGTCCCGCAGGCGGTGTTCTGGCCCGCCCCCGGCCGCTGAACCCACACCGGGTCAAAGAGTCAGCCGGGGAGCCGGGGAGCCGGCCGAGGAGACCTGGAAAGCGCCGTCAGGCAGCCGGTTCGGCCAACACCAGGAGATATTCAAACTCGTAACGCCCCGGACCGCCGAGCGGGCCGAGATACTCGCCGGCGGCGAATCGCAGCAGGTCGTCGTCGAGCGCGGCGAGGAGTTTCGGATCCGTGCCGAGACGTTCGTAGGTCTCGACCACCGGGGCGAAACATGCCCGGTAGAGCGCGCACCATTCCGCCGGCGAGCCGGCGAAGTCCAGGCGGGCGGTGCGGCGGTGCGTTTCCAGTCGGGTGACCCGATCACCGAACAGGGCGCGCACGTGGTCCGGATCGCCCCAGTCGGTCGGCGCCGGCGCACCCTGCGCACGGGTGGGGGCGTGCCGCTCCAGCAACGCGAACAGCCGTCCCATCGCCCCGCCAGCGGTCCAGTTCGCCAACGCCACCGTGCCGCCCGGGCGGCACACCCGCACCAGCTCCCGCGCCGTCGCCGCCTGGTCGGGCGCGAACATGGCGCCGATGCAGGACAGCACCACGTCGAAGTCGTCGTCGGCGAAGGGCAGCAGCTCCGCGTCCGCCTCCAGCCATTCCAGGCTGATGCCGCGCTCGGCCGCCGCCTGCCGGCCCCGCTCGATCAGCGTGGGAGTGAGGTCGGAGGCGGTCACGTCCGCGCCCAGCTCCGCGGCCGCGATGGCCGCGTTGCCACTGCCGGCGGCGACGTCGAGCACCCGGTTGACGGGGGCGACCCCCGCGGCCCGGACCAGGTCGCCGCCGAGACCGACGAGCAGGCGGGCGATCACCGAGTAGTCCCCACGGGCCCAGGTTCGGCCGTCCGGGGCGGGCTGGCCCGGTGCCTGCGCCGCAGCGTTCGCGGCGCTTGCCGGCCGCCCGACCAGCGTGTGCGAGTCGAGATCGTCAACAGTCATGATCTTCCTTTCCCCGGCACGGGTTCACGGATTCCACCGGGCCGATCCACCCCACCACGAAAGAAACCCCAGGTGGATCGCCGATAAACAGCACGGAGCGCCCAGGAAGGGCACACCGCACTCGGCTCCGAGGCCACTGAATATCCTCGGAAGCCGACGGGAACTATTCTTGGTGATCGGCCGGTGACACGCCAGCGATACGCATAACCGGCGGAATTGAAGCGGTCACCGCCCGGCAATGCGGCGGATGCGGTATAAGCCCGGCCGGACGGGCGGGGGCGACGGTCACCCGGTTTCGACGCCGCCGGTACGGCGCGCCCCAGGCCGGCGGATCAGCCAGGATGTCGGACGGGGCGTCTGGCCCCCGGCAACCGCCGGCACCGACCAGCACAACGGAGGATCAGCATGAGCGAGTCCGGCGACGTCGCCGTCCAGACCCGGCCCGACCACGTCGCGGTCGTCGAGATCCGCCGGCCGCCGCACAACTACTTCGACGTGCACCTCATCGAGGAGCTCGCCGACACCTACGACAAGCTCGCGGCCGGGTCCGAGGTCCGCGCGATCGTCCTCGCGGCGCAGGGCAAGCACTTCTGCGCGGGCGCCGACTTCGCCGGCACCAGCACGGCGGCGGCGGTCTCGGCCGAGGAGGGGGCGCCGGCTCTCTACCGGGCGGCGCTGCGCCTGTTCACCGCCCCGATCCCGGTGGTGGCGGCGGTGCAGGGCAGCGCGATCGGCGGCGGGGTGGGGCTCGCGGTGTCCGCGGACTTCCGGGTGGCGAGCCCCGAGACCCGGTTCGTGGCGAACTTCTCCCGGCTCGGCCTGCACCAGGGCTTCGGCCTGTCGGTGACGCTGCCGGCGGTCGTCGGCCGGCAGAAGGCGCTGGACCTGCTCTACACCGGCCGCCGGGTCGGCGGGCAGGAGGCGTTCGAGATCGGCCTGGCCGACCGCCTCGCTCCGGCGGAGGGGCTGCGCGACGCGGCGATCGCGTTCGCCGCCGAGATCGCCGCGGCCGCGCCCCTGGCGGTGCGCAGCATCCGGCAGACGATGTGGGCGGACCTCGTGCCCGCGATCCAGGCCGCCACCGCGCGCGAGGCGTCCGAGCAGGCCATCCTGCGGGCCACCACCGACTTCGCCGAGGGCGTGCGGGCCACCACCGAGCGCCGCGACCCCCGCTTCACCGGCCGCTGAGCCCGCGCCCCGGGCCGGGAGAGTCAGCGGATTCTCCCGGCCCGGGCCAGGCGAACACGGTCTCCACGACAGGTCCTCCGGCTGACGTGGCCGGCGGAGGTAGTGGGTGCCGGGCCCGACGGAACCCGCGGTGCCATCGCGGTTGACGGGCTTGCCAGGCGCGGATTTATACCGAGTATGATACTGGGTATTCTCCGACGGGACGGGTGCTCATGAGCGTGCGACATGCCCTGCTGGCCCTGCTGAGCGAGGGCCCGAAGTACGGACTGCAACTGCGTNAGGAGTTCGAGGCACGCACCGGCGAGGTCTGGCCGCTCAATGTCGGCCAGGTCTACACGACCATGCAGCGGCTGGAGCGCGACGGCCTGGTCGCCTCCGACGACGGTGAGGAACCTGGCCCGCAGAAGAGCTTCCGGATCACTCCCGAGGGCGGCGCGGAGCTCGCGGCCTGGCTCGCCACGCCGCCCGCCGCCGACGTGCCACCCCGCGACGAGCTGGTCATCAAGGTGCTGGTGGCGACGCGGTTGCCCGGCGTGGATGTCATCCAGCTCCTCCAGACGCACCGGCGGCACCTGATCGAGACGATGAGCCGCTACACCCGCCTGAAGGAGGACGCAGCCGAGGACGACCTGGGGCTGCTCCTGGTCACCGACGCCGAGATCTTCCGGCTGGAGGCGTTCGTCCGCTGGTTGGACACCGCACAGGCCCGCCTGCGTCACCGACCGCCGCCGGCCGCCGACCCGGCGCCCACCCCGGCATCCACCCTGGCGCCCACCCCGGCATCCACCCGGACGCGGCGGGGCGCGAGGGCCGGCCGATGACACCCGTACTCGAACTGCGCGCCGTGACGAAGGTGTACGGCTCGGGAGCGGTCGCGGTGCACGCGCTGACCGGCGTCGATCTGTCGGTGAACGCCGGGGAGATGGTCGCGGTCATGGGCCCCAGCGGATCGGGCAAATCCACCCTGCTGACCATCGCGGGCAGCCTGGAGCAGCCGACGACGGGCGACGTCCTGGTCGAGGGCACCCCCCTGGCGGGCATGTCAGCGGCCGACCGGGCCCGGCTGCGGCGCCGGCACGTCGGCTTCGTCTTCCAGGACTTCAACCTGCTGCCCGGGCTCACCGCCACCGAGAACATCTCGCTGCCGCTCGAGCTGGACGGCGTCAGGGCGAGGGCAGCGACCGCGGCGGCGCGGCGGGCCCTGGACGAACTGGGACTGGCGGATCGCGCTGGCGCCTACCCGGACGAGCTCTCGGGCGGGCAGCGCCAGCGGATCGCCATCGGCCGCGCCCTGGTCGGTGAACGCCGGCTGCTACTGGCCGACGAGCCGAGCGGGGCGCTGGACACCCAGGCCGGCGAGAGCGTCATGCGGCTGCTGCGCGACGCCTGCAAGCGCGGGGCGGCCGCCGTGCTGGCCACCCACGACGCCCAGCTCGCCGCGTGGGCGGACCGCGTGGTGTTCGTCCGGGACGGAGTGGCGGTGGACCAGTCCCGCCCGCCGGCCGGCCCGGAGTCGCTCCTGGCCGCCGGCACGGAGCCATCGCGATGACGGTCGCGGCACCCCTACGGCCGGTGGCCCGCGCCGAGGGCGGGCTGCCCGCCCGCCGGGCGATGGTGCGGTGGGCCTGGCGGATGCTACGCCGAGAGTGGCGGTCGCAGATACTGGTGACCCTCCTGCTCCTCGTGGCGGTGGCCGTGGCCGTCTGCGGCGGCACCGCCCTCTACCACGCACCCCCGCCCGCCGATCCCACCCTCGGCACGGCCCGCGACGTCTGGGTGCTCAACGGGCAGGACCCACCGGCGATGACCGCCGACATCGCCGCGCTGCGCAGGGCCTACGGGACCGTCGACATGGTCGGCCACACCCCGGAACGGGCCCCGGGGCTCGCCCGGCCGGTCGACTACCGGGCGCAGCCGCTCGGCGGAACCCACACCGGGCACCTGCTCGCCATCCATCGCGGTCGGTATCCGTCCGGGGCGACCGAGGCCGCGGTCACCACCGGCACCGCCAAGCTCCTCGGCCTGCGGCTCGGCGGTTCGATCGCCCTCGACGGCCACCCCCGGACGATCGTCGGCATCGCCGAGAACCCCAGCGACCTGACGGACGACTTCGTCCTCGTGGCGCCCGCCGGGGGGCCGCCGCCGCGGTCGGTGTCGGTGTTCGGGGACCGGCACGGCCGCGAGGGCCCACGGCTGACCACCGTGAGCCAGCGGCTGGGGCAGGGGGGCAACACCGACCAGGTCGTCATCACCGCCCTGGTCCTGGCCGCCACCACCGTCCTGCTCCTGCTGGTCGCGTTCGTCGCCGCCGCGGGCTTCGCCGTCCTCGCCCGGCGCAGACTCCGCCAGCTCGGCATGCTTGCCGCGATCGGTGCCACCGCCCGGCAGGTACGGCTCGTGGTCACCGCCACCGGTCTGCTCGTGGGCACGGTCGCGGCCGGGGTCGGGGCCACGGTCGGGCTGCTGTTCTGGCCCCTGGCCGCCGGCCGGCTGGAGCCCACGATCGGGCACCGGATCGACCGGTTCGACCTTCCCTGGCCGCTGATCGCCGCGATCGTGGTGCTGGCGATGGCGATGTCGGCCGCCGCGGCCTGGTGGCCGGCCTGGGCCGTCTCCCGCCTCCCGGTCACGCTCGCGCTCTCCGGCCGGCCGCCGGCGCCCAGATCCACGCACCGACCGGCGGCGCTCGCCGCGGTCGGTCTGGCCGTGGGGTTGGGCTGCCTGGCGACGAGCGACCGGCGGAACCCGATCCTGATCGTCGTGGGCACGGTGGCCACGGCGCTGGCGATCCTGTTCGCGGGCCCGCCCGCGATCAGGCTGCTCGCGGCAGCCGGCGCACGGACCCCCGTCGCCGCCCGGCTGGCCCTGCGCGACCTGGCCCGACACCCGGCGAGATCCGGCGCGGCGGTGGCCGCGATCAGCCTGGCGCTGGCCATCCCGGTCGCCGCCGTCGTCGTCGCGACAGCCGCCCAGGCGACCCCGGCGACCGGGAACCTGAGCGATCGCCAGGTGCTGGTCCGCATCCCGCAGCCCGGCGACCCGCCGGCGCTCGTTCCGATCAGCTCCGCGAGCCGGCTGCGGGAACTGGCCGACCGGGTCGGCGAGATGGCGGCCGCCCTCCCGGCCTCGACGGTGCTCCCGCTGGACCTGGCCTACGACCCGGCGGCGCCACCGGAGCTCAGCCCCACGACCGGTCAACCCGTCCGGCACGCCCAGGAACTCGGCAGCGCCAGGGGCGACAGCGAGTTCGCGATGGCCCCGGCCTACGTCGCCAGTCCGGCACTCCTGCGGCTCGCCGGCGCCGATCCGGCCGCGATCCCCAGGTCGGTCGACGTGGTCACCGGCCAAGCGCGGAGTCTGGTCATGTTCGCGCCGACCAGGACCCGCGACCTGGAGCATCCCCCCACCATCCGGGTTCCCGGACCCCGGTACACCTCGCTCCCGGACACGCTGCTGACCGTCGGCGGACTGGCCCGCCGCCAGCTGGTGCCGGTCCGGGCCGGCTGGCTCATCGAGTCCGGGCAGCACCTCACCGGCCCGCAGGTGGCCGCGGCCCGCCGCATCGCCGCCCGGGCCGGCCTGACCATCGAATCCCGGGACGGCCAGGCCGCCGTGCAGACGGTCCGGGCGAGCGCCACGGCGGGCGGGTTGGTCCTCGCGCTCGCGGTCCTGGCCATGACCGTCGGCCTGATCCGCAGCGAAGGCGCCGCCGATCTGCGCACCCTGACGGCCACCGGGGCGGACGCCGGGATCAGGCGGACCCTGACCGCGGCCACGGCGGGCGGGCTCGCCCTGCTCGGCGTGCTGCTTGGCACCTTCGGCGCCGGTCTTGGCCTGGTCGCGGTGTATCGGAGCGATCTGGCGGCCTTCGGCCACGTGCCGGCGATCTACCCGCTGATCTTCCTCGTCGGAGTCCCGTCGGCGGCCACGGCCGCCGGCTGGCTACTCGCCGGCCGGGAACCGGCATCGATCGCGCGCCGGATGCCGCAGTGACCCGGCCCGACCCGGCCCGACCCGGACCGACCCGGACCGACCCGGACCGACCCGGACCGACCCGACCTGCGCCGGGCGGTCCGGTTCACACACGGGCGGCGGTCGCGGGTGGCGGGGAACGGTTGTCGACGATGTCGCCGGTGGCGAGGTGGCAGCCGCGTTCGAGCAGGCGGCGTGCCGTCGACCTGGTGTCGACACCGTCGGCGATCACCTCGATCCCCAGGTCGATCACGGTGGCGAGGAAGGCGTCGGTGAGGATGCGCAGCCGGTCCGGGGTCGACCGGTCGACCCACAGCGCCGTGTAGGCGGGGTGCAGGGTGATCATGTCGACGGGCAGCAGCCGCAGGCTGTCCACGGTGGTGTCCGCCGAGCCGACCTCGGCCAGGGAGATCCGCACGCCCGCGCGGTGCAGCCGGGTGAGGACCTCAGCGGTGGTGTCGGGGTCGCGGTCCCGGCTCGTTCCGCGGATGTCGAGGACGAGCGCACCGGCCGGCAGCCCCGCGTCGGCCAACGCCGAGGAGATCTCCGCCGGCAGACCCTCGTGGCTGGCCCGCTCGGCGAGCAGCGGCACGTGCACCGCTGCCGGTCGCGCACCGGACGGCGTCCGGCGGGCGACCCACGCCAGGGCGTGGCGCAGCAGGAACCGGTCGAGGGCCGGCCCGACACCGGCCGTGTCGCCCAGGACGGCCAGCCGCTGCGGACGGAACACGCCCAGCCGGGGGTGGTGCCATTCCAACCGGGCCTGGTAGGCGGGCACCTCGTCGGTCGCCAGGTCCACGACGGGCCGCAGGCAGACGCCGAGCCGGCCGCCGCTCGGGTCGTCGCGGGCGGCCGCGGCGAGGGCGGCCTGCAGGGCGGGGATCGTGTCCGGCGCGCCGAGGTCGGCGTCGTACACCGTGAGAAGTCCGCTCTTGCCGGACTTGGCCGAGTACATCGCCAGGTCCGCGCGATGCAGCAGGGTCTCGGCGGTGATCGCGGTGTCGGCGGGGCCGACGACGACGAGCCCGAAACTGGCTGCGACGGCGTAGGTGGTGTCGGCGAGCCGGACCGGAAGGCGGACCGCCTCCGCGAGCCGGTGCCCGATCACCACCGGGTCCTCGGCGTCGCCCGCCGGGGCGGATTCGAGCAGGATGGCGAACTCGTCCCCGCCGAAGCGGGCCACGGTGTCGGTGGCCCGAACGGTCGCGGTGAGCCGGCGGGCGGTGACGCGCAGCAGCTCGTCGCCGGCCGCGTGCCCGAGCGCGTCGTTGACCTGCTTGAAGTCGTCGAGATCGCAGAAGACCACGGCGACCGGGTGCGGCACCCGGGCATAGCGGGCCAGGGTCTGGTCGAGCCGGTCGGCGAACAGCGCCCGGTTGGCCAGGCCCGTCAGCGGATCGTGGAAGGCCAGCCGGCGCAGCTCCCCCTGGTTGTCCTCCAACCGCTCCAGCAGCCGCACGTTGTCGGCCATCGTCGTCATCTGCCGGAGGAGGGCCAGCACGAGCAGGCACAGCAACGCCCAGATCTCCTCCTGCCCGGCCAGATCGGTCCCCACCACCCGCACGACCGCGACGGCGCCCGCGACGAGCAGCGGCAGGTAGGGCAGCATGACGTGCCACCAGCGCCGCCGGTACTGCGTGGCGGTCCACTGCGCCGCCGGGACGACGGCGAGGGGCGGCTGCCCCGGCGGCAACAGCGCGGCGAGGCCCACCAGCAGCGGGCCGGTCACGAAGCCCAGGTCCAGGATGCGCGGAAGGTCGGCGAGGTCCCGGGTCGTTGCGTACAGGTAGATCATGATGGCCAGTGCGAAGACCATCAGCCCCGAGCCCAGCAGGCTGAGGCCGAGCAGGGACCGCGGCCGGCGGAACGTGGCGATCAGGATGATCGTCACGGCGGTGACAAGCGCGGCGGCGGTCACGACGAGGGCGGGCAGGATGTCGTAGACGGGATGATCGCCCTCCTTGATGCCGTTCTCCAGCACCGTCACCCAGGCGAGCAACGCGACGGCACCGGTCACGATGACGCTGTCGAGCACCGTGATCAGGTACCAGCGCCGCTGCCGAGCGGTCCCGCGCGCGAGCGAGTCGAACGGATCGGTCGGGTAGCGCAGCACTCCGGCCAGGCCGCACAGCCACGGCACCAGCAGCGCCAGCATGGGCAGGGTGATGTGCGGCACGGGTTGTCCGCCATGGACGACGTCGTGCAGCGAGGCGAGCGCCGTGCCCGACAGCGCCAGCACCATCACGCCGACGAGCACGCGCCAGGTGCGTTCCGCGCCCTCGCTCCGGGCTGCGGTCACGAAGCAGGCCAACGTGCCGGACGTCGTCGATGCCAGCGCGGCGGCCCGCACCATGATCAACGCTGCCCGGGCGGGCAGCGTCAGCGTGGCCAGCGCCACCGCGACGGCGACCACGGCGACACCCAGCGCCGTCCGCCGCCACCACCGGGCGACGGGTGGCCCCCCGAATCCGGGCGGGCGGGCCCGCGCGGGCGCGCGCGCTTCATCCCCCATCTGAACGTCACCGTCCAACCCGGCCGAGCGCGGCGTCACCGCGGCGGTCCGCCCCTCGGCCCCCCGATACCTATGCCCGTCCGGCGGCCCAGATCCGACCGAACCACCCCGACCGCTGCTGAGCGTGACCCCCGGTCCGGGGTCCGGCCTGGACAACCAGGCGGGACCACGGCGTTCCCGGGGCCCGGACCTCACCCGTCGCGCAGCACCGCGGCGAGCCGGTCGACCGCGGCGACGAGACCCTCGCCCGGGGTGCGGCTGTAGGTCAGGCGCAGGTGCGGGGCGACGGCTTCGCCCACGGTGTAGGCGCTGCCGGGGCCGACGGCGACGCCCGCCCGCCGGGCGGCCGCGGTGACGAGCCGATCGTCGGCGCCGGGCGGCAGCGGCAGCCAGACGTGCACACCTCCGCTGGGCGGCTGCGGCGGGTCGCAGGCGGGCAGGGCCCGCGCGATCGCGGCGAGCAACGCCGCCCGGCGGGCCAGCAGCACCCGGCGCAGCGACGCCAGGTGCCGGCGCCAGCCCGGGGTGCTGAGCAGCTCCACCGCGGTCTGCTGGAGCACCGGGGCGACGAACAGGTCGTCGGTGATCCGCACCCGGGCCAGCCGGGCCGCGACCGGGCCGCGGGCGGTGACCGCCGCGATCCGCAGGCCCGGCGACACGCTCTTCGACAGCGACAGCACGTGCACGACGTGGCCGTCCGGGTCGGCGGCGGCCAGCGGGGGCGGGCTGACCGCGGTGAGATCCAGCGGCGCCACCCAGTCGTCCTCGACGCAGAACGCCCGGTGGTCCCGCAGGGCGGCGAGCACCGCCGGCCGGCGGTCCGGGGCGAGCACCGCCCCGGTGGGGTTGGCGTGCCGTGGTTGGAGGTAGACCAGGCGGGCCCCGCTGCGGCCGAGAACGTCGGCAAGATCGTCCGGGCGCACCCCGGCGGCGTCCGCCGGCACCGGGACCGGGACGAGCCCGGCGGCCCGCGCGGCGGCCAGCGCCCCCGGGTAGGTGGTGTGCTCGACCGCGAGGGCCTCGCCGGGCCGGCCGAGAGCACGGAAGACCAGCGCGAGCGCCGCCTGCCCGCCGCTGGTGACGAGCACGTCGGATGCGGTGTGGGAGGGACTGACCAGGCCGGCGATCAGCCCGCGCAGGTCGGGCAGGCCGGCGACCGGGGTGCGATCCCAGGCGCCGGGCCGGCGCGCGGCGCGGGCGGCCNCCGCCGCGAGCAGGCCCACCGGCTGGGCCGCCGGATCCAGGTAGGCCGAGGCGAGGTCGAGCACGCCGTCGGGGACGGGCGAGTAGAGGTCTGTCATGTCGTGCGGCAGGTCGTCGCGGGCTCCGAGCACGGCGGTCTGCCAGCTCAGGTCGGTCGACCGCGACGCCGGCGGCTCGGCGACGACGCTGCCGCGACCGGGCGTGGTGACGAGCAGCCCGCGGGCGGCGACCGCCGCGAGGGCCCGCTGCACGGTCAGCGCGCTCGCCCGGTGCCGGCGCTGGAGCTCCCGGGTGCTCGGCAACGCCGAGCCCGCGGGCAGGCGGGCACACAGCGCGGTCAGCTCGTCGACGATCCCCGCCTGCCCTCCCCCGCGGCCCGGCTCTCCCACACGGCTGCCCGGCCCGGCCGCTGACCCGTCAGCGCTTCCGCCGATATCCTCGTACATGAAAGCCAAGGAAAGCGCATTCGTCGGGAGCGGGGAAGCGCGGGGGCTGGTGTCGGGCGCCGCGGGGGTGGTGGCGTTCAGCCTCACGCTGGTCGCGACCCGGGCCGCGGAGCCCGCCTTCGGGGCGCTCACCGTCGGCGCCGGGCGCGCCGTGCTGGCCGCCGGCCTCGCGGCGGCCCTGCTGCGCCGCCGTGGCCTGCCCCTGCGCCCCCCGGACGGGCGGGTCGCGACGATCGTCATCGCAGCGACCGTGGTCGTCGGGTTCCCACTGCTGACCTCGTGGGCGCTCGCGGACGTCCCGGTCGCGCACGCCGCCGTCGTGGTGGGCCTGGCGCCGGCGGCGACGGCCGGCTTCGCGGTGGTGCTGGCCGGGGAGCGGCCGACCCCGCCCTACTGGGCGGCCCTGGGCGTCGGGCTCGCCGCGGTGCTGGCCTTCGCGGCGGTCCAGGGTGCGGGCCGGCCGCGGCTGGCCGACCTGCTGGTGCTCGCCGCGGTGGCGCTCGTCGGCCTCGGTTATGCCGCGGGCGGGGTGCTCTCGCGGCGCTTCGACGGCGCGGCGGTGATCTGCTGGGCGCTGCTGGCGGCGCTGCCGGTCACGGTGCCGCTGACCGCGATCGGCCTCACCGTGCATCCGCCGCGCCAGGTGACAGCCGGCGCTGCGGCTGGTCTGGGTTACGTCAGCGTGGTGAGCATGTTCCTCGGCTTCGTCGTCTGGTACCGGGGGCTCGCCCTCGGCGGGGTGGCGCGGGTCGGGCGGCTCCAGCTCGCCCAACCGGTGCTGACGCTGATCTGGGCGGCGCTGCTGCTCGGTGAACCGCTGACACCGCTCGGCGTCGGGACGGCGGTGATCGTCATCGCCTCGGTCGTCCTCGGCCGCCGGGCTCCTCTACGCCCGCACCAGCCCGACGGAGTTCCCCGCCGGGCATGATCGACGGGGCTCCCCGCGGGCATGACCCGGGTCACCTGCTTCGGCGCGGAACAGGACCGAGGGCGGCGCGCCAGGCCGCCGCGGCGCGCCCGCCGAACAGCCGGTGGGCGCCGCCCGGTCCGCGGTGCCCACCGAGGGTGGGGGCGTATTTGCCGCCCGAGCCGCCAGCCGATATGCAGGAATGTTTACCCGCGGCCAATCAGGCCGACGCGGAACCCGGAATGCGGCCGTCACAGCGGCCTCCGCGCGCATCCGCGCATCTCCGGGGCCCGGGACACAGCATGTGTCCGCAGGACGGATCGGCATCACCGCGCCCCCACACCGGTATTTCGGCCGGGCCGATGGCACCGACCGGGGCGGCGGCCATCACCGATTGATGAGACGCATCACGCATTCACCCGGCCGAGGCGCCCACCGCCCGCGGGCCGGACCATCCCGACGCCGCACCGCGCCGCGAGCTACACCCCGAAAGGCGTAGCACCGGCGACCGGAATCAGAACACGACGAATCCGTCTTTGTGCTGCCCTATACCTTGTGCTGCTCCTGGCCCGGCCGCCGGCATTGACCGGGAACCGGTCCGACCGCCACCCATGGGCCGGCACTGGGGCCCGAAAGGGTCGGTCCGCCGCACAAAGGCACAGAGATGGTAGGGAATGAGAAGAAGCCTGCGTTCATTCGTCGCGGCGGGTGCCGCGGTCGCCAGCATCGTCGTCGGCGTGACCGCGTGTGGCGGGGGCGGTGGGAACGGCGGGGACATCCTGAGCCAGGCCCGACACGGTGGGGCGGACCCGTGCGCGCCGACGGCGGGCGTCGACCGTGGCAAGATCAGCCTCGGCCTACTGTACTCCGGCTCGCCGTACGACGGCGACCCCAGCGCGCTGTTCCGGGCGGGCGTGGACGCCCGCCTCGGCGAGCAGAACGCGAAGGGCGGGATCTACGGCCGCCGGCTCTCCTACAGCATCGAGGACGACGAGGCGGCCCCCGAACTGAACGCCGTCGGTGGACGCGCCCTGGCGCAGCGCGACAAGGCGCTCGGCCTCCTCCAGTTCAGCGTGGCGGCCTCCGGATCGGCGCACCTGCTGGAGTCCGCCGGGGTGCCCGTCGTCGACGGGCAGATCACCGATCCGTCACTGGTGCTCCGCTCGAACGTGTTCAGCTACTCCCGGCCGACGGTGGAGGAACCCACCTCCAGCGGCTGGGGCGAGTTCCTCGCCAACCGAGGCGCGCACCGCGCGGTCACGGTCTCCCTCGAGCTGTCCTCGGCCACCCGGTCGATGGCCGACGCCGCCCGCAGGAGCGTGCTCGCCGCCGGCCTGAAGGTCGCGGACAACCTGCAGGTGCCCAGCGGGCCCTTCGACGCCGACCGGTTCGCCGACGAGGTCCGGGACTCCGGCGCCGACAGTCTCATCGCCTTCGTCCCGGCGCCGAACTTCTACCAGATCGTCGCCGCGGTGCAGGACGCCGGCGTCGACCTCAAGGCGATCCTCGGCAACCCGACCAGCTACGACCGCAGCCAGCTCGCCCGGTTCGGGGACTCCGCAGCGGGGGCGTACGCGTTCCTCGACTACACGCCGTTCGAGGTCAGCACCCCGGCGCACCGGCGGTTCCTCGCCGCGATGGCCGCCTACGCCCCGCAGGCCGCCGCGCTGCCGGACGGCACGGCGCTGATCGGCTGGATCAGCGCCGACCTGCTGCTGCGCGGGATCACCGCCGCCGGCGCCTGCCCGACCCGCGCGGGCGTGCTCGCCGGCCTGCGCAGCC
Source organism: Frankia sp. ACN1ag (assembly GCF_001414035.1). Lineage (NCBI taxonomy): Bacteria > Bacillati > Actinomycetota > Actinomycetes > Frankiales > Frankiaceae > Frankia > Frankia sp. ACN1ag. The sequence goes on along the minus strand of NZ_LJPA01000027.1, from coordinate 11,806 downwards.
AGACCCGCTTCGACGCCGACGGGCTGCTGCCGGCGCCGATCAACCTGAGCAAGGGCGTGGCCAACATCGCGCCCTGCTACGACTACGTCCAGGTCACCCAGGACGGTAAGAAGTTCGTCCCGGTGCCCGGCAAGCCGCGCTGCGGGCGGATCCTGCGGGCCGGGTGACCCCGCGAGCCCGATGACCCTGCGATCCCGATGACCGCACGAGCCCGATGACCCCGCGGGCCGGGTGACCACGCCCGCGCGAACGGCCGGGTTCCCGCCGCCGCCCTCAGGTCAGGCCGACGGCGGGAACCCGGCGCGCCGCGGCATCACCCCGCGGTCAGCAGGTCGGGCAGCCACCGGTCATGCGGTCGGCCACGTACCCCAGTAGTAGAAGCCGGGGTGCCATTCCTTGGGATGCCAGACCTTGGGGAAGTAGTGGTGGTGCCACCAGTAACCGGGAATCCAGTATCCGGGTTCCCAGTATCCGGGGTGGAAGATACGGTGCTGCCCCTTGTGTTCCTTGGGGCCTTCGTGCGGCTTTTCCACCGCCTTCGGAGGCGGCGGCGCGGGTGTGGTGGCGGCCGGACTTGGGCCTGCCGGTGACGGCGTGGCCGCGCCGGCGGGCGCGGCCACCAGGAATGCGGCGAAGGCAAGGACGACAGCCAGGACCAGAGATCTGCAACGCTTGATGATTTTCATGGCCATCCCTTCGGCAGATGCGCCGTCACGACACCCCGACCGTTCGGATCTCCCGTCGGGAAGCTCTCCCCGGCGCGCCTGCTGAATACCCTCGCCACGCTCCGCACAACCGTCGGTACGCCACGTCGTCGCCACTACGTGAACCGCGTTGTCCGGCGTTTGAAACCCTGCTTGTGCCCTGCGCCTGGATCGGCACATCCGAAATCGGGAAAGGGCGGTTTTTCCTGTGTTGCCCCGTCCGCGCGGGGCGGCTCGTCAGGACACGGCACGTCAGGACACGGCACGACCGAGGTGGCCGGCCAGCCGGCGGTAGGCGTCCGCGTCGGCAGGCACCTCGACCACCGGGCCGAAGGGCATCTCCTCGCGCCCCTCGATCGGTACGGCCCGCCGGGCGATCTCCAGCGAGATGACGGCGAGTTCGGGATCGAGCTCGCCGGTGCGGCCCGTCGCGACCGCCAGATCCCAGGCGTGCATCGTCAGCTCCTGGGTGTAGGCCGCCGCGGCGACCCGGCCGGGCAGCACCGCCCAGGGCAACTGCAGCGGCCGGTCGAGCAGGGTGTCGTCGGACCAGACCGCGCGCAGGTCGGCGGCGGACTTCGCGTAGCGCTCCGCCCAGCCGTCCAACGGCACCCCGGTTGTCACCAGAGGCAGCTCCCGGGGGTCGCCACCCCGACCCGCGACCGCGATCCGCGCGACCACGGTGAACAGGTGCCCGACCAGGGTGGTGACGTCGAACTCGGAACAGGGGGTCGGTAGCGCGATCTGGTCCGGCTCGACGGCGGCGACGAGCCGCCCCGCCTGGTCGAGGGCGCGGTCGAGCAGCGGGCGCGGGTCATCCAGCGGGTTCATGCGGGTGCTCCTTCGGTCGTCGCGGCGTGATCGAAGGCGACGGTAGCCACCGAACAGGTCACCTCCTGTCCTGTTCACGCTGTCCTGTTCACGGCCGCGGGCCACCCCGCCAGACCAGCCCGGCACCGGCACCGGCACCGGCCCGATGCCGCGCACCGCGGCCGGCCTACGGTGATCGGGTGCGAGCGAGTCGGCTGATCGCCATCATCATGCTGCTGCAGGCGCACGAGCGGCTCACCGCCGCGCAGATCGCCGGGCGGCTCGGCGTCAGCGATCGGACGGTCCGCCGGGACCTCGACGTCCTNGGCGAACTCGGGGTGCCGCTGTACTCCGAGCGGGGACACGGCGGTGGGTGGCGGCTGGTCCACGGCTGGCGCAGCGACCTGTCGGGGCTCACCGCCGACGAGGCGCACGGACTGTTCCTGGTCGCGGGTCCGGCGGCGCGTCCCGGGCTCGGGCTGGAGCCCGCGGTGGACTCGGCGCTGCGCAAGCTGCTGGCGGCCCTGCCGGCGGCGACCCGCCCGGACGCCGAGGCCGTCACCGCCACCCTGCTCGTCGACCCGGGCCGCTGGGGTGGCCCCGCAGTGACACCGCCCGCCCAGCTCGCGACGCTGGCCGGCATCCTGCGGGCGGGCCGCCGCGCCCGAGTCCGCTACGCCGGCCGGTCCGACCGCGCGGCCGGCACGCCCGCCCGCGACCGGGACGTCGACCCCTACGGCCTGGTGCAGAAGGGCGACGTCTGGTACCTCGTCGCCGGGACGGACGCCGGCCCGCGCACCCTGCGGGTCTCCCGCATCGAGTCGGTCGCCGAACTCGACGAGCCCGCGGACCGGCCCGCCGACCTCGACCTGCCGGCCCTGTGGGCACAGTCGCGCCGCGCGGTCGAGGAACGGATGTGGGCCTACCGGGTCCGGTTGCGCGCCGACCCCGCGATCGTCCCGATCCTGCTCGGCGTGCTCAGCGCCCGCGGCCGCATCGAACCGCCGGCCGGGTCGTCCCCCACCGGTGAGAGCACCGCCGCCGGCACCGAGCTTGTCCCGGTCGACTCGGCCAACCCGGTCGACTCGGCCAACCCGGTCGACTCGGCCAACCCGGTCGACTCGGCCGACCCGCTTGGCGCCGTGGGCGGCACCGCCGGCTGGACGGCGCTGTGCGCCTCGTTCCCGAGCGCGGCCGTCGCCGCGGCCGACCTCGCCGGGTTCGGCGCGCGGGTCATCGTCGACGAGCCGCCCGGCCAACCCGACGGCGTCGCCGCGCACCTACGGCGCATCGCAACCGAACTGCTCGCGCGATACTCGCACCCGGCTCCGCGGACGGCACCGAACTCCGACACGGCACCGAACCTCGAAGCCGACGATCGTCAGGAGACCACACCGTGACCCAGACCGGCACCGAGGCTCAGACCGGCACCAAGACCCCGGCCAGCACCGATCCCGGGGCCAGCACCGATCCCGGGGCCGGCACCGAGACCGGGGCCGGCACCGAGACCGGTCCGGCCGGCATGGCCCCAAGCCAGGGCGGACCCGATTTCGCCGGGCTGCCGCCGCGCAGCCGTCTGGTCGCCGAAGCGCTGCACGCGGCCGGGGCGGAGCAGTCCGCGCGGGCTATCCGCGAGCTGCCCGACTCGGCGCGGACGGCGGCGGAAGCGGCCGCGGCGGTCGGCTGCGAGGTGGGCGCGATCGCCAACAGCCTGGTGTTCGTCACGGAGGCCGCGCGGCCGGTGCTGGTGCTGACCAGCGGCGGCCACCGCGTCGACACCGGCGCGCTGGCCGCCCGGCTCGGGGTGGCAGCCCTGTCCCGGGCCAGCGCCGCCCAGGTGCGGGAGGCGACCGGACAGGCCATCGGCGGGGCCCCCCCGTTGGGTCATCCGGCACCGCTGCGCACCGTCGTCGACGTGACGCTCGCGGACCATCCCCGGATCTGGGCCGCCGCGGGCACCCCGCACACCGTCTTCCCGACGACCTACGAGGAGCTCGTCCGGGTCACCGGTGGCACCCCGCTGTCCGTGACGGCCTGAGAGCCGCCGCCGGCGGCGGCGCGGGCGGCGTTCACGACATCTGCAGGGCGGCCGGCGACTCGGGCAGGATCTGCCCGCCGTCGACCACCAGCGCCTGCCCGGTGATGTAGGAGGCCTCGTCCGAGGCGAGGAACAGCGCCGCGTGACCGATCTCGTCGACCTCGCCGAGCCGGCGCATCGGGATCGCGGCCTCCATCGAGTTCAGATAGTCCGCGCCCAGCTCGTCGAGCCCCTCGGTGCGGACGTTGCCCGGGAGCACCGCGTTCACGGTGACCCGATCCCGGGCGAGCTCCACCGCGGCGGTGCGCATGAACCCGAGGATCGCCGCCTTGGACGCCCCGTAGTGCGACCAGCCGGGATAGCCGGTGATCGGCCCGGTGATCGACGAGGTGAGAATCACCCGGCCGCGGCCGGAGGCGACCAGCGCCGGTAGGAACGCCTGCACGGTGAGGATGGCGCCCTTGACGTTCGTCCCCAGCACCTCGTCGATGTCGGCCTCCGTCATCGTCGCCAGCGGCGCGGACGGGAAGATCCCGGCGTTGGCGCAGACGACGTCCACCCCGCCGTGCCGCTCGGCGACGGTCCGGGCCAGCCGCGCGTTGTCCTCGGCGCTGGCCGCGTCGGCGAGCACGAAGCTGACGGTGCCCTCGCCGAGCTCGTCGAGCTCCTGGGCCGTGGTGGCCGCGGCGACGACGTCCCGGCCGCTGAGCACGACGTTCGCCCCCGCCGTCGCGAAAACCCTGGCGATGCCCTTGCCGATCCCCTTGCTCCCGCCGGTGACCACAACGGTCCGACCCGCGACCGAGGTGAACATGTGGCACGTCCTTTCGTCGATGCGGGGTGATGTCCGCATAGTCCCCGGCGGGCGGGACGTTCAAGCGGCCCGACTTACCCTCCGTCCCGACTCCTCGTCCGGTCCGGCTCGCCGTCGGCGCCAGCGCACCATCAGGCCCGGCCGCAGTCAGCCGGCGAGCAGGCGCCCGGTCAGGTAGGCCTCGGCGAGATCGCAGCTCTCGCGGGCGTACGCCGGGATGCTGGGCACCGCGTCGGAATGCGGGTGGGTGCCGAGCCACGCGACGAGCAGCAACCGACGCAGCAGCACGAAGGTCGGGATCATCGCGACGTCCGCGGCGGTCAGCGGCAGCCGCCGCTGGTAGGCGGCGAGCCACGCGGCGACGAGATCACCAGCGGAGTCGAGGTGCTCGATGAACGACAGCGACGCCGCGAGATCCCACAGGTACCACCCGAAGCCGCAGTCGTCGAAGTCGATGACGCAGACTTCGTCCGCCTTCGCCGCGCCCGCCGCGGCGATGGTTCCGGCGCCGTCGGGGACGAGGAGGTTCGCCATGCGCATGTCCGCGTGGATGAGCCCGAACCGGTCCGGCCCCCTGCCGAAGGCCGACAGCCGTCCCTCGGCGACGGTGGCGGCCCGGCCCAGCAGTTCCACCGCCTCGCGCGCGGCGGCACCCCGCGATCCCAGCACGGCGGCACCCCGCGATCCCGGATCGTCCACGCCCGCTGCTGCATCCGCGCCGATGACGACGGCCTCGCCCAACGCGGTATGCAGGCCGGACGTCCAGCTCCCCCACCGGGCGGCGGGGCCGAGGGTGCTCTCCCACGTCCAGGCGAAGCGGGCGAACGACGGTGGGCGGGCCCAGCTTCGGGCGTGCCGATGCAGCCGCGCGGTGATATCGCCGAGCTGGGTGAACGCCCCTCGCAGCGCGGCCGGTTCCAGCGCCTCGGGCGAGCGGCCGTCAACCCATTCGAACAGCACGGCATGCCGCTCGGCGCCGCCGTCTGCGTCGCCTCCACCACCCGCACCACCACCTGCGCCACCGCCCGCGCCATCACTCGGGGTGCCCTGTGGTCGGGCGGTCGCGGTCGCCACGGAGGCGCCGGTGCGGGTCGGGACGACGGGCGGGGTCCGCACGACCCCGTCGCCGCGCAGGGCGCTCACCCAGGCGAGCTCGCCGTGGATCTCGGCGAGGCTGTGGTAGCCGGGGCGGTGCAGGCGCAGCGCCCAGCGACGCCCGCCGGCGAAGTCGTCCACCCGGTAGGTGATGTTCTCCGAGATGTGTAGCAGGGTGGCCTTCGGCGCCGGGCCAAGATCGTAGGCGGCAAGCACCTCGTCGACGGTCTCGTCCAGCCCGATGAGCCCCTCCACCGAGGTTGCGCTCATCGCACCGCCCACCGACCCGCCTGCGCTGCCCCCGCCGCGCCGGGCGCAGCGGCGCCCGCGTTCCTGTTCCAGTCCTCCGGCACGGGGAGCACCGTAATACGGCTCGATCGTCCGTCCGGGCAAAGATACGTACCGTTACGCGAGCGAGTGTGCCGGCGAGCGACATGCGTCGGCGAGCCTCAGAGTGCGTCGGCGAGCGGAGTGCGTCGGCGAGCGGGCAGCGCCGGGGACGGGAGGTGGCCGCGTTGGCCTACCGGGCGACGTTGCGCGGCGAGCGGCATGTGTTCGCCGATCTGGCGACCCTGTTCGCGAAGGCGAACGAGATGAAGTCCGGCGACGAGCTCGCCGGAATCGCCGCTGGGTCGGCGCGCGAGCGGGTCGCGGCGAAGCTCGCGCTCGCCGACGTCACGCTCGGCGAGATCATCGCCGCGCCGCTGATCGACGACGCGGTCACCGACCTGATCCTGCGCGGCCACGACCCCGCGTTGTTCGCCCCGCTGGTCTCGCTCACCGTGGGTGAGTTCCGCGAGCTCGTGCTGTCGCCGTCGTTCCCGGCGCGCTGGCGCGATGACGGCCTGGCCCGCGCGATCACCCCCGAGATCGCCGCCGCTACCGCGAAGATCATGAGCGACAAGGACCTGATCTGCGCGGCGAAGCCGCTGCGGACGGTCACCCGCTGCCGCAACACGATCGGCGAGGCGGGCGTCCTCGGCGTGCGGGTGCAGCCGAACCATCCCGCCGACGACCTGGAGGGCATCCTGCTGTCGGTGCTCGACGGCCTGCTACACGGCTGCGGCGACGCCGTGCTCGGCGTGAACCCGGCGCGCGAGTCGGTCGAGCAGGTCGGGACGATCCTGCGCGGCCTCGGCGCTCTGGTCGACGCGTTGGCGCTGCCAACGCAGACGTGCGTGCTCGCGCACCTCACTACCCAGCTAGCCGCGCTGGCCGCGGGGGCCCCCGTCGACCTGCTGTTCCAGTCGGTCGCCGGCACGGAGGCGGCGAACAGGAGCTTCGGGATCACCCTGGACCTGCTCGCCGAGGGCCGCGAGACCGTGCTCGCGCACCATCGCCAGGACCGGCCGGGCGACTTCGTCGGCGAGCAGGTCATGTACTTCGAGACCGGGCAGGGCAGCGCGCTGTCCGCCGACGCCCACCACGGCGTCGACCAGCTCACCTGCGAGGCACGGGCGCACGGGGTGGCGCGGGCGTTCGACCCGTTCCTCGTCAACTCGGTGGTCGGTTTCATCGGCCCGGAGTACCTCGCCGACGCCCGCCAGATCACCCGCGCCGGCCTGGAGGACCATTTCGTCGGCAAGCTGCTGGGCCTGCCGATGGGCTGCGACGTCTGCTACACCAACCACGTCGACGCCGACCAGAACACCAACGACGACCTGCTCGTCCTGCTCGTCGCGGCCGGCTGCACGTTCGTGATGGGCGTCCCGAGCGCCGACGACGTCATGCTCGGCTACCAGTCGACGAGCTACCACGACGCCGCCGGCATGCGGGAGCTGTTCAACCTGCAGGCGACGCCGGAGTTCACCGCCTGGCTCACCGACCGCGGCCTGCTTGTCGACGGCCACCTCGCCGACCCCACCGGCCCCGTGGCCGCCCTGCTCACCGCCGGTCTCGACGGCGCCCTCGCCACCCTCCCCACTCCACCCGCCGTCCCCTCGGGCCCGACCCGATGACCCCCGGCCACGCCCCCGACCCCGACCCCGCCTCCGTCACGCCGGCCGACGCCATCCCACCTGCCGGCACCGCATCCCCCGACCGGACCAGGCCGGGCCGGGAACCCGAGGCGTCGACGGTGGTGCCGGTGGATCTCGCGGCGCTGGCCGAGCGGGTCCGGGCAGTGACGCCGGCGCGAGTGTTCGTCGGCCGGACCGGTACGTCTTACCGAACGGCGAACCTGCTGGCACTGCGGGCCGATCACGCCGCGGCCCGCGACGCCGTCGACGCCGAACTGGACCTCACCGGCCCCGCGCTGACCACGACGACCGAGCGGTACGGCCTGTTCGCCGTGGGATCGGCCGCCGCCGACCGCGCCCAGTACCTGCGCCGGCCGGACCTGGGCCGGCGGCTGTCCGACGAGGGGCGCGCGCAGGTCGCCGCCCGCTGTCCGCCCGGCGCGGATCTCCAGGTCGTGATCGGCGACGGCCTGTCCGCGGCGGCGGTGGACGCCCAGGTCCCGACGCTGCTGCCCGCGCTGCTCACCGCGGCGGCCGAGGCAGGCTGGTCGACCGGCCAGCCGTTCGCGGTGCGCCAGTGCCGCGTCGGCATCATGAACGACATCGGCGACCTGCTGCGCCCCACGGTGATCGTGCTGCTGATCGGCGAGCGCCCCGGCCTCGCCACCGCCGAGAGCCTTTCCGCCTACCTGGCCCACCGCCCCCGCTCGGGCCACACCGACGCCGACCGCAACCTCCTGTCCAACATCCACCGCCGCGGCCTCCCGCCGGCGAAGGCGGTTGAGCGCATCACCGGCCTGATCGATGCGATGCGCACGTTAGGCATCAGCGGCGTCTCGATCAAGGAACCGACCGCCATACGGACCCTCCCCACCACCGCGCCGCCCGAAGCGGATCCAACCTCCAGCACCTGAGACGGCTGTGATGCGCAGCGCGCCATGAGGGCTGGACGTCTGCCACTGAACCGCGATCGCGGGTACCCCGGAAGATCGAGTGATGTGATCACGCCCTATCGTGAAGCCATCCGGAAAAATGCGAACGGGGGCGGTTCGATGGGCGAGCGGGTCCAGGTCTCGATGTTCCTNAGCTGGTGCCACAGCGACGCCGACGCCAAGCAGGCGCTGCTCGGCCAGCTACACCTCGATGGCCTGGCCGGGGTGCGGGCCGAATGGTGGGAGGACTCGCACCTGCAGATCGGTGAGGACTGGCGTCGGCAGACGCTCGACCAACTCGCCAAGTGCGACTACGGGCTGCTGTTACTGAGCCCCGGCTTCTTCGCCAGCCGCTTCATCCTGGACGTGGAGCTCCCCCGGCTGCTCGGACCGGACGTCGACAAGGTCCTGCCGGTGATGTTGAAGCGGGTCCCGATCGACGGCTCGTGGGACCTGCACGGGGTCGACACCCGGCACATCTTCACCTCCAAGGGGCGCTGCTTCACCGAGACCCGCGGACCGAGCCGGGAGAGGTTCGCATTGGATCTAGCGACCGAGATCCGGCGTCGCGTGCTGAGCGACGCAGCCTGATGCGGCTGCCCGGTCGGGCGGTGCTGCGGCACCTGGATCGACTCGCCGACGATCTCACGCCCCGGCAGTTGGCTCGGCTGCGGGCGTTGGCCGACCTGATCGGCGACGACGGGCGAATCCCGATGCCGCAGGCGTTGGACGTCGCCACACCCGGCGGCGGTGATGTGAAGGCGCAGGACACCTTCCGCAAGTTCCGGGCCGCCCTCGACGAGGCGGCGTCCGCAGCCGGGGTAGACCTGCGGCTGGTCAGCGACCGACGTAAGGCTCCGCCGGCCGACCGGTTCTGCTGGTTCGAGGGCGCCGACGTCACCGGCGAGGAGTTGGCCGAGCGTTCCCAGCGAGAGGCGAGGCGACGAACCGGCGACGAGCCGGTGGCGGCGTCGGTATCCGAGGTGCTCCAACCGGTCGTCCACGTAGAGACGGCTCCGCAGGCGTCCAAGGCGCTCCGCAGGCGGGAACGGCTGTTCATAGAGCTGCTGACCGAGCAGGTCGCCGCGCTCCCCGGCTACAGAGTCACCAGCCCACTCGACATCCCGCTCGGCGTCAACGTCGGGGCTGAGCGGCAACGGCTGCGCGAGGCGGCCGACGTGGTGGTGGAGCTCGACAGCGCCGCCGCCCGGAGGTATGCCCCGCGGGGCGCGACCGCTCGTCGGCCGCTCCGATTCGCCCTGGAGGGCGTCGTTCCGCGAGCATCCGTCACCGGGAACGCCGCACTGTGTGCCGACCGACCGTTCAGCCAGTGCCGGGATCGCGTCGCCCGGCTGCATTTCGTCACGACGGTCCTGGCGATGGTCGACGACCGCCTTCGGGAACCCCTTCCGGCCAGGCAGGAGCCATGGCCCAGTGCCGAAGCGCCGGCGTGGGCGCGTTACGAGCCGGCGGCAACGGGCCGCACCGGCACCCATGCCTGGGACCGCTCCGGCCGAGAGGCATGGGCCCGGAAGATGATGAGCCGGCGGCCCCTGGACGTGACGCCAGTGCCCCCCGTGGCCGGTGAGACCTCGCTCGCCGCGGGAAGCCCCGGCGACCCGATGCCGCGGCACCTGGGCGAACNGACGAGGGCGGTGGCCCGCCTGCTGAGCTGGGCGGTCGACGAGTCGCCGGGCGCCCGTCACCTGTGCACGCTGCTCGGCGACGTCGGGATGGGCAAAACCACCACCGTCAAGCTGTTTACCGAGGCGCTGCTGGACCGCCGCCGGCAGCACGGCCCCGCGGTGCCGCTGCCGATCCTGCTCGATCTGCGGGATCTGCCGCCAGCGGTGGCACGGGAGGGAGCCAGTCTCACGAGGATCGTGCAGGCGCTGCTGGACGCCGGCAGCGCCAGCGCCAGCGCCGGCCCGTCGGCCGCGCAGGTGCTGGACATGGTGGCCGAAGGCGGCTGCGTGCTGATCTTCGATGGACTCGATGAGGTGCTGGTGCACCTGGAGCCGCACGCCGGCCAGATGTTCACCCGGATGTTGTGGCGCGCCACTGAGGACACCTGGCAGTCTCGGACGGCCGACCGGCGGGGAGCCCGGCCGAGCCGGCTGCTGCTGTCCTGCCGGACCCACTACTTCCGGTCCGTCCGGCACGAGACCACACACTTCAATGGCCAGCACCGCGACGGTCCGGATGGCGCCGATTATCTGGCCCTGTTGATGCTGCCGTTCGGCGAGGATCAGGTACGCGCGTATCTCTCGGCGAACGAGCCCGGCGCCGATGCCGACCGGCTGCTGGAGCTGCTCGACAGCGTGCACAACCTGCGGGAGATCGCCGAGCGCCCGCTGACCCTACGGATGGTTGCCGAGCAACTGAGAACGGTGGAGCAGGCGAAGCTCGACGGCCGCACCGTGCGCTCGGTGGACCTGTACGCGTCGTTCGTCGCNCAGTGGCTGGAACGCGACGACGGCAAGCACTCGTTACTCCCGGCGCACAAGCAGCTCCTGATGGAGGACCTTGCTGCGCGGCTGTGGCGCTCCGGACGGGCGACGTGGCAGGTGGACGAGGTCGAGCAGTGGCTGTTGGAGTTCCTCGCCGGCCGGCCAGACCTGGAGCTGCACTACCCGGCGCGGGCCCCGGACCTGTGGAAGGAGGACCTGCGCACGGCGACGTTCCTGGTACGCCGCGACGACGAGACGTTCGGTTTCGCGCACACGTCGCTGCGCGAGTACTTCCTCGCCCGCCATCTCGCCCGGGCCTTGGAGCTGCCCGCGGAGCAGGCTCGGGCCGGCTGGCAGTTGCCGGTGCCGAGCCCCGAGACGCTCGACTTCCTCGGCCAGTGGCTGGCGGGACGTGGCGAGGCGCAGCGCGGGCGGTGCATGAAGGCATTGGCCTCGATGGCCGCACAGGCCCCAGGCGGGCGGGCCGATGCGGCGGCAGTGCTGGCGTTCGCGTACTGCCTGGCGGCGACCCGGGCGGGCCATCCGAGCCACGCCCCGTCGGGATCCGTCCTCACCGGCGCCGGTCTGGCCGGCTGGCAGATCGACGGTGGCGGCGGGCGGCTTGACCTGCGCGGGGTGTCTCTGGCCGGGGCCAGGCTGACCGACGCCGTGGTGCGCGACGTAGACCTGTCGGGGGCCGACCTGTCCGATGCGGACCTGACCCGCGCTGAGGTGCACGACAGCAGCCTGGACGGGGCCGATCTCCGCCGCGCCGAGCTCACGGGAACGATGTTCCGTGGCTGCGATCTCACCGGCGCACGCTGGAGCGGCTCCCACGCATATGCCACTCAGGCGCTGCTGTGCCGCCCGGTCGACGGTGCCCGCCGCCGAGGCTGGCTGGTGGCACCGAACGCGACCACGCGGCAAGCCGGCGTCCGCATATTGTCCTTCACCGGCCACACCGACTGGCTGACCGGCGGCGCCTGGAGCCCCGACGGCACCCGC
>NZ_LJPA01000026.1:0-109201 GCF_001414035.1 Frankia sp. ACN1ag | reverse complement strand
CCGCAACTGTTCTTCATCCAACCGGCAGCGTGACGTCGGCCCCCGCGACCGCAACCCCGCCACCCCACCGGCCTTCCACACCCGCCGCCACCGCTCCACCGACCGCTCAGTCACCCGCAACCCAGCGGCAACCTCCCGGTTCGACACACCCTGTTCGAACAAATGNGCGGCTTCTTGTCGTATCCGTTCCCGGCGATCTCGATCCTCAGCGGTCAACCCGCCACCCGTCGCATACCTCATACCAACGGACTACCCAACCCCCAACGATCACCCCAGCGATCACCACCGGATCAACCCGACCCGGCACATTAAAGATCAGTAGCCGTCGCTGATATCCGGGCCCGGCGGACCGATCACGTGCCGGTTCCGAACGCCCCTCGTCGAGGCGCCGGACGATGCCGCTACCCGTCGATCTCGACGATCCGCTCGGCGCCGGCCTCGTGGCGCAGCGGCCCGCGGCCGAGCAGCCCCTCGAGCTCCCGGATCCGCCGCTGGAGCCGCTCGACCTGCTGCTTTCCAATTTCCTGACCGTTTTCCCAGCCGCAACGATGACCGTCGCCCATCCCCCGCTGGTACGCCTCGGCGACGTCGCGCTCGTGCTCGGTGAGGTGCGTGCGGCAGGCGATCTCGGGCCCGTAGAGGCGCATCCGGCACGGTTTTCCGGACCGGGTCGGCCGCCCGCACAACCGGACCTCGACCAACTGATCGCCAGCACGCTCGCCCATGTCGCCACCGCTCTCATCGTTGTCAGGGATGACCGCGAAAAAGTATAACCATGCAAAGAGTCAGACAAGATGTTCCCGACTATTTCGATAGTCAAAGAACGGCGATCTTCGGTGGCGCGCGGAAGCCGCGCCGAATAGTCGTTCGAACGACGCCCGCATCCGTCCTGTTCGGACGGCACTCCTTCATCGACGCTCGTTCACGCGCCACACCCGCAGAGCCCGCCACACCACAGGGCCCGGCGCGGGCGGGATGCCGCGGGCGGGATACCGCGGACGGGATACCGCGGACGGGCGCCGTCGGCCCCAGTCGCCCAGCCTTCGATGCCCGATCCCCGACGGCTGCGGGCACGCCGGGTGTGCCCGCGTCGGCGATCCGCCCCACGGGAGCACGCCGAACGGCTCGCCCACTCGACGGCTTCACGCCTTGCCTGGTCAGGGGCTTTAGGACAGCGGAAGAGGGGCCTCGAGAAGGCTGCCGGCGCCGTCGACGGCCGCCGATCGGCCACACGAGACACCCTGGTGCGCCGGCAAGACGGACGGAACGAGTCCGTTTGCCGAAACTCCCGGCGGCCGGCGGTGTCAGGTATCCGTCACCGCCGCCGTTCCTGCCCCGACCACCACCCGGATACGCCCGCCAGCACGGGAAAAGCAGCCGGAATTTCCCCGATTAGACGGGACATGCGCCACTCGACAACCCGCGACTCCAGCTCGACACGCGCTACGGCGGCATCCTGGACACCGCGGACCCGACGCCATACTTTCAATCCGCACCCAGCATTCTCCCCAACCAGGCAGTCGCTTTACCACCGAAACCAAGTCCAGCGACGAAGCCTCATTGTTGAAGCAACTTTCATCAGGTCACGACCAGACCCGCCGGGGCACCCGGAGACCACGATGCGCGTGCCGCGCGGGCGATTCATCTGACGTGCCTGGGAAGGGCGTCCGGGGCAACGTGACGTCGTTGCGGGAGCGGCGTTCAAACATTTTCTCATCGACGCAAGGAGCATGGACATGAACAGGACCTCCCTTCGCCGGAGCCTCGCCGTCGCCGTTGGCGGGGTGGCAGTCGCCGGCGTCGTCGCCGTCGGGCAACCCGCCCTCGCCGCCAGCGGCGGCGGATCGGCCACCACTCCGGGGACCAGCGCACCGGTGGCCAAGAGCAGCTCGGGTCTCAGCGCCGCCGCGACGACCAGGTCCGGCCGCAACGGCGGGGGCGTCAGCGCGCAGCACCTCGACGGGGCCTGCAACCTGTACAGCAACGGCGACGGCGACCTCTGTCTGTGGTACTTCCGGAACTACGGGGGCAGCCACGCGGACTTCTTCTTCTCGGACAACAACCTCAACAACAACACCTTCAGCTCGCCCGGCGCCGGGCAGGGCGCCCGGGTCGGAAACAACTCGGAATCCGCCTGGAACTACGACCAGCACCTCACCGCCCGCGTCTACACCGGCGTGAACAGCACCGGCACCTGGGGCACCATCGCCCCCAGCAGCGGCGGCAACTTCACCAGCACGTTCATCAACAACGTCGAGTCCTTCATCTGGGTCTGAGCCCGCTAGAAAACCGATCCAATCGCTAGACCGCTCCCGCCGACAACGCGCCGTTTCAGGGCCGGTCCCGTCCCCAACCGGACGATCAGGATCGGCCCTGATCGGCTGTGCCGGCCGCGGTGACCGACAGGAGACCGATGCCCCACCAGGCGGGCCGTTTCGGCCGGCATCATGCCCCCCGCCGGCGGGCCGCCCCCGAATGGCCCGACCTCGCCTCCCGGTGGGCGCCGGCGGCGGCGCTGGCCCTCTCCGTAGCCCTCGTCTCGGCCTTCGTCGCCGGCTGCGGGGGCACGCGCTCCAGCGCGCCCGCCGCCGTGGCGGCGGTCCGGCCGCCGGTGCTTCTCGACGGCGCCGCGCTGCACCTTCCCCTCGACCGGTACCTGCTCAGCCCGCGCGAATCCGCGTCGGTCGCCCGGGCGTACCGGGCGTTGCTCGCCCAGTGCACGCGCCGCTTCGGGTTGCCCGATCCGCGGCCGCGGCCCGTCGCCTCGGACCTGCCGGCCACGTTGAACGAACGCCGCTACGGCATCACCGACGCGGCACTGGCCGCGACGGCCGGCTACCGCGTGTCGAAGCCTCGACCGGCCGGCGAACCCCCGACGCCCGCGGAATCGGCGACGACACCGGATCCCGGGACCCTCGACATCCTCACCGGCCGGCATCCAGGCGCCGTCGACGGGCGCCCCATCCCGGCCGGCGGCTGTGCCGGTGAGGCGAAACGCCGGTTGAATGCGGGCGCACCCGCCGGCACGGACCCGGACCTGGCGCAGCGGCTCTCCCAGACCAGCTATTTCGCATCCGGCCGCGACGGGCGCGTGCAGGAGGTCCTGCGCGCCTGGTCGGCCTGCATGGGCAGGCATGGATTGCACTATTCGTCGCCGCTGGACGCCGCCGCCGATCCGCGGTTCCGCACGGGCCCGGTGTCGGCGACGGAAACCGCCGTGGCGGCGACCGACATCACCTGTAAGAAACAGACCAATCTGGTCGGCGTCTGGTTCGACGTCGAGTCGGAGCTCCAACGCCCCGACCTCGCCGCCAACCGGAAGGCGCTGGAGGGCATCCGGCAGACCAACCAGATCCAGTTGACGGTCGCGCGCGGCCTCGGGCTCGGCTGATCCGCCTCCCGGTGCACCCGCCCCGCGACCGGCGCGCCGATCCGGCGCGGCCCGGAGGAGTAGAACCAATGAGAAGAAGCCTTTGTCGACTCGCGGCGACCGGCGGGCTCGTCACCGCTTTCGTCGTGGCGCAGACGGCCGCGGTGGACGCCGCCCTCGCAGCCCCATCCGACCCCGCCGGCCAGTACATCGTCGTGCTGAAATCCGCCGCGTCGCCGAGCGGTCCGGCGCCCGCCGTCGGCCGTGCCCGGGGTATGGGCGTGCGGGTCGACCGGGAGTTCCGCCAGACCGTGAACGGATACGCGGCGCGGCTCGACGCCCAGCAGCTCACCGCAGTGCGCGCCGACCCCGACGTCGCCTACGTCGAGGCCGACCAGGTGGTCCGGGCCGACATCACGCAGCGGCGGCCCGACTGGGGACTGGACCGCATCGACCAGCGCGACCGCCCGCTGGATCACAAGTACACCTACGACTCGACCGGTGCCCGCGTCACCGCGTACATCGTCGACACCGGCATCCGGACCAGCCACAAGGACTTCGGCGGCCGTGCCTCGGGCGGCTTCTCGTCCATCAGCGACGGTAACGGCACCGACGACTGCAACGGCCACGGCACGCACGTTGCCGGGACCGTGGGTGGATCGACGTACGGCGTCGCCAAGTCGGTCCGCCTGGTCGCGGTACGGGTGCTGGACTGCGACGGTTTCGGCACAGTGAGCGGCGTCATCGCGGGCATCGACTGGATCACCGCCCACCACGCCAGCCCCGCCGTGGTGAACATGAGCCTGGAGGGCGACGCGTCCCGGGCGCTGGACCTGGCGGTACGCCAGTCCATCAACGCCGGCCTGACCTACTCCGTCTCGGCCGGCAACGGCGGCAGCGACGCGTGCGACTTCTCCCCCGCCCGACTTCCCCGCGCCATCACCGTGGGCGCGACGACCGCCGACGACAGCCGCGACATCTCGTACTCCAACTTCGGCAGGTGCGTGGACCTGTTCGCCCCCGGCACCGCCATCACGTCCGACTGGAACGCCTCCGACACCGCCACCAACACCATCAGCGGGACCTCCATGGCGGCCCCGCACGTCACCGGAGCCGCCGCCCTCTTCCTGAGCACCCATCCCGGCGCCGGCCCCGACCGGGTCCGCACCGCCATCGTGAACGCCGCCACCCAAGGCGCGCTGACCAACGTCGGCGACGGTTCCCCGAACGCCCTGCTCTACTCCCGGACGACGGCCCGCTGACCCACCCTGCGCCCGACGGGAGTGATGGGGGTGGGCGGCTCGGCCGGGCCGCCCACCCCTGTCGGGACGTCAGGGTGTGCAGGTCAGGGTGCCGCTGCGCAGCGCGTGGCTGGAGTCGTTGTCGTCGTCGGACCAGACGACCGGCTTGTGCCCGGCCGAGCAGGTGTCCTGCGGGGCGAGGGCGAACCCCTCGTTGTTGTAGTTGGACATCCCGGAGGGGCGGGCGTACACGGCGGTGACGGCGAGCCGGCCGGCGGCGTTGATGTCGAGCGTCGCGGTGCGACCCTGGCAGGTGTCGTCGCATTCGGCCCACAGGTGGCCGGTCGCGGGCTCGTACTCGAGGTCCATGACCCCGGCGAAGCCGCTCGAAACGGTGGCGATCCGGGTGTAGCCGCCGCCGCTCTGGTTGAGCGCGTAGGCGTAGACAGTGCCGTTCGCTTCAAGACCGACGAAATACAGGCCGCTGCCGTGGCCGGGATAGGCGCCCGGGTCGTAGGCGGTGTTGGTGTGCTCGTCGTGGAAGCCGTGCGCGGTGAGGTACGTGTCGGGGATCCACGAGATGGCCTCGAGCCCGCTGTTGGCCGCCACGGCAGGCAGGTCGGAGGTGAGGTTCCATTCCGCGGTCGCGTTCAGCGAGGTGCCCGTGGCGGAGCCGTCGTACCGCAGGACCTTCAGCAGGCTGACGCCGTTGTTGCTGTTGTCCCGTTCCGTGGAGACGACCACGCCGTCAGGGGTGGTGACCACGCCCTCCGCGTCGGGATCACCGGTCCCACTGGCGTAGTGCAGCGCCTTGCCCGAGGCCCAGCCGCCGGTCGTGTCGGGCTGCCACTTCGCGCCGTTCGGCACGAGCCGGTACAGCGTGCCGGGGCCGTTCTTCACCGCCCACAGAACACCGGAGCTCTGGAACGACAGGCCGCTGAGGTTCGTGCCGAACACGTTCGCGTCGTCCGCGGTGGCGACGGCCGAGCCGCCGGGCCACGCGCTGGCGGGGCAGGCGTTCGCCGCGCCTCGGGTCGACGCGGTGGTCGTCGTGAACGAACCGGTGCCGTCCGGGCAGCGCCCGTAGGTCGTCGACGCATGCGAGGTCCAGGTGTAGGAATCGACCAGCGTCGTACCACCCGGCTGATACAGCCGCACCGAATCGGAACTACCGAGGCCGAACACCGGATCGACATCGAGAACCAGATGTCCCCCGGCCGCCAGCGACGTGCCCGACGCCACCGTGAACACGTGCGAGTCGTCGTTGTCCTTGACGACCCAGCCGGAGACGTCCACAGCCGCCGAACCGATGTTCGTCAGCTCCACCCAGTCGCCGGGCGATCCACCGCTCGACTCGACCTCGTTGATCCGCACGTCCGCCGGCCCCTGCGCCACCGCCGGCATACCGAACAGGCCGAGGGCGGCGACGGCCAGAACTGTGGCGACAGCGAGTCGCATTTTCCCACGCGAATATCTACGCAATGCAGTTGCTCCTCGTGCAGGGTCATGGGCAGGCGTCATGGGCAGGCGGAGGCGAGCTCGCGCTCCTCGCGGAGCCTCCTGCACACCGACGACCAGAGGTTGAACACGCAACCAACGGCATGGGCAGCACGGATGACCACATAGCACGGATGACCACACAGCACGGACGGCCCCTAGCACAGGTACACACGTACGGACAGCTCACCGAGATCCCGCGCTGAGCGGCCGCCAGTCGGGACGGCTGATCGCGTAGATGTGCCGCGGCTGACCGTTACGCTCGGTGGCTTCCGCTAACGTCATGCCGAGCTTGCCCGCGACCCGGATGGACGCCGCGTTCTCCGGGTGAATGATCGAGATGACCCGGTCGGCGCGGAGACCGACGAAGGCGTACTCGATCGCGGCGGCACCGCCCTCGGTCGCGAATCCCTCCCCCCACCGCTCCGGGCGGATGGTCCAGGCGGCTTCCAGGCCGGGCCAGCCGTACTCCCGGTAAAGGCCGGCGCGTCCGATGAACTCCCCGGTGGCCCGCTCGTGCGCGAGCCACATACCGAAGCCGTTGAGGGCCCAGTGCCCGATCTGCAACGCGAACATGTTCCAGACCGCGCCCTCACTCGACGGCGATCCGGTGTAGCGGCTCATCTGCGGGTTCAACGCCATNCGGGTGTAGGCGGGGATGTCATCGGCGGTCCACCCGCGCAGGATGAGCCGCTCGGTACGCACGGTCGGCACCATGACCGCGGGGAGCGACTCGCCTATGTCGAGGATCATCCATCCATCAAAGCCGGCCGGGTAACGGCGTTGAGCCGTTCACGGAAGTCCACGACCTCCGGGAGGGGAGCCTGCCCGGCGAGATCGGCCGCGAGCCGTCCCGCGCGGCTGATCAGCGTCTGGGTCGGGCTCGCGGCCAGGATCGCCAGGGCCCGCATCCCGAGCCGGGCCGCCTCGGCCGTATCAGGTCGCGGGCGGCGCACGAGGGCGGTCGCGAGAACCATGACGGCGTGGCCGTGGTCCTCGAAGCCGACGGCCCGACCGCGCTCGAAGGCGTCGACGGCGCCGCGGGCGATCGGCTCCGCCTCGTCGCCCGCGCCGAGACGGGCCAGAACCCCGGCGGTGAACGATTCGGCCGTCGCAGGTCCGAACGGCGAGCTTCCCGGCCGGGCCGGGACATCGATCACGGCGCGCCGCATCCGTTCCAGCGCCTCCCGGGTGCCGGCCGGATCGCCGAGGGCGGCCAGGGCCCGCGCCTCATAGGCCGCGAGCCTGGCCCGGGTGTAGGGATGGTCGGGTGCCCGGCACGCGGCTTCGACGGCTTCGGCGTACTGGTGGCCGTAGAACGCCAGGGTGGAGGACATCGCCGCCATGGAGGCGGTCAGCACCGGGTCGTCGATCTGGTCGGAGTGGTCGCCGGCCTGGGTGACGAAGCGCCGCGAGGCGGCCTGATCGCCGAGATTGAACGCCAGCCGCGACAGCATGTACGCCGAGTAGCCGGCTATCTGGGTGAGTTTCGCCTGTGCCCTGGTCTTGGCGCCCGCGTCGAGGAGCCGCTCGGCGGACTGCCAGGTGCGATACACCCGCGGGGCGAGGATCGCATGGGGCGTGGTCGTGAACACCGCCGCATGACCGTCGAGCTCGTCGTCGAGTTCGGTCAGGGTGAGCACGTCCGGGTTGCGGCGCGCGCGCCGCCGGTAGGTGTCCGCGGCGATCAACCCGGCCGCGGAGAACTCGAAAACCTGCCTGCGGTCGGTCCCGGCCGCGCCGTCGCCGTCGCCGTCTCGTGCCGCCTCGAGTCGGGCCTGCCAGGCGGCGATCTCCCCGCCGGTCCGCCAGTAGTCGTCGAGAGCGGCGCACAGATCGGCGGAGGGCAGCTCCCCGTTCTCGGCCTTGGAGATCCGGGTCCGATGAAACCCGATCCGTCGGCTCAGCGTGTCCTGACTCATCCGGCCGCGCAGACTCCGAATCCGCCGCCCCAGCGCCGCCGCGCCGGTCCTGTCCTCGTTCACCCGTCGCTGTTCCTCCCCGTTCGCCTGACGTCGGGTCCGCGGCCGCAGCGGCGCACAGCACGGCACGGCACCGCACGCATCGTGCGCACACCTGGCGGTCACCCGGTCACGTGCACAGACTGCCCATGTCGGCGAGGAACCCGGATGGTCCCGCGCCGACGGGTCACCGGAGACCACTACGCAGGAGCGACCATGGCCAGCCCCCCGGACCAGCTCGCCTGGCGCCGGCCCGCTGTCAGTCCCGACGTCGCGTTCGCCCGTGACGGTGAGACCGTCGCCATCAGCTACACGGCCGGCACCGACCCGGACCTGCGGATGCCCAGGGCGATCTGGTTCGCCCTGCGGGCGGAGATCCGCGCCGGCGACCGGGGAGCGTTCCACCGGCTGAACGCCGCCTGGACCCCCTGGACCGCCGCCAGCGGCGGCCTCGCCGCCGAGCGGGACGGGCACGTCCACCTCCGCTACGGCTACCTCGGCAGCCACCACATCGAGATCCCCGCCGCCGTCTGGCGCCAGATCTGCGCCGCCGTCCGCACCGGCGCGATCAACCACCTCACCGACTGAGACCGACTGGCTGCGTCACAATGCGGCGGAGTCGCAGGCGGCGCTGTTGATCGCCGGCAACAAGGCCAGCGACTGGTCGCGGTGGTACAAGACTGCGATCCCGGCTGCGGAGGCCGCATACGACGGATGGCTGGCTTTCGAGCGGAAACGGCGGGAAGGCTCATGACCGAGTTCCATGATTGGCAGGACATCCGTGCCGACCTGCATGACGGCGACGACGAGGCGCTCGCCGTCGAGCGGGCGCGTACCGAGGCCTGGGTCGGCGCCTTCCATCTCGCCGAGGAGCGCAAACGGCTCGGGCTGACCCAGCGCCAGGTGGCCGAGCTNATGGGCGTCTCCCCCGGACGGGTGAGCCAGATCGAAAACGGTGACCTCGAGGTCAATGAGGTCGCGACGCTGAGCCGGTACGCCCGAGCGCTGGGCGCCCGGATGCGGATCATCTTTGACTACGGCGATGATCTTCGTCAGATCGCCTAAGCCCATAGCGTGCCTGCCTCGCGGAGCAGGCGAACCAGGCATGGAAAATGGGTCGACAGAGCTGCTTTCCGCCCGTTAGCCTGCGGCGCCGTGACGAGCAGCGAGGTGTGGGACGACGAAACGGCAGAGCACTACGACACCATCTCCGCCGAGAAGTTCGCGCCGGAGGTGCTCGGTCCGACCGTCGATCTGCTGGCCCGTCTCGCCGGTTCGGGCGCGGCATTGGAGTTCGCGATCGGCNCCGGTCGCGTCGGAATCCCGCTGGCCGCCCGAGGCGTTCCCGTGACCGGCATCGAGTTGTCGGCCTCGATGGCCGCCCGACTGCGCCGCAAGGTCGATGAGGCGACCCTGCCCGTGGTCGTCGGCGACATGGCCACGACCGCTGTGCCCGGCGAGTTCTCCCTCGTCTTTCTGGTGTGGAACAGCATCTCCAACCTGCGCACCCAGGCGGAGCAGGTGGCATGCTTCCGCAACGCCGCCCGGCATCTCGCCCCCGGCGGGCGGTTTGTCGTTGAGCTGTGGGTGNCGCCGCTACGGCGCCTGCCTCCCGGCCAGTCCGCGGTCCCGATCCGCACCGATGATCGACACCTCGTGCTCGACACCTACGACCTCGCCACCCAGCGGTGCACCTCCCACCACTACTGGCACGAGGCCGACGGGACGGTGCGCCACGGCTCCGGCGAGTTCCGATACATCTGGCCGGCCGAATGCGACCTCATGGCGCAACTCGCCGGCCTGGAGCCGGAGAGCCGGTTCGCCGACTGGGACNGCAGCCCTTTCACCACCGACAGCGAAAGTCACGTCTCCGTCTGGCGCAAGCCCCCGCGAGCCACGGATCAGCGTCCCGCTACCTGCTGATCTCCGCCCGGCTCGACATTCTTCCGGTCGTCAGGAACGCGACGCTTTCGGGGAGGCGAGCTGGCGCCGTTCAAGATTCTTGAGTTGCTGCCAGTCGTCCGGCATCTGCTCCCCAAGTCGATCAGTCCAGGGTATGTGAACGGGTGGGCCGGACCGGCGGATCCGGGTTCGGGCACCCCTCACGCGAGACCGCGACCATCTCGTCGCCCCGAGGCCGGTGACGACGGCCCTCCCACCCTGCGCGCCGAGAGACTCGATCAGCAGGTGGAGTGGGCGCACGATTGACCTCCTCTCCGCCCTGAAGGGCGGAGATTCCCGCCTGCTACACCCCGACGGGGGCAAGCTTCGGGTGGGTTCCCGCTTCGCCGCGCGGTGCCGGCACGGGTGCCGGTCTTACCTGCGCTCCACGGGCAGACGCCGCCAGTCCGGCGGCCTTCGCGACGTTGACCGCCGCGTTCACGTCCCTGTCGAGATGCGACCCGCAGGCCGCGCACGTCCACTCCCGGACGTCCAGCGGCTTCGGGCCGTCCTTCACACCGCAGGTCGAACACACCTGCGAGGTGGGCTCGAAGCGACCGATCCGGACGAACACCCGGCCGTACCGGGTGGCCTTGTACTCCAGCATCCCGACGAACGCGGACCATCCGGCGTCGTGCACCGATGTGGCAAGCCGTGTCCGGGCGAGCCCCTTGACCGCAAGATCCTCCACGGCGACCGCTTGGTTCTCGCGGATCAGCCTGGTGGAGAGCTGGTGGTGGAAATCGCGCCGTGCGTCGGCCACCCGCGCATGCGCACGGGCGACTTTCAGCCTGGCCTTGGCCCGGTTCGCCGAACCCTTCTTCTTACGGGACAGGTCCCGCTGAGCCTTCTTCAGCCGCTTCTCGGCCCGGCGAAGAAACCGAGGAGAGTCGATCTTCGTGCCGTCCGAGAGGACCGCGAAGTGCGTCAGCCCAAGGTCGACGCCAATCTCGGCGTGCGAACCCGGAAGGGTTTCCTGCGGCCCGGTCTCGATGACGAAGCTCGCGAAGTACCGGCCCGCGCTGTCCCGGACCACCGTCACCGTGGACGGCGTCGAGGGCAGACGCCGGGACCACTTCACGTCCACGTCGCCGATCTTCGGTAGTCGCAGCTTCCCGCCCGAGGTGAACGACCAGCGGGCGTTCGCGGTGAACCTGACGGCCTGCCGGCTGTCCCGTTTCGACTTGTACCGGGGTGGCCCCATCCTCGGGCGCTTGCCTTTCAACCCGTCGAAGAAGTTCCGGTATGCCGTGTCGAGGTCGCGCAGTGACTGTTGCAGAACGACGGCCGACACCTCGGCGAGCCACGCCCGTTCCGGCGTCCACTTCGCCTCGGTGATCAGCATCTTCGACAGGTCGCCCGACTTCGGGAACGNCAGCCCCGCCGCGCGCGCCGTCTCTCGGGTGCTGAGCGCGTCGTTGTACACCACGCGCGCGCAGCCGAACGCCCGCGCCAGCGCGACCCGCTGACCGACGCTCGGATACAAGCGGAAGCTGTACCGGAGCTGCACGATCACAGTCGTGCCATTGGTCTATGACGACAGATCTGGGTATCCGCGCTGGCAGGCACTGCGTTTTCGTCCTGCACGCCCACTTGGTTTTCGTGACCAAGTACCGGCATCGGGTCTTCGACGACCGNCACCTGACCCACCTGGAAGAGATCATGCGGGCGGTGTGCGCCGACTTCGAGGTTGAACTGGTCGAGTTCAACGGCGAAGGCGACCATGTCCACCTGCTCGTCCACTTCCCGCCGAAAATCGCCCTGTCGAAGCTCGTCAACAGCCTGAAAGGCGTGTCGTCCCGTCGGATGCGCCAGGAGTTCCCCGACCTGGCCCGGCACTACTGGCGGGCGAACCGGCTCTGGTCAGGCTCCTACTTCGCCGGGTCTGTCGGTGGCGCGCCGCTGGACGTGCTCCGCCGGTACATCGAGGAACAGACCCGTCCGGTTTAGAGCACGCTCAGGCCGCGAGACGGCCTTCCCGCGCGGGCCTTCACCCCCGGCCTGAAGGCCGGAGCACTGGCCCGCAACCCGGTAGCCAGGACCGCACGCAGCTCCAGGTCCAGCCGCAGACGCATCCGCATCCGCATCGCGCGGATGATCAGTTCAGTGCCATCGTCAAGGAGCAGGACGGCGATCTCCAGAAGGTTGCCAGCCAAATCCGGACCCCGCCGGAGCTCCCGCGGCGGGCCGTCCGACCTGCCCCGGCTGNGACCTTGGGCCGTTGCCGGCACCCGTGGGCGGTGCAAGGCTCCTGCTCACGACGTCGGGTGAGACCTCGTCCGCGTCGGATCGGGAGGCGCCATGCGACGCTCACAGCAGGCCCTCGTCACCTTGGTGGTGGCGTCCACCGTCGCGTTCACCGCCTGCGGCGGCTCCAGCGGCATCGCGACGCAGCCCGGCCCGACGTCCGCCACCGCCACCGCCACGAGCACGGCACGGCCCGCCAGTCCCGGCACCGGCACCGGCACCGGCACCGGCGTAGTCCCGCCCACCGCGACGACGACCGGGCCGGGCGGAGCGACGGCGACCGCGACCGCGACCGCGACGATACGGCCCACCCCGGCGAGGCCGACGACGTCGACTAGGCCGTCGACCCCGGTGCCCCCGACGGCACCGACGGCACCGACCACGGGCGTGCCCACGCGCCTGGTCGGTCGGGACTGGGAGCGCATCCCGACCGACCGCCGAATGGTCGCGCTGACGTTCGACGCCGGCGCCAGCGCGGACGGCGTGGACTCGATCCTCTCGACGCTCAGCCGGGAGGGCGTGCCGGCCACCTTCTTCCTCACCGGCCGGTTCGCACAGACCTTCCCGGCCGCCGCGCGCGCCATCGCCGCCCGCGGCCAGGTCATCGGCAGCCATTCGGCCACGCACCCCTACTTCACCCGNCTCACCGACGCGGACCTGCGCGCCGAGCTGCTCGGTGCCCAGGCGACCATTCAGAGCGTCACCGGGGTCGACCCGCGCCCCTGGTTCCGCTTCCCGTACGGCGACCGTGACGCGCGCACGATCGGCGCGGTCAACGCCCTCGGCTACGTGCCGATCCGCTGGACGGTCGACACGCTCGGCTGGAAGGGCACCTCCGGTGGCCAGAGCATGCAGAGCGTCACCGACCGGGTGCTGGCCGCCGCGAGCAGCGGCGAGATCGTCCTCATGCACGTGGGCGCGAACCCGCAGGACCGCTCGACCCTGGATGCGGACGCGCTGGGCGGAATCATTCGGGAACTGCGCGCCCGCGGCTACACCTTCACCACGGTCAAGGCGATGTAGTCACGGCGAGATGACTGAGGGATCCACGTGCACCGACGTGCCGGCCGCCGGCGATCCACGCCTCCCGAGCGCCCCAGCAGCCGCCCCGGGGGCGGCCCAGACGGGTGGCAACAGACCGGGCCCCGCCAACCACACCCCGGAAGCCGCCGCAGGCGCCCCGCCGGGGGGTTCGGGGGGTCGTCCCCCCGGCTAACATTGCGGCTGCGGCGCAGGCGATCAAAGATCGACAAGCACGCGGAGCCAGCGCGTGGGCGCGGCAGGGATCGAACCTGCGACCACTCGCTTGTAAGGCGAGCGCTCTCCCGCTGAGCTACGCGCCCGGGAGACGAGAAAAACGAAGCTGACTAAGACTACGCATGCGGCGACGCCCCGTGGAACGATCGAGCGCCTCGATCGGCGGATGGTGACCGGCCGGTCGGGCACCGACGCTCCAACGGGCCGTCGACAGCGGGAGCCGGCCCCACGACTACCCAGGTACGCCAGGCCGGCTCCCGTAGGTAGATCCTAGAGGGCGGCGAGAGCCTTGAGGTACTCGGCCTGGTCCCGCGCGTCCGGGATGTTGTTGACGACCTTCCAGCGCACGACGCCCTCCTTGTCGATCACGAAGGTGCCGCGCACGGCGATGCCCCGATCCTCGTTGAAGATGCCGTACGCCTTGGCGACCTCGCCGTGCGGCCAGAAGTCGGCGAGCAGCGGGAACTCGTAGCCCTGCTGCTCGGCCCAGACCTTGTGGGCGAACGGCGAGTCGACGGAGACGGCCAGCACCTGGACGTTGTCGTTCTGGAACGAGCCGAGGTCGTCGCGGACCGAGCACAGCTCGCCCTGGCAGACGCCGGTGAAGGTCAGCGGGTAGAAAAGCAGGACGACGTTCCGCTTGCCACGGAACTCCGACAGGGTGATGGTCTCGTTGTTCTGGTCCTTCAGCGAGAAGTCCGGGGCGACGGAGCCAACCTCGACGGTCACGGGCGCTTCCTCTCCACGACGATGGGGCTAATCACAAATGACGCTGATCACGATGACCGAGCACCGAGGACGATGCACGGGCCGATCCGGAGGATCACCACAGATCGAATGATCGCAACGGCAGGTGGGAACGGGAGCGGACCGGCGACGGCACCCACCGGTTCGGGCGCCCCCGCAGATCGGTCCGCCGTCCCAGAGCCAGCATGCCAGTTCCGACCGCGATGAAACCGGNCGACCAGCCGCGGATGGCCCACACGGACGCCCGGGAGCCGTCCGTCCGCCTCACCGGGCGCCCAGGCGTTGACCACGACCTGCGAGGACGATCGACGGCCGATCCACGCAGGGCGCAGGACCACCCGCACCGACAGACATCGATCACCTGCTTCGGGCCGCCACTCGACTGTCACCCAGACGAAGGTTCACCCGCATTCGATCCCAACAGAAGGTATCTTTCGCGCTCCCGGGACACTGATGCGGCGAGTGTTCGGGTTTCCTACGTCAGACTGGCCTAGTCTGGCCGATCGACACGGGAGCCATCGGCCGGACATGCGCGTAACACGGTGCGTGCTCCGCGTGCGCCACAGGTATGGACACCGATGAGGGCAGGACCACCTTGACCAATCAGAGTGCGACCCCGCACGGTTACCCCGAACCGCACGGCTACCCCGCGCAGGAACCCCACCCGATCGACGGTCCGGGCACCTCGACCGGCGGCTTTCCGATCTACGCCTTCCGCGAGTCACTGCCCGGCCCCGAGCCCGAACAAGGCTACCCCGCGACCCCCGACTACGGCTCGCCCGGCCCGGATGGGCCGCACGGCGCGCCGGACTCCTTCGGTGGGGCGGGGGTACTCGGCAAGCACCGCAACCCCTTCGCCGTCTGGCTGGGCCTGCCCCTGATCACCCTTGGGGTCTACTACTTCGTGTGGGTTTACAAGACGAACCGGGAGCTGGGTGAGTACGACCGGCGTATCCAGGTCAACCCGGCCCTGTCCCTGCTGGCGTTCCTCGTCGGTTGGCTGGTCCTCGTGCCGCCGTTCGTCGCCGCCTGGCGGCTGGGTACCCGCACGCGCGCGGCCCAGCACGCCGCCGGGGTGCCGGAGACGAATCCGGTGCTCGCGTTCGTACTGTTCCTGATCGGCTTCGGGCCGCTGTTCCTCCAGCTCGAACTCAACCGCCTCTGGGACCGCTACCCGGGGGCCGTCGAGGGCCAGCAGGTGCCGCTGTACCGCTGAGCCCGGGCGCGGGAGAGCCAGCCGGCCACGCGGGCCCTTCGGGTCCCCGCACGTATCGGTGGAGGCCGCGCGCGGGCCGGCGCAGGTCCCGACCCGACCCGGACGCGGGCATGACTCGACAGCGCCCGGGCCCACACGGGCCGCCGGACGCCCTCGCGCCGGCCTCAGCGGTGCCGCACGCGCTGCGACTTCGGTGCGGCCAGCCGCTGACCCGACCACTCCTGCGCGACGCTCAGCGTGCTGGTCTGCACCAGACCCGCGGTGGGCACCGCGTCCAGCACGTCGCTCGGCGCGACATGACCGTCCCGTCCGGCCTTGGGGGTGAGCAACCAGATCACCCCCTCGTCGGACAGTTGGCGGCGCGCGTCGATGAGCGCGTTGGCCAGATCCCCGTCGTCCTCCCGCCACCACAGCAGGACGATGTCGACGACGTCGTCGGAGTCCTCGGGGACCAGCTCCGTCCCGCTGGCGCTGGTCACCGCGTCCAGCAGATCCTGGGCGATGTCATCGTCCTCGTTGAGCGACTGCACCTGGGTCCCGGCGGAGACTCCCAGTCGCTCCGCCCGGCGCTGACCCTCGGCGTTCGCCGCGGTCGGACTCACCCTGCGCTACCTCCTGTTCGTGTGTGACGCTCCGCGAGGGCCGCGGAGACGTCCCGTGCATGAACGCACCGGCGCGATGGGGTCCATCACCCGGTGCGTCTCGACCTAGTCCACCGGACCTCCCGGTGGCTGCGCAAGTGCCACGCCGTCGGTTGTGGACCGATGACGGCGTGGCCGACGTGCGGCGACTACCCGCCGGTACCCGCAACGAGGCACGATCATTCCGTCGCCGGACGCTCGATCATCCCGTCAGGAGGGACAGCCGGACCGTTCGGTCGGGGTTGTCCACGTTGAGATCGACCAGCGCAATCGACTGCCAGGTGCCGAGCGCGAGCCGACCGTCGAGCACCGGGACGGTGAGCGTCGGCGGGATGAACGCCGGCATGACGTGGGAACGGCCGTGGCCGGGCGAGCCGTGCGCGTGGCGCCACCGGCCGTCGGCGGGCAGCAGCTCGGCGAGGNCCGCGAGCAGGTCGGGATCGCTGCCGGAGCCCAGCTCGAGGATGGCCAGCCCGGCCGTGGCGTGCGGCACGAACACCGACAGCAGGCCATCACCGGAATCAGTGACGAACTCCACCGCGTCGGGGGTGAGGTCGACCACACGCTCCTGGCGGCCGGTGTGCACGGACAGCGTCGTGGTCTTCATCCGGGTGTCCATCAGGGTGATTGTCTACCAGGCGGGGCCCTTCACCGGCTGCGCCGCGGACGACATGTCGACAACGCCGCGCGTATCGCCCGATTCTCTACTCGAAAGTAACCAAGGCGTGCGTGACGAGGTCGCGCAGACGGAGCACGATGGGACCAAGGCGTGTTCGCTCGCCGGGTCCCGCCCTCGGCCGATGGGAGTCGGCCGACCACCCGCAGCGGCATGCCGACAGGAGAAGTTGACGAGCGGCCAGGACGCGGCGATGCATCGATCATGCGGGTTCCCNCATCCGCGAGCACGTGAAGTGACACATGGGCCGACGGACGCACGAGGAGGATCTTCTCGAGCGGCACCGGCGGCCCCGGAAGCTTGAGGAGCAGGAGAAGGCGTGGCGCAGGACACAACCCGGAAGTTCTCGGTCATCACCGACGGGCTGCCGAGTCAGCTGCCGGACATCGACCCCTCGGAGACCAACGAGTGGCTGGAGTCACTCGACGCGGTCATCGAGGAGTCCGGCCGCGGCCGGGCCCGCTTCCTCATGCTGAAGCTCCTCGAACGAGCCCGCGAGAAGGCGGTCGGGGTTCCCGGTCTGACCAGCACGGACTACATCAACACGATTCCGCCGGAGCGCGAGCCCTGGTTCCCCGGCGACGAACATGTCGAGCGCCGCATCCGGGCGTATATCCGGTGGAACGCGGCCATCATGGTCAGCCGAGCGAACCGGCCCGAGTTCAACGTCGGCGGCCACATCGCCACGTACGCGTCGAGCGCGAGCCTGTACGAGGTCGGATTCAACCACTTCTTTCGCGGCAAGGACCACCTGAGCTCCTCGCCGGGAAGCGACTCGGGCGACCAGATCTTCATCCAGGGGCACGCCTCTCCGGGCATCTACGCCCGTGCGTTCCTGGAGGGCCGGCTGACGGAGAAGCAGCTCGACGCCTTCCGCCGGGAGAGCGAGTCGGGCGGGCTGTCGTCCTACCCGCACCCGCGGCTCATGCCCGACTTCTGGGAGTTCCCCACCGTGTCGATGGGCCTCGGCCCGATCGACGCCATCTACCAGGCGCGGTTCAACCGCTACCTGCTCAACCGCCAGATCAAGGACACCTCGAACAGCCGGGTGTGGGCGTTCCTCGGCGACGGCGAGATGGACGAGCCGGAGTCGATCGGGGCGCTCGGCGTCGCCGCCCGCGAGGAGCTCGACAACCTGATCTTCGTGGTGAACTGCAACCTGCAGCGCCTCGACGGCCCGGTCCGCGGCAACGGCAAGATCATGCAGGAGCTGGAGTCGCTGTTCCGCGGCGCCGGCTGGAACGTGATCAAGGTCGTCTGGGGTCGCGACTGGGACCCGCTGCTGGCCAAGGACACCGACGGCGTCCTCGTCCACCGGATGAACACCACCCCGGACGGGCAGTTCCAGACCTACACGACGTCGTCGGGCGAGTACATCCGCGAGCACTTCTTCGGCGCGGACGCCCGCCTGCGCCGCATGGTCGCCGACCTCGCCGACGACGACCTGCGCAAGCTCTCCCGCGGCGGCCACGACTACCGCAAGCTCTACGCGGCGTACAAGGCGGCCACCGAGCACACCGGTCAGCCCACGGTCATCCTCGCCCACACCATCAAGGGCTGGACGCTGGGCAAGGACTTCGAGGCCCGCAACGCCACCCACCAGATGAAGAAGCTGACCAAGGCGGAGCTCAAGGAGTTCCGCGACCGGCTCTACCTGGAGATCCCGGACTCGGCGCTGGCCGGGGACCTGCCCCCCTACTACCACCCGGGGCCGGACTCCGAGGAGATCCAGTACATGCGGGAGCGCCGGGCCTCCCTCGGCGGCTCGATGCCGCGCCGCGTCGTGCGGGCCAAGCCGCTCACCCAGCCGCCCGCGAAGATCTTCGACGAGCTGCGCAAGGGCTCGGGCAAGCAGCCCGTCGCCACGACGATGGCGTTCGTCCGGCTGCTGAAGGACCTCATGAAGACCAAGGAGATGGGCGCGCGGTTCGTGCCGGTCATCCCCGACGAGGCACGCACCTTCGGCATGGACGCGATGTTCCCGACGGCGAAGATCTACTCGCCGCACGGGCAGCGCTACGAGGCCGTCGACCGCGAGCTGCTGCTGTCCTACCAGGAGTCCGAGTCCGGCCAGATGCTGCACGAGGGCATCAGCGAGGCCGGCTCGATGGGCTCGGTGATCGCCGCCGCCACGTCGTACTCCACCCACGCGCAGTACATGATCCCGGTCTACGTCTTCTACTCGATGTTCGGGTTCCAGCGCACCGGTGACCAGATGTGGGCGCTCGGCGACCAGCTCGGCCGTGGCTTCCTGCTCGGCGCCACCGCCGGGCGGACCACGCTCAACGGCGAGGGCCTGCAGCACCAGGACGGCCACTCGCTGCTGCTCGCCTCGACCAACCCGGCCTGCGTCGCCTACGACCCGGCGTTTGCGTTCGAGGTCTCGCACATCGTCCGCGACGCCCTGGACCGGATGTACGGCGAGCGCGACGAGAACGTCTTCTACTACCTCACCGTCTACAACGAGCCCGTACCCCAGCCGGCCGAGCCGGCCGGCCTCGACCCGGCGCAGATCATCGCCGGCATGTACCGGTTCCGGCCGGCCGAGGAGCTCGTCGGCGGCCTGCCGAACGGCGGCGCCGAGGGCGACTCGGGACCGCGGGCGCAGTTGCTGGCCAGCGGCACGTCCATCCACTGGGCGCTCGCCGCGCAGGAGATCCTCGCCGCCGACTTCGGCGTCGCCGCCGACGTGTGGTCGGTGACCTCGTGGAACGAGCTGCGGCGGGAGGCCCTCGACTGCGAGCGGGCGAACCTGCTCAACCCCGAGGCCGACGACGCCGTGCCGTACGTGACCCGCATCCTCGACGGCGCCCCCGGCCCCGTCGTGGCGGTCTCCGACTGGATGCGTGCGGTGCCCGACCAGATCTCCCGCTGGGTGCCGCAGGCGTTCACCTCGCTCGGCACCGACGGCTACGGGCGCTCCGACACCCGCCTGGCGCTGCGCCGGCACTTCAAGGTCGACGCCGAGTCGGTCGTCGTCGCCGCCCTGGAGTCCCTGGTCCGGGCCGGCGAGGTCAAGGCCAGCCTGGTCGAGGACGCGATCCGCCGCTTCGGCCTGCGCGACGACGACGACGCCGTCGGCGGCACCGACGCCGGCTGACCAGCGAGGCAGGCCGACCAGCGAGGCAGGCCGACCGGCGAGGCAGGCCGACCGGCGAGGCCGACTGACCCATGACGGGCCCGGGGTGGACGACCTGACCAGGTTGTCCACCCCGGGCCCGCTCGCCGTCCACAGCCGGAGCGCCGCCCGGTCCCACCCGTCGGGGGGATGCGGCGGTGGCGGCGCCGGCCGTCCCGGCACCCCCGGTCCACCCCGGCGGGGGCGCCACCATCGGTGGGCCGCGACGCGTCGCGACACCCCCGGTCCCACCCCCGCACGGAGGCACCCCCCGGCCGGCGCCGCCACCATCACCCGCCGGTGCCGGCACTCCCAGGGAAATCGCCGCCCAAGCGGGCCCCGGCCGAGTCCGTCGGCCGGCCGCCGCCGGCCCGGCCGTGGTGTCACGAGCCTCACCCCGGCGGGGTTCTGCGGCGGCGCGCCGGTGCACACCGGCGCCGTCGTCGCCCTGCGTGACCAGGATGGCCGACACCGACGTGCCACACCGCCTCCGGCAGCCATGCCGATCCGTCCTGCGCCCGAAATGGCACCGCCGTGCCACCACCGTCATGCCCCGCCTAAAGGCACAACGAGTTCCACATCGGGNCCGCGAACACTAGTCTCACGGAGGTGACATCGGGAGATCGGCGACGCGGCGTACCACGCCGCGGACCCCACGCAGGCGGCACTCCCCGCGCACGCCGCCCCGCGCAGCTACGGTCTCGGAGAGCGACGAGATGTGGCCTGCCTGGTACGCGGGACCATGAAGTGATCAGGTACGGTCGCCGCATCCGCCGCGCCGCCCATGATCCGGCCGGTGACGGGATGTCCGGCCGGTTCACCCGCACGGATTCGGACGACGGCTGCCCGGCGCAGGCCGCGACGGTCGAGGAGGACGAGGTGAACGGTGTCACGACGACCCCCATACTCGCGGTGGCACCATCCGCGCCGTGGCCGGGCAGGCTCGCGGTGACCCCGCGGCGATCCGTGTGCGCCGGGGCCCCCACCAGCGGCGGGCGGATGGCATGATCCTTCGAGCCCGCCGCATCGAACGGCTGGAGGAGCACCCCAACCTGCGGGGCATCCTCGGCATCCTTGCCCAGCTCGTGCACACCACCGACGCCGAGCTCGGCTCGCTCGCCGCCGCCTGGCGCAACTCCGGTTACCTGGCCGCCGCTCGGGACAAGGCGCTGGCCCCCGACTCGCCGCTGATCGTCGAGGTGCTGGCCGCGTTCGACGCGCTGAGCGCCATCTACGCCGACGACCTCGCCGGCGCCGACTACGTCACCGTCGAGCCGTCGGTCGCGGCGACCGCGCTGCGCGCGATGCGCGACGCCGTCGCCGCCTCCTACGCGCGGCCCATCCTCGGCCGCGCCGAGTACGCCGCGCTCATGCGGCCCTGGCGCGCGGTCTACCCACGGGCGCGCTCACACGAGCCCGACCTGGGCCCGGCCGCCGCGGACGTCAAGCGGGTCCTCGCCGCGCTGCCGGTCCTCGCCGGCCGCTGCCACGACCCAGACAGCCTGGAGGTCTTCGACGGGCTGCTGGTCAGCGCCCTGACCCGGGACGACTCCGCCCACCAGCAGGCCATGGACGCCGCGTTCGCGAGCGCCGTGGTGACCGGCCGCCGCCGGGTGTGGACGCTGGTGCGCCGCAGCGCCGCCGAGGGGTTCTGGCGGCTGTGCCCGGACTGCCGCGGCAAGCGCGCCGCCACCGACTCCAGCGAGGATCACCGGGTCATGGAGCTGTGCGCCGACCTGGCCTGCGCGCTGCTCGTCGAGGACCTCCTCGACTCCTCCCAGTTCACGCAGCTCACCCGCCCGCTGCACACGCTCATCCCGCTCCAGCACCGCGGCGGCTGAGCGCTCGGGCAGGCTCGGGCAGCGGCCGCCCCGAGCTTCCGCCCGTCAGCCGTCGGGCGCCGGCCGTCGGGCGCCGGCCGTCGCGACTCAGCCGTCGCCGGGGCGGCGCGGGCGGTAGACGACCAGCCGGGCACCGCTCGGGGTGATCACGATCCGCTCCACCCCCTCGGTGACCTCGCCGTCACAGGCGAAGGGCAGCGGCCCGGGCTGGTGGGAGGAGATCAGCACCCGTTCGACCGTGCGCTGCTCGTACACCCGGCTGCGGCCGAGCCGGCCGGTGAGGACCGCCCCCACCAGCCGCAGCCGGGCCAGCGGCGCCGACGCGTCGACGATCCGCAGGTCGAGCAGGCTCTCGTCGAGCCGGTTGCGGTAGGTCGGCGCGAAGCCGTCGGGGCGGTACACCCCGTTGCCCACGAAGATCAGCCAGACCCGGCGGCGCTCGGAGTCGATCTCCACCTCGAACGGCGGCTCGTGGCGCAGCACCCAGCACAGGGCGATGATCATCGCGGGCCACTTGCCGATGCGCCGCTCGAACCGTTCGCGCACGGCCACCATGTCGGGATAGCCCCCGAGGCTCGCGGTGTTCACGAAGATCCGGGAGAACCGGTCGAACACCGCGGAGATGCCGTCGGCCCGACCGAGGTCGATGGCGACCGCCGCACCCTCGCGGATCGCCTGCACCGAGTCGCCGGCACCGACCAGGCCCAGGTCGGCGGCGAAGTGGTTGAGCGTGCCCGCCGGGAAGACCGCCAGCGGCATGCCGCGGGCCAGCGCCACCTGCGCGGCCGCGTTGATGCTTCCGTCGCCGCCGGCGATGCCCAGCACCCTCGACTTCGACGCGGCGCCGGCCAGGGCGGCGGCCATGTCGTCAGCCGGCCCGACCTCGATGACCTCCGCCAGCGGCAGGTCGGCGCGCAGCACGGCGAGCAGATCGGCGTGGTTGCCCTGGCCGGAGCGCCCGTTGACGACGACGGTGAGGCCGTCCCCCTCGGGCAGTGCCGGCGCCCAGGCCGACGCCGGGCTCGCCCGCGCCGGCACCCAGGGCCGCCGCGGCATCACCTTCGTTGTGAGCAGGCCCGCGCCGACGCCCAGCAGGATCCCCGCGGCCACGTCCCCGGGGTAGTGCACCCCGACGTACACCCGGGAGAACGCCACGGCGGCGGCCAGGGCGGCCACCGGCACCGCCGCCCCGGGTGCGTCGAGGGCGACCCCGGTCGCGAAGGCGGCGGCGGACGCGGCGTGCCCGGAGGGGAACGAGAAGGTCGTCAGGTCGCGGGAGAGCCGGCGCAGCGGCGGGATGCCGTGCGTCGGCGGGCGGTCGCGGCGGAAGACCAGCTTGGCCGGCCCGTTGGCCAGGACGCTGGCGACGCCGAGCCCGATCAGGCCGCGGGCGGCCGCCGGGCGGCGGCGCCCCTTGGTGGCCCCCAGCGCCCCTGCCACGCCCCACCACAGCAGACCGTGGTCGGCGGCGTGCGACAGCCGCGGCAGGACCGGGTCGAGCAGCGGGCGCCCACCGGCGAGCGCGGTGAACAGCGAGCGGTCCGCCCGGGTGAACGCCTGCACGAAACTACGGCCGAGGGCGATGTCGCGGCGCATGAGCAGGCGGGCCCGGCGCCCGACCGGACTCGTGGCCGGCGGCAGGCCGACCCGGGACCCGCGGGACACCTCCGCCCGCCACCGGTCGGCCAGGCCGGTCCCCCGCGCCGCTCCGACAATCCCCCGCACAGACCCGCCCGCCGATCTCGCCGTCACGCCCGGCACCGTACCCGCCCGCGAGGCCGTCGGATCAATCTGGACGAAACCTCACAGCCGCGGGACACGGCACAGCCACGGGACACGACACAGCCGCGGGACAGGACGGCGCCGACGGCGCCCGGCCGGTCAGACCCGGACGGGAGCCTGGCTCGCCCGCCGGGGCGCCGGGGGCCGCGGGGCGCAGGCCGCCCGCGGCAGGGCACGCCGCGGCTCGACCGTGCGACCGGTCGGCAGGATCTCCCCGGTGTCGTCGAACAGGATCACCCCGTTGCACAGCAGACTCCAGCCCTGGTCCCAGTGCTGGTTGGTCACCCGCGCGGCGTCCCGGTCGGCGCCTTCGGCGGTGGGGCAGGGTGGGGAATGGGGGCAGCCACGCCGGGGTGGGGGAAGCGCCCGGGAGGCTGCGGAAGCGGAGGAAGCGTCTGGGTCCTCGGTCGACGCAGGAAGCGCCGGCACCTCGTCTGAAACGCGAACAGCTTGCACGGGCACCAGACGTTACGCCTCCCCGTAAGAAGCGTCACACCGAGGCGCGTGCGGAGGGCCCGGCGTGTCTGCCGCGCCACAGTGCGGGCCGATCGCGAGATGCGCACTGATCGGGTCCTGACCAGGACAGCAGCCGCATGGCGCCCAGGTGCTAGCCGCTCGGGCAGGCCACGAGGTGTCCGCAGATGGACACCGGTAATCGGACCATGCGAGCAGATCGGTAGGTTACGGGGCTGCGGGCGAGCGATCCGTGGCACCGGCCGCGAGAATGACTCGCGTCGGTCTGCTGATGCGTCCGCCTGAACGACTGGCGCCGGCCCACCGGCGACCGGTCAGGGACTCCCGTCACGGACGGCCACCGGTGGGCGGTCGCGGGCACGCCCGGCCATGGAGGGGGTACGGACGATGGAGGGTGCCACGGGCACCGGCGCCGACACCGTCGGGGAGACTCCCGCCGCCGGCGGGGCGACCCGTTCGCGCGGTCAGGCGTTCGAGGTCTCGGTCGTGATGCCGTGCCTCAACGAGGAGGACTCGGTCGGCGTGTGCGTACGCAAGGCCCTCGCCGGGCTCGCCGCCGCGGGCGCCGTCGGCGAGGTCGTCGTCGTCGACAACGGCTCGACGGACCGGTCGGCCGAGCTCGCCCAGGAGGCGGGCGCCCGGGTCGTGCACGAGACGCGACGCGGCTACGGCAACGCCTACCTGGCCGGCTTCGCCGCCGCCAGGGGGCGGCTGATCGTGATGGGCGACGCCGACGACTCCTACGACTTCTCCGACCTCTCCGCGCTGCTCGCCCCGCTGCGCGCCGGTCGGGCGGACTACGTTCTCGGCTCCCGCTTCGCCGGGAAGATCCTGCCCGGCGCCATGCCCTGGCTGCACCGCTACGTCGGCAACCCGGTGCTCACCGGCATCCTCAACCGCCTGTTCGACGTGCGCTCGTCCGACGCCCACTCGGGGATGCGCGCGTTCAGCCGCGAGGCGTACCTGCGGATGCGGCTGCGCTGCGAGGGAATGGAACTGGCCAGCGAGCTGGTCATCGCCGCCGGGCGGGCCGGGCTGCGCATCGAGGAGGTGCCGATCACCTACCACCCGCGGGTGGGTGACTCCAAGCTGCACTCGCTGCGCGACGGCTGGCGCCACCTGCGGTTCATGCTGCTGCTCGCGCCGCGATACCTGTTCGTCCTGCCGGGTCTGGTGCTGCTGGCGCTCGGGCTCGTCGGCCAGGCGGTCCTGCTCCCCGGCTCCCTGGACCTCGGCTTCCANCGGCTGGATCTGCACTTCTCGATCCTGTTCGCGCTGCTGGCACTGCTCGGCTGGCAGCTCGTGCTGCTCGGCGTCTGCGCGGACGTCCACAACCACGCGGTCGGCTGGCAGGAGCGCCGCCGCTGGCCGCTGCCGCTGATCCACCGGGTGTTCACCCTCGAACGCGGCCTGGCGTTCGGGGCCGGCCTGTTCACGGTCGGGTTCGTCGTCGACGTCGTGGTGCTCGTACGCTGGCTCGCGAACGACCTCGGTCCTCTGAACGAGATGCGCCCGGCGCTGCTCGCGATGACCCTGATGGTGCTCGGCGCCCAGACCGCGTTCGGCTCGTTCTTCCTGCGCCTGCTGACCGCGGGGCCCAGCGGCGGCCATCAGCGCGCCGCCGCCCGCCCGGCGATGCGGGCGCCCGGCGATCCGCCCGGCGGAGCGCCGCTGGTCGGCATGCACTACGAGACGCAGGAGCACCCGGCCGAGGCCGTCGGGTTCTGAGAACGGCGGACATCGACGATGGTCGTCCTGGGCAGGCACGTGTTCCCGCCGCCCCGTGTTCACGCGCATCCTGATCAGGGCAGCGGCTCCCCGCCCCAGCCCCCGGTCAGGACGACGGCGGCGACGCCCTCGGCGGCCACCGCGGGGCCGGCCTACCCCGTCTACCCCGACGAGCCGGACCGTTCCGGCGAACCAGAGCGCGGGGACGAACCCGAGTATCGCGGCGACGGCGGTAACGCTCCGCATGATGTCGGCGACGCGAAGCGCGCCGCGAGGGCCCCGGCTTCACCCGACGCCCCGGTCGTCCTGGGCGCCGACACGGGCGGTGGGGACGGGCCGCCGCCGCGCCGCGACCGCCGGCCGCTGCGCCATCTGCCGTTCGCGATCCTGCTCGCCGCGGGCGTGGCACTGCGAGCGGTCACCGCCTACGCCTACCGGCCGGCGTTCGAGTTCTACGGCGACTCCTACGCCTATCTACGCCTGTCGACGCTGAAGGCCCCCGACCCGATGCGGCCGGCGGGCTACCCGGCGTTCCTGCGGCTGCTG
The DNA here is from genome assembly GCF_001414035.1 of Frankia sp. ACN1ag. Lineage (NCBI taxonomy): Bacteria > Bacillati > Actinomycetota > Actinomycetes > Frankiales > Frankiaceae > Frankia > Frankia sp. ACN1ag. The sequence goes on along the minus strand of NZ_LJPA01000026.1, from coordinate 82,918 downwards.
TCGTTCACCGACAGCCTCTGGTGGGTCACCGTCGTCCAGCACGCGGCGGGGCTGGCTCTGGGCGTGACCCTCTACGTCCTGCTGGTGCACCGCCGGGTCGCGGCGCCGATCGCGGCGCTCGCCGCGGCGCCGATCCTGCTCGACGCCTACGAGCTGGTCATCGAGCACTACGTGATGGCCGAGACGCTGTTCGCGGTGCTGCTGGTCGCCGCGATCGTCGCCCTGACCTGGTCGCCCCGCCCGTCGGTGTGGGCGTGCGGGCTGGCCGGGCTGCTGCTCGCTGGCGCGGGCCTGGTTCGCACGATCGGCGTGGCCCTCGCCGTGCTGGTCGTCGGTTACCTGGTGCTGCGCCGGGTCGGCTGGCTTCGCTTCGCGACCTTCGTCGTCGCCCTGGCCGTGCCGCTCGCCGGCTACGCGACCTGGTTCCATGCAAGCCACGGGAAGTACGCGCTCACCGGCGGCGACGCGGTGTGGATGTACGGCCGGGTGGCACCGATCGCCGACTGCGACCGACTGCACCTGAGCCGGCCGCAGCTCGTGCTGTGCTCCCCCCACCCCGTCGCCGAGCGGCCAGACCCCAGCTACTACGTGTGGAGCGTCAACAGCCCGTCCCGGCGGCTGCACGTGCCCGCCGACGAGCGGGACGCGCTGCTGCGCGACTTCACCCACCAGGTCATCCGCTACCAGTTCGGCGACTACGTCCGGATGGTCGGCGGGGAGCTCGCCCACTACTTCCGCCCCGGCCGACCGATCGGGCACCGGGACTGGCCCGACGCGACCTGGCGCTTCCCCACCGGGGACGAGCCTCGCTTCCTGCACAACGGCGAGCCGCTGCTGGGCCTGCACGGCGACGCGCCGAAGCGCGAGGTCCACGAGTCGGCCGCCGGCTTCCTGCGCGGGTACCAGCGGTACGGCTTCACCCCCGGGCCGGTGCTGGCCGGAATGCTGCTGCTCGCCGTCGTCGCGATCGCGGTGCCGGCCCGGCGCCGCGCCCCGCGACTGGGCGTACGCGGCGCCCGGGCCCGCCGACGCTGGCACGACCAGACGGTCGAACACCGGCGGCTACGCGCCGACACGGCCCTGCTCGCGGCCGCCGGCGTCATGATCCTCGTGGTGCCGGCGGCCACGGTCTGCTTCGACTATCGCTACCTGCTGCCCGTGCTCGTCCTGATCCCGCCCGCCGCGGCGCTGGCGACCCGCCGGCTCGCCCTGGTCCGCCGCTCCCGCCGGGCCCCCGACGAGATCACCCGCACCTCGCTGTGGGCCCCCGCGGTGCCCGAACCCACACTGCCGGGGCCAGCGTCGACAGGAGGACCGTCGCCGATCGGGCCGTCGCCGATCGGGCCGTCACCGATCGGGCCGTCACCGATCGGGCCGTCGCTGACTGAGAAGTCGGCGACACGCCGTGCCGGCCAGGACCACCTCGACCCGGCCGGACCGGCAACCCGTCCCGCCGACACCGGCGACGCGGCGGCGGCGGGCACCACGGTGCGGCGTCGCCACCGGCGCTGACCGGTCAGCGGGTCCGGTCAGCGGGTCCAGCCGAGGCCGAGGCGGGGGGCCTCCATCGCCGGGCAGGTGTCCATCACGACGTCCAGGCCGGCCTCACCGGCACGGACCGCGGCCGCGTCGTCGCGGACGCCGAGCTGGAGCCAGACGCCCCTCGCGCCGATCTTCACCGCCTCGTCGACCACCGGCCCGGCAAGCTCCGAGCGGACGAACAGGTCGACGACGTCGACGGCGAACGGGATCTCGCTCAGCGTCGCGTACCCCTGCTCCCCCGCGACCACCGGCGCCGACGGGTGGACCGGCACCACCCGCTTACCGTTGCGACGCAGGTACTCCGCGATGCCGAACGCGGTGCGGCGGGTGTCGTTGGACAGCCCGACGACCGCCCACACCTCGGTGTCGGCGAGCAGATGACGGATCGTGTCGTCGTCTCCGTAGCGCATGCCAAGTGTCAACAGCGGCGACGGTCCGTGTCATCCGGTCGCGTGGGGACGAGGGATGGCCCGCGGGCATCCGTGCCGAACCCGCACTTCCCGCCCGACGAGCGCGAAGCGGGGGCCGCGGGACGGGCGGCCGCATAGGATCACCATGTGAACAACACGGAAGTCGTCCTCTCCCGCACGGGACGGCCCCGGCCACATTCGGGCGGCGGAATGGGTGGCCCGCGGTGAGCGACAAGCACGAGGTCACCCTCTCCGCCTCGGCCGAGCGGGACCTGGCCAAGCTCGCCGAGCTCACCCGCGGCGAGGTCCGCCGGTTCCTCGACGGCAAGCTGCGCGACGATCCGCGCAAGGCCGGCACCCCGATTCCGGGCGAGCAGGTCGGCATGCACGAGGCCAGCGGCCGGACCTGGCGGATCCTCTACCGGATCGACGCGAACACCCGGACGGTGCGGGTCATGGTCGTCGCGCCGCGCGGTTCGCGCACCCGGATCGTGCCCACGATCGGCACCTCAAGCCCCGCCACCGGCTGGCGCCGCATCTGACCTCCGGCGGCCCCGGGGCGTCCCCATACGGCGCCGCTCCGCACGGACGTCACGCATACGAACATATGTTCGACATCCTGAGGTGAACGATCTATCGTGGATCCATGACCGCCCCGAGCGACCGAGCCGGCCGCGCACCGATACCCGCACGGCGGCTGCCAGGTGGGGCGGCGAGATCACACCATCGACGTGACGGCGCTCGTGCATCCCCGACGACGGACCGATAAAATCTTCAGTATAAGCAGCCGCGAGGTCGGACCGGGAGGCGATGTCAGGCCATGGCGGAAAACGTCCATGATGTCGCGTCGCTGATCGTCACGACCCTCGGAGACGTCGACACCATGNGCCTGCAGAAGCTGGCCTACTACTCGCAGGCCTGGCACCTGGCGACCTACGGGACGGTCCTCTTCCCCGACGAGATCGAGGCCTGGACCTTCGGTCCCGTCGTGCCCCAGCTTTACAGCGCCCACCGGGGGGCCTACGGCGTGAGGACCTGGGTCCGTGGCGACCCGCGTCGCCTCGACGATCGCTCCCGCCACCTCGTCAACTGGGTCCTCGAGACCTATGGGCAGCTCACGGGCGAGGAGCTCTCTCGGATGACGCACGCGGAAGCTCCCTGGCGACATGCGCGAGCGGGGCTCGACGACAGCGAGCGCTCGAACGAGCCGATCGATCCCACGGTCATGAAGGAGTATTTCTCCCGCCTGAGGATGTCCCCGGCTGAGGCGGTGTCCGCAGCGGTCGGTAACGCGCGGCTCGAGGGCTACGAACTGTCGGCCTCGACGGCGAAGCAGCTCGGCAGGATTGCCACCGGCGAGAGTTCGGCAGACGACATCGTCAGGGAAATTCTCGCCCGGTATCATCACTGAGGGCGATAGCGGAGGGCGATAGCCGCTACCGTCCTTGAAATACCTCTGGCATCAAGACCCGCTGTGCCTCGGCATGGTCGGCCCGGGGGCGTTGGAGGCGCGATCGCTGCCGCTGGTGACCCGTACTGCTGGCCAGGTTCCGAATGCCTGAGGAACCGGCTTATGATCATCGACCGGGACGAACTCGCCGAAGTGGAGCAACAGCTCTCGGCGGCCCGCTACACGCAGCTTGGCATCTCACTCCTGCCGGGCGCCTACGATGCCGCGCACCTTCGGAGGTTCCACCGGCAGCTTTTCGCTGACGTGTACGACTGGGCCGGCACCACCAGAAGCGTGAACATCGCGAAGGACGGCCACCCCTTCTGCCTGGCACCCAACATCGACAGCCAGCTCGATGCACTGTTCACCGGCCTCGCCAGGAATCAGTATCTGCTCCACCTCGACCGGGAGACCTTCGTCTCCCGGCTCGCCGAGTTCTACGGCGACATGAACGCGATCCATCCCTTCCGGGAGGGCAACGGCCGCACCCAGCGGGCGTTCTTACGCCAACTCGCGGCCGGCGCCGGCTGGACGCTGCGGTGGGACGACCTGGCCAAGGACGCGAACGACGGTGCCTGCCATCGGTATCGGCATCATTTCGACCCCGAGGAACTGATCGCCCTTCTCGGCCCCCTGGTCCTGCGAAGAGGCGGCCAGGAGTGATCGGGGCCGCGTTGGCCGTGAGTGCCTCCCGGCAGGGAGAGTCAGGAGACGTTGACGCCGAAGTCCAGGGCGATCCCGCGCAGCCCGGAGGCGTAGCCCTGGCCGACGGCGCGGAACTTCCACTCGCCGCCGTAACGGTAGAGCTCACCGAAGATCATCGCGGTCTCGGTGGAGGCATCCTCGGTGAGGTCGTACCGGGCCACCTCCGCACCGGTCGTGGCGTCGGTGACCCGGATGAAGGCGTCGCGGATCTGGCCGAAGGTCTGCCGGCGGGTGTCCGCGTCGTAGATCGACACCGCGAAGACGACCTTCGCCGCCTGCGGGGTCAACGTTCGCAGGTCGACGTTGATCTGCTCGTCGTCGCCGCCACCGCCGCCGACCAGGTTGTCGCCGAGGTGCGTGACCCCGCCGTCGGGGCTGACCAGGTTGTTGAAGAAGACGAAGTAGCTGTCGGAGAGCACCCGGCCGGCCTCGTTGACGACGATCGCGCTGGCGTCAAGGTCGTAGTCCGCGCCGCTGGTCTGCCGCACCTTCCAGCCCAGCCCGATGGTCACTGCCGTGAGGTTGGGGGCGACCTTGCTGAGCGAGACATTCCCGCCCTTGGACAGCGACACGGACGTCATGTCCCACACCCTAGTACCGATGGGTGCGGCCCGAACCGATGCGGCCCGAAATCCCCGCCTACGCCAAAGTCCGGAAGGCGGTGCCCTGCCACGTCCGCGGACACCCGCGCCCGGCTACGCGTCGGCGAGCCGCCAGCGCGCGGGGGCGCCGTCGTCGACGCGGGCGGCGCCGGTCGCCACCAGGGCGGCCAGGCACCCGAAGGTGTCGGTGACAGCGTTCTGGAGCGCCACGCCGCGCAGGTTGCGGAACGGGCGGTGCCAGGTCACGTGGTCGGCGATTTCCCAGACGGTGCTCGCACCGGCGCGCAGGCCCGCGAGCACCTCGGCAAGCCGGCCTCGGTGCATCGCGTCGATCTCGGCGAGGCGGTGTTCCAGGCCGGTGAACCGGTGCTCGTGCGCCGGCAGTACCTCTGCGGCGTCCAGCCCACGCAGCCGGGCGAGCGCGCGCAGGTGGTCACCGAGCGGGTCGGGATGGGACTCGTCGGGTTCGGGGGTGCCGACCACGGTCGACGGCAGCACGTGGTCACCGGACAGCAGCAGCCGGTTGGCCGGCTCCCAGAAGCACAGGTGTCCCGGCGAATGGCCGGGGGTCCACAGCGCGCGCAGCTCCCACCCGGGGATGTCCGGTCGCCCGCCGTCCTCGATCAGGACGTCCGGGCGCGGAATCCGGCGCACGGCCGCCTGGGTGCCCTTGACCAGGTGTTCGGTCACCTCGGCCGGGGCGCCGGCGCGGGCCATCAGCCCCGGGATCCGCGTGGCGAAACCGTTCTCGAACTGGCTCAGGATCGCGTTGTCCAACGGGTGCAGCGACACCCAGGCGCCGGACGCCTCACGGATCCGGCCCGCCATCCCGAAGTGATCGAGATGGGCATGGGTGACGACGACGCCCTGAACCTCGGCGGCCGAGGTCCCGACCGTGTCCAACCCTGCCTCCAGGGCCGCGAAGGCCTCGTCGGAGTCCCAGCCGGCGTCGATCAGGTAGGGGCCGTCCGCGGTCTCGAAGACGTAGACGGTCACGTGGGCCGGCTTCGCCCAGGGCAGCGGGAGCGGGATGCTCCACAGTCCCGGCCGGACCTGTTCCACCGGCGGCAGGGGACGGCGCCAACGCACGGGCCGCGTGCCGGCGTCGCGCTGCGCGGGTGCGGAGGGAAGCCGTCCGACGTCGGGCGTGGTCATGCGTCGGGCGTGGTCATGGTCGTCGTTCCTCCACAGGGTCAGGCGGTCGACGGCTGGTTGGGGGGGACGGCGGCTGAGGGGACTGTGCCGGGCGTACCTGGGGTGTCGGGAGCCGGGGCGCCGAACGCGCCGAACAGTCGGGCGGCCTGGTCCGGGCGGGGAACGACGAAGATGCCGACGCCCTCGACCAGGGGCTGGTCGGGCTCGGACTCCAGCGCGATGGTGCCGGCCGCGGTGATCTTCCGGTCGGCGACCTCGACGACCCGCCCGACGACGAGCAGCGGCGCCAGCAGCGGAACCGGCCGGCGGTAGCGGGCCGACAGGGAGACGGTCAGGCCGGATCGGCCACTCGCGCTGACGACGTCGCCCAGGACCTGGTCGAGCATCATGGCGCTCACCCCGCCGTGCAGGTAACCGCGCGGCCCCTGGTAGGGCAGGCCGAGGGTGGCACGGCCGGTGAGGACCCCGTCCACCAGCGTGGTCTCGAGCCAGGGCGCGATCGGGTTGGCCTGCCCGATGACCGGGTTGTACAGCCACAGCTTCGCGACCGGGTCGTCCAGTGGCGCGGGTTCACCGACGTCGCGCTGCTCGGCGGTCAACGCGGGCAGACACTGAGTGATCCGGGCGGCGACGTCGAGCAGGGTCGCGGTCGGCGCCAGCGTGCGCACGGAGGCGTCGGTCAACGCGCGCAGGGCCGCGCCGAGCTGGGCGGCCGCATCTCGCTGGGCCGCCATCTCTCGCTGGGTCGCCATGCCATCCGCGACCGTCGACGGCTCCTCCCAGGCGGGCCGCGCCTGCGCAGCGGCCTGGCGCGGCAACCCAAGCTCGTCCAGAGCAGCGTCCACGGCGTCGTCCACCCGTTTCCTCGGCGCCTGGCGGCGCGTCGTCTCGTCGGTCACCCCACGCCCCGGGACGGCCGTACGGCACCGCCGCCGATGCCCCGCCCGCCCCACCCGCCGCGCCGCGGGTGGGAGAAAGGGAGAACGGGCACCGCCTGGTGCCCGGCGAGCCAGCGCCACCCCTCGTCGGGTGTACGCACCCCCGGTCGATCCCGTCCGCGCCGAACGTTCATCGTGGTGACGCCTCAGCCACGCGATGGAACCGAGTTGAGAATACCCCACCGGCCTGTTGACGGTCGCTCGACAGCCCTCCTGGGTCGCGTGGGTCACGCCGCTGCGACCAGGGTCAGCGGGCCCTCGACCCCCGCCCGCCAGGGCACTGACAACCCATGAAAGGCCTGCACTACCGGCACGTCGCTTCCCCCTGACGCCGGCCGGCCGGGCCCACACTCCGCCGGGGGTGCGCTTCGTGAGCGAGATCACCCTGGATCTTCCGTACCCGGCCGACCATGCGCCCCCGACACCCCAACGGCCAAAAGAGTGCACTGAATTTGCACCGCGCCGGAATCCCGTCGGCGGTCGCCCGCCGCAACGCTCCACCCCGCTCCTACCGTCGTGCACCGCCCGGGCACCGCAGCCGGGTCGTGGGCGGCCCGGTCCCCGCCAACCACTAGGCTCGGACGGATGATCGAGCCCGCGTCGACAACCGGTCCAGACCGGCTGCCCACCGCGGTCGGGCTCGTCGGCGACGTCGGGATGATCCGCCGGCTCAAGGCGCTGGCGCTGACGCAGCCGTTGCACGACCTCGACGTGCGCAAGGCGCACCTGGACGGCGCGGACTTCTCCGTCTACGCGATGGCCGAGCTCGGCCTGCACGCGATCGACCAGGTCACCGTGGCGATGGATTTCGACCGCGGCGCGGACCACGACCAGGTGCGCCGCCGCCTGGTCCCGCTCGCCGCCGCCCAGGCGCCCGCCCGCCCGGCCGCCGAGCACGACCGGGTGGCGTCCTGGGTGCTGCACAACCTCATCAACGTCGGCAACGTCAACCGGGGCTTCGAGGCGGGTTACGGCACCCTGCACGCCGACGGCCGTTACGAACGGCGCCGCTTCGACTTCAAGCTGCTCGTCGAGTTCGCCGATCCACACGGGGAGATCTACCTGCGGGCCACCGACGAGGCGGTGACCGTGCTGGTCGGGGCATTGGACACCGACATCACCTCGGCGCAGGTCGCCGCCGAGGTCGCCCTGGACACGCTCATCCGCCGCGGCCGGCTCGCCGACGCCCGCAGCGCGGCGGAGGCCGCCCGGTACCGCACCGTGCAGTACGCCGAGCAGCTCCGCCGACACCTCGACGCGACGCGGCGCAACGTCCTGGCCGTCGACTGGCTGCACGCGATGCCCGCCCTCGTCGACGAGGCCCTGCAGCACGTCGAGCAGCGTTACCGGTACGAGAACGCGATCCTCACCCACATCCGCCGCTACCGCGACTCCGCCGACGACGCCGACCACAAACGCCAGGCTGCCGACCTGGTCGCCATCGTCGGAGACTGCATCCGTCGGCACACCCAGCTCCAGGCCCGGCTGTTGGAGGCGGGCGCCGTGTTCCGCGCCGAGCAGGACCGCCAGCAGTTCGCCGTCACCCCGGCGCGCGGTGGCGTCGACCTGCACGCCCAGTTGCTGGTGCCGACGCTGGCATTGGCCGCCGGAGACGCACAGCGCCCGGCGGCGGCGTTCTTCCCCGGTGCGGTGGGCGTGCGCACGCCCCGGGCCCCTCGGGTCCTCGATCTGGTCGATCTGCTGCTTCGCCCGCCGGTGGAACGCGACACGCTCGGCGCGGAGGTGGTCGAGGCCGAGCTGGTGCCGTTGGCCGAGCCGGCGCGGTTCGACGACGAGACCTGGGCCCACGCGCTCGGGCTGCTCGAGCTCGACCCAGCGGCGCCGCGCCGGCTGTCCGCCCTGCTCGCCGACGCCCGCCGCGGGGGCGACCGGGACGTCGTCGACCTCGTCGCGCTGCTGGCCCTGCACGCGGTCAACCCCCGCGTCGACGCGTCCCGGCAGGCGGGCGAGACGACCCTCACGGTCGCCGTCGACGACGGCACGCCGCTGCACGATCCGGAGTTCGGCGGGGCCGACCTGCTCGTCGGCCGGGCCCGGATCGTCGCGGCTCCCAGCACGGAGACGGCCAGCGCGGCGGCGGCCAGCGCGGCGGCGGCCAGCGCGGCGGCGATCGCGGGGACGGCCGGCACTGCCGCAGCCGTCGCGGATGATGCGGTCGCCCGGGGGCCGCAGGGCGAAGCGGAATCGTCGGACCCGGCTGGTATCACTTCAGTCCTGACAGAACTGCAGGCTGCGGGCGGCGCGGCCGCGCCGGCGGGAAGGAGGTCACGATGAGCCGGGAACCTGACACGGGCGTCCCGGACCCACAGGGCGACCCGATCGACGGCGACCCGATCGACGGCGGGCCGGTCGACGGCGGGCCGGTCGACGGGGTGCAGGGGGCCGAGCGGCGGCGCGCCGACGCCCACGAGGCGTCCCGGCTGGTGTCGTTCGGCCTGCGGCCCCGGCTGGTGCCGGCTCGCGACCCCGACTACCGCGACCTGGTCCGGCGTTACCTGCGGGAGGCGGAGTTCGCCGCGTTGACCCAGGCGATCGCCGCCGGCCTCGGGCTGGTCGTGCTCGACGTCTCCGAGCGGGCAGGTCTGGTCCCGGCCGGCGCCGACGACTCGGCCTTCGCCGTTCGGATCGGCGACTATGCCCGCCGCGCCGGCGGCGAGCACCGCGCGGCCGACCGGCTGCTGCACGCCCTCGCCCAGCTCGCCGTCGCCGCGCTCGCCTATCCGCGGCCGGCCGACCTCGCCGACGCCTCCTACGTCGGGCGGGTCAGCGTGCACGGCGTCGACGCGTTCGTCCGGGAGACCTGCCGGCTGCTGGCCGAACGCACCGCCGACGACCTGAACACCGATCCGCCGGTCGACGCGCCACGGCTGGAGGCCGCCTGGCGCCTCTACTCCCGGCGCACCTCGACCGGCACCACCCGCGACGCGCGCCGCCTCGCCGGGTCGACGACGGGAATCATCGCCCGGGCGATGAACTTCCTCGTCGAGTCGGGCTGCCTGGTTCCGGTCGGCGACGAGGCCGGCGGCACGTACCGGACCACGCCCCGCTATCAGGTCCAGGTCCGCGAGCTGGCCGCGGATGCGGCCTTCGAGGAGTTGCTGGCCCTCGGCGTGGTCACGGTCACCGACGGCGCCGGCAGCGTGCGGGTCCTCGTCGACGAGCCGGCCCTGCTGGAGACGACGCCGGCCGGAGAGGCCGCGGATGTATGAGTTGTCGCGGGTGCGGCTGCACTCGATCGGGCCGCCGGGCGCCCGCTTCGGTGACGTGCTGCTGGACTTCTCGGGAGTGGGCGCGCCGGTCGCCGGGCCGCGCCAGGACGGGCTGTTCCCCGTCACGCCCCGCCAGCGCCGCGACGCCGCCCTCCCCGCAGTTCCCGCGCTTTCCAGCGCGCCGTCGCCGGTGGCCCCGGTCGGCCCAGGCACGGCGATCGACCCAGGGACGGCGGCTGCGGAGACCGCGGTCGCGGGGACGGCGGCTGCGGGGACGGCGGTCGCGCCGGGTCGGCCACGGCGCCCCTCCCCCGCCTCGGTGCTGTTCCTGGAGAACGGCGGCGGCAAGAGCGTCCTGATCAAGCTGATCTTCTCGGTGGTGCTGCCCGGTCGGCGGCAGGTCGTCGGCACCTCCAACGGGCGGGTGCTGGACAACTTCGTCCTGCCCGGCGACTGCGCTCACGTCATCTGCGAGTGGCAGCACGCGGTGACCGGGCACCGGGTGGTGACCGGCAAGGTGAGCGAGTGGCGCGGCCGCGGCGCGGCCGACGCCGCTCGACTCACCGAGGCCTGGTACTCCTTCCGCCCCGGCGGCAGCCTGGAGATCACCTCTCTGCCGCTGACCGCCGAAGGCCGCCAGGTCACCCTCGCCGGGTTGCGGGGCCGGCTCCACGACGCCCACGGGGCCGACCCGGCGCTCGACCTGACCTGGGAGACGCACCAGGGCGCCTGGCGGGAACACCTGGATACCCTCGGCCTCGATCCCGAGCTGTTCCGTTACCAGCGGGCGATGAACGCCGGCGAGGGCGAGGCGGCCGAGGCGTTCTCGTTCGGCTCCGACGAGCAGTTCGTCGACTTTCTGCTGCGCGCCGTCACCCCGCCCGAGGACCCCGCGGGCATCGCCGACGTCGTCGACGGTTACGCGACCAAGCTCGCCGAACGGGCCGCGCTCGGCGCCGAGCGCGACTTCGTCGCGGGAGCGCTGGCGCGACTCGCCCCGCTGGCCGACGCGGTCGAACGGCGTGCCAGCGCCGGTGCGGGCTACGCGGCCACCCAGGCCCGCATCGCGGACCTGCACGACGGCGTGCGGGCCAGGGTGCGCCGCGACGCCGCCGCCCTGGCCGGGCTCGCCGCCCAGGTGCAGGCCGCCCGCGACGCGGAACGCGACGCCGACGAGGCCCGGTCGCGCCGGCACGGCGCCGTTCTCGCGTTGCGCCGACGGATCGCCGAGCTGCGCCTCGCCGACGCCGAGCGGGAGCGGGACCGGCTCGTCACCGACGCCCGCGCCGCAGCCGCCGAGATCGACGCCTGGCGGGCGACCGAGGACGTGTTACGGCTTGCGGCGGCGTCGGCCGAGGCGGAACGGCTGACCCGCCTCGTCGCCGATGCGGAGGACGTCGCCGCGCCCGCGCTGGCCGACCGTGATGGCGCCGCGCGGGCCCTGCTGCTCGGCCTGAACCGGCTGGCCGAGGCGTCCGGCGAGGCGGCCCGGCAGGCGGAGGCCGAGGCCGGCGAGCACGACCGGCGCGCTGGCGCGGCGGACCGCGCGGACCGCCGCGCCAGCGACGAGGCCGCGCAGGCGCGCGCCCGGGAACAGGCCCTGCACCAGCGACGGGCGGCGGCGCTCGACGCTCTGGCCGCCGCCGCCGGGGCCGGGCTGATCGCCCCCGGCGGCACCGATCTCGCCCGTCAGGCGCAGCGGGCCGGCGCCGAGGCTCAGCAGGCCGCCGCCGCCGTGCGTGACGCGCTGCGCCACGCCACCCACGCCCAGGACCGCGGCCCGGCGGACGCCGCGACCCGCGCCGCCCAGCACCGCGTCGTCTCGGCCGGCGCGGCCCTGGATCGGCTCACCGGCCAGCTCGACCAGGCACGGGCCGGCGCGGCGGCGCTGCTCGCCGACGGCCGACTCGCGGAGCTGCTCGGCGACGCGGGCCCGGCCAGCGGACTGGGCGGACCGGACGAGGTCGCGGGCGAGGACGAGGACGAGCCGGCCGCCGCCGACCAGGAGGCCAGCGCCGCCGACGGGGAGTCCCGGGGCACCGACCCGAGCCCCACCGTCAGCGACGACGAGGCCGCCGCGGGCGCGCACCGGATCCTCGACGCGGTCGCCGAGGCCGCCGGGGAACGGCTGGCGGAGGCGGTCGCCGCGGCGGAGGCGCGCCGGCTCGCTCTGTCGGTGGCCGCCGACGCCGACCGGCGCCTGCTCGGCGCGCTGGGCGGGGGCGGCCTGCGCCCACCCCGCGAGGAGGTCGCCGCGGCGGTCGACGTCCTGCAGGCCGCCGGGATCGCCGCGGTCGCCGGCTGGTCCCATCTCGCGCATGCGGTGCCGGCCGCACGGCGCGAACGGGTCCTGCGGGCGCGGCCCCACCTCGCCGACGGGGTGATCATCACAGATCGGGCGGGTCACGCGCGGATCCGCGAGGTACTCGACGCCGCCGCCCTGCTCCCCGACAGTGTGGTTGCCGTGGGTGGGGTCGATGACCTGCTCGACGACGCCGACCCGGTCATCGACGGCGAACGGATCACGATGGTCCGGCCGAACCCGGCGCTCTACGACACCGCGGCCGCCGCCACCGAGCGGGAGACCATCCGTGCACGCCAGGACGAGCGCGCCACGCTCGCCGCGGCGCTGTCCGACCGGATCGCGACGGACCGTGACCTCGCCGCAGCCCTCGCCGGCTGGCGGCGGACCCACCCCCCCGGACACCTCGACCGGCTTGGGACACAGCTCACGGCCGCCCGGGAGACGCTGACGGCCGCCGAGGCGGAGCTCGCCGCTGCCGGCCGGGAGGCGGCCGCAGCCGAGCAGGCGGCACGGCGCGCGCTCGCCGACGTCGAACCGCTGCGGCTGGCCGCCGCCGAGGCTGCCGCGCGGGCGACCGCGCTGGACCAGCTCGCTCGGTCCGTCGGCGACCTGGCCGCGACCGAGCGGGAGATCGAGCAGGTCGCCGCGGTCGCCGAGGACCGGCTGGCCGAGGCCCGGGCAGCTCGGGAACACGCCGCGACGCAGCGGCGGGCGGCCGCCGAGGCCGTCCGGCGCGCGGACGAGGCGCGCCGCAACGCCGCGGCCGCCCGCGCGGAGAGCGGCAGCGTCGTCGGTGCGGGCGATGCCGCGGCGACGGCGAGCGCGGGCGACGAGCCGAGACCGCCCGTGGCGGTGCTGCGCGCGGCCTACGAGGCCGCAAGCCGCACCTACGCGCAGGTGGAGGTCGGCGCAGACCTGCGCGGCGAGGTCGATCGGGCCCGCCGGGAGGAGGCCGCCGCCCGAGCGGCACTCGAGGCCTTCGAGCCGGCCGTGCGCGTACGGGCCCGCGAGCTTCTCGCGGGCGTCAGCGGCGGAGACAGCGCGACCCGGGCGGCCGGTGAGGCGCGGGCTCGCCGGTCGGCCGCGGCGGTCGGGGCCGAACTCGACGGCGCCCGCGAGCGGCTTGGCGCGTTGCGCGAGGAACTGCGCACCGCCACGGCGGAGGTACAGCGACGCGGGGTGGCGCCGCTCACCGGGGAACAGGTCCCGACGGATCTCGGTCACGCCGGGGAGTTGCTGCGCGCCGCGACCGCGGCGGTCGAGCACGCCGAGGACGGTCACGCCCGGGCCCGCGCTGTCCGCGACGACCTCGTCGAGCGCTCCACCCGGCACACCGAGGAACTGGACGCCTTCACCGCCATCGCCGAGAGCCTCGCGGACCTGCCCGCTGCGACCCAGCCGACCATGGGCCCGGCGAGCGCCGGAACAGGCGGCGCCGGCGAGCGCGAACGGGGCGCGTCCGCGCTCGCCGGGCCGGCGATGGACGATCCCGCGCCGGCCGACGGGGTCGCGGTAGCCGTCCCGTTCACGGGCGACGCGCGCCAGGCTCGGGAGAGCTCCCATCGGCTGCGCCTCGCGTGGCGGGAGGCGGCCGCCGGCTACGGCCAGGCCGCCGGCGCCGTGCGGACGGCGGCCGACGTGGTCACCGCCTGGGCGGCGCAGGACCGGTTCGACGCCGTGCGCAGCCCCGCCCGCCGTCAGATGCGGCGGGCAGGACGCGAGGCCGTGGCCGACGGGGCGGCGGCCTGGGCGCAGGCCCTCGCGCCGCGGCTGCGCAGCCTCGACGACGACCTCGCGCACATCGGCCGCAACCGCGAGGCGATCGTCGCCCGCCTGGAGGGGATGGTCCGCGCCGCGCTCGGCACGCTGCGTGCCGCCGGCCGCCTGTCCCGCCTCCCCGACCAGCTCGGCGACTGGTCGGGTCAGGACTTCCTGCGCATCACGTTCGCCGAGCCGGATGACCGGGCGCTGACGGAGGCCCTCGGCCGGGTGGTCGACGAGACGGCCGCCGCCGCGGTGGCCACCCGACCCCGACCGGGCGTGGCCGTCGGCGTCGGGACCGGCGACGCACGCGGCACCCGTGCCGCGGCCGCCGTGCTCCGCGACGGGATGGGGCTGCTGCTGCGCGGGGTCCGCGCCGCGCTTCCCCGTGGCGTGCGGGTCGAGATCCTCAAACCGGACGCAGTCCTGCGTACCGAGCGGGTGCGAGTCAGCGAGCTGGGTGATGTCTTCTCCGGCGGTCAGCAGCTCACCGCCGCCATCATCCTGTACTGCACGATGGCGGCCCTGCGGGCCAACGACCGCGGCCAGCTCCGGGCCCCGCATGCCGGCGTGCTGTTCCTCGACAATCCGATCGGCCGGGCGAGCGCCGGCTACCTCCTCGACCTCCAGCTCGCCGTCGCCGACCGGCTGGGCGTCCAGCTCGTCTACACGACGGGGCTGTTCGACACCGCTGCCCTGTCGGCCTTTCCGCTGATCGTCCGGCTGCGCAACGATGCGGACCTGCGGGCCGGCCGCAAGTACCTGCGAGTGGAGGAGCATCTACGACCCGGGCTGACCCCGCCCGACCCGGTCTCCGCAGGGGCGGCCGTCACAGGCGTCATCACCGCGACCCGGCTGTTCGCGCGCCCCCGGCCGCCCACACCCGCAGCCGGCCCCGACGACACACCCGGGCTCGACGACACACCCACGGGTCCGACCACCGGCGGCGGCCATGGCCACCACCTGGCCGGGGAACGGCCCGATCGACGCCCCTCCTGACCTGGCCTTACTCGCCTACGTTAGCGAGGGGCCAGTGGAGGACACCGGCCAAGGTCTTGGCGAGCCGGGGCGTTCCTGCGATGATGGATTCGCCGCCCGGCACCCCCCGAGCCGGGCGGCACCATACTTTCGGGCCGCACTTTCGGGCCGCTGACCGGCGCGGGACACCCCGCGGCGCCGGCTCAGGACGGGCACGGCAGCACGACGAGCGAACCCGACGACTGCGAGCGCCGACCTTCCAGATCCGTGACGGTGGCCGTGTAGTTGATCGTGCCGGGGTCCTGCGTCGACGCCAGCGTGCCGGTCCACGTCGAGCGGTCTCCCGTGGCCTGGCCGAGGCTCAGCGACTCGGTCGTCGTCCGCCCGCCGGGCAGGACTGCGGCCAGTTCCACGGCGAAGATGCCGGTCTCGTCGAGCGCCGTCACCGTCACCGTCGACCGCGCCACGCCCGCCGCCGGCGGGCAGCCCGCCCGCACGATCCGATCCGGTGCGGCCGTCACCGATTGGATGCGCGGCGGTCCGTCGACGCTGGCCGTGATGCGCACGTCGGCACCGCCCACGCCGTTGCGGGCGTTGACCGGCACGGTGACGTCGACCGGCCCCGGCGGGGCCACCGACCGGTCGAGCGTGATCACAAGGGGGACGTCCGCCCCCGGGTTGACGCGGGGACGGTCGGGGACGACGGCGAGCCAGGAGGGGCTCGCCCCGACCGCGACGTCGACCGGTGCCGTGCCCTCGCCGCGCAGGTCGAGCCGCCAGACCGAGTCGACCGGGCCGAGATCGACGGTCGTCGCGCTCACGGCGAGGACCGAACCGGTGGGCCGCGGTGCGATCGGGACGACCGCGGCGCCGCTGCGCCCCGCGGCGCGCGAACGGACTCCGGTGGGCGCGCCGGACGGCGAGACGATCGCCGGAGCCGGCGCGGTCGTGGTCGCGGCGGCGCTGCCGACCGCGGGGGTCGAGGATGCGGCCGCAGTCGAGCTCGGTCGGTGAGTCGCCGTGGTCGCGGTCAGCACGTCCGAGGGTCTCTGCGCGCTCGGCGCGAACGGGGCGGTCGGGACGCCGGAGCGGTGGACGGGCCCGGCGGCGCGGCCATCCCCGGCCAATCGACCACGGATCAGCACCAGACTCACAACCACCAGCGCCAATGCAACCACTACGGCGATGATGCGCCCCCACCGGATGGGCAGAATCCTGCCCGGCTTACCCCAGGGAGAACGGTGCCGCCCCGCGGAACCTGGGCCCCCCGCAACATCGTGCGTCATCACGGTCGAGGTTAGGCCGATGGATGACCTCCAGGGAGCCAATTCGCTCGTTTCCGTCACGGAGTGCGGAGAGATTTCATTCAGTTTCGCAAATGTAACGCAACGTGGCTATTTGTGGCGCTCGGCGGGGGCGGGGCGGCGTCGGGGTGACCGGTCCAGCCGACGACCCCACCAGACCCACCAGGTAAGTGTGTGGGTGACGAGTGCGAAGCCGAACAGCAGATCCTCGACCGGGGCGTACGCGATCCGCAGCCCCGCGATCGCGCCCGGCTCGTAGACGACGATGCCGAACCCGGTCAGGATTCCGTTGGCGAGCAACTGGAAGACGACGATGATCCCATACGAGACCCAGAAGATCCGCCGGGTCAGCAGCCGGGTGCGCAGGAGCCACAGGTCCGCGGCGACCGCCACGGCGACTCCGAGGACCGCCAGCGCCGTGTAACTCATCCCCCCGGGCCCCCTGGCCCGCCCGCCGCGCCCGGGGCCTTGGCCACCTCGAGGTCGCCGGAGCCGGGGCCGGCGTCGAGGCTGGCGGCGGAGTCAGCGTCGGCATCGAGGTCGGCGTCGAGGTCGGCGGCGGAGTCTGCGTCGGCGGCGGAGTCTGCGTCGGCGTCGGCGAGGTCGGCGGACTCGCCGGCGGGATCGTCGTCCGGCTCGTCACCGGCCGGCCAGCCGCGCACCGAGCGGACGGCCTCCAGCGTCATCACCGCGCAGACGGGAACCACGAGAAAGAACAGCAGCTCGTCCAGCGGCAGGTGGCCGGGGAGCCGCACGCCGGTGACGCCGCGCGGATCGAAGCTCCACTGACCGGCGGCGATGGCGTACACGTCCCAGCCGACGAAGATCGCGACGACGGGCAGCAGCGTCAGCAGCAGGCGACGCGGACGGGCGTAGACCCTGGTACCCAGGAACAGTTCGAGCGGCGCCGTGCCGAGCAGGCAGCCGGCCAGGACGGCGAGGTAGCTCAGGTGCCGCACGCGCTGCCGCTGGAAGCGGTACGCAGCCGCCGGGCGAGCGCGGCGGCTGCGGCGGCGGGATCCTCGGCGGCGGTCAACGCTCGCACCACCACCACCCGGCGGGCCCCCGTGGCGAGGATGTCGTCGAGGGTGTCCGGACCGACCCCGCCGGTGACGAACCAGGGCTTCGCGCCCGGTTCGAACGGCGGGGCATGGCGGGCGGCGAGCCGGGGCAGCCCCAGCCCGACCGGTGGCCGTCCCTGCTTGGTCGGCGTCGCGTGCACCGGACCGACGCACACGTAGTCGACGTCTGGATCGGCCAGAGCCGCCAGGAACTGCTCGGGACTGTGCGTCGACTGGCCGATCAGGACGTCCGGACCGACCAGCCGGCGAGCGAAGGCAGGCGGTACGTCGTCCTGGCCGACGTGCAGGATGTCGACTCCGGTGAACGCGGCGAGATCGGCGCGGTCGTTGGCGCTGACGAGGGTCTCCCGGCCGGCGCCAGCCGCCTGGATCTCGCGCAGGCCGCGCACCTCGTCGGCCCATTCGAGGCTCTTCTCGCGAAGCTGCACCAGGTCGACGCCACCACGGCCGGCGGGGCCGATCACGGCGTCGAGGAACGGGCCGAACTCGGCCCGCCGCGGCGTGCAGAGATACAGCCGGGCGTCGGCGAGCCGCCGCAGCCGGTCCGCCCGCACCGACCCGTCCGCTGCCGCCGGCCTGTCCGCTGCCGCCGGCCTGTCCCCCGCGTCGGCGGGCGGCGTCGGTCCCGTTGTGGTCAACTCATCCTCCGGCGACGGCACGCACGATCTCCAAGGTGTCACCATCCGCGAGCCGGATGCCGGACAACTCCGACGGGGTGAGCGCCACCCCGTTGCGTTCGACGACCACCGAACCGGGCCGCAGGCCGAGCTCGGCGAGCAGGTCGGGCAGCGGCTGGCCGTCCGCGACCACGCGGGCGGCGCCGTTGACGACGACCTGTGCCCGGGCAGGTCCCGTCGGCGGGGTGGGCGCCGGCGCCGAGGCGGGCGGCGGGCGATCGACCATGACCCGACCCTACGGGAGTCGGCAGCCCCCGACAGCCCGGAAGCCCAGCACCGCGCAGGACCCACGACCACGCAGGACCCACGACCACGCTGCCTGGTCAGAAGGCGAGGGCCTGGGCTCGCCGCTTGACCTCCTTGCCACGGTTCTCGACGAGCGCCCGCATCGGGGTGCCGGGCAGGCTCGGGTCCTCCCGAAAAAGCCAGTCGAGGGCCTCGTCGTCGGTGAACCCCGCATCGGCGAGGAGCGTGAGCAGGCCGGGCAGGCCCTTGACCACCGCGCCGTCGCCGATGAACTCCGCCGGCACCCGTAGGACGCCGCCCTCCCGCCGGGCCAGCAACGTTCGGTCGCGCACCATCTGCCGGACTCGGGTCACGGGAACCTGCAACTGCGTCGCGGCGTCAGGCAGGGTCAGCCAATCCATGGTCAACAGTAAACACCTAAGTCCGGAACGGCGTCGTGGGGTGCCGGCGGGGTCCGCACCACCCGTGACCTCGTCAGTCCCGGAGACGTTCAGGGCCGGCGCACGGTCACGGCGACCTGATCACAGCGGCACGACCTGCGCGCCGCCGGTGGCCACCGAACGCACCGCCGCCTCGAGCACCGCAACCACCGGGCGGGCCGCCTCGACCCCGTAGCCCGCAAGAGGCCAACCGGAGACCAGGCTGTCGGCGAGGTCGCGGTAGAACACCTCCGTGCCGACCCGGGCCGACCCGGGCGCCGGCAGCGGATAGCGGGTCCGGACGCCGTCGTAGGTGGCCAGCAGCAACGAGGCCGCCCCGGCCGCGTCGTCGTCCTGCGCGGCCCGGCGGCCGGCGTGCCGGCCCGTGACCGCGGGCCCACCGTCAGGCGGCTCGAGGTTCGCGGCGGCGGGGGCGTCGTCGAGGATCAGCGTGCCCACGCTGCCGAGCACCTCGAGGCTCGGACGGGCCGCCACCGTCAGGTCGGAGACGGTGATCTGTGCCTCCGCGCCGCTCGCGAAGCGCAGCAGCAGCCGGCTGTGGTCGGCGTTGCTGACGTGGTACCAGACCCGCTTGAGCTCCGCGGCGCTGACCCACTCGACCGGCTCGTCGACGAGCGCGAGCACCTGGTCGACGCCGGCGGCGCCGCGATCGTAGAGCTGGCCGCCGCTGATCCGCTCGTCATCGCGCCAGGTCCCGACGGGTCGACGCAGCCCGCCGCGGTGCACTTCCAGCCGCAGCGGCTCGCCGATCGCGCCACGACCGACGGCCGCGCGCAGCGCGCGATAGCCGGGGTCGGCCCGACCCTCCGGGTAGACGGCGAGCAGCAGGGAACGCTCGGCCGCGAGCTCGGCGAGCTGGTCGGCATCGGACGTCGCCAGGCACAGCGGCGCCTGCACGACCACGTGCTTGCCGGCCTCCAGCGCCCGTCCGGCCCATTCGAGGTGGGTGTGCGTCGGGGTGGCGACGACGACCACGCCGAGCTCGGGGTCGTTCACCAGGTCGTCGGGGTCCTCGACCCGACGGGGCAGGCGACCTGCGGCGTGCGCGGGAGCGCGACCCGGGCCGCCGTCGCACAGGGCGGTCAGCTCCAGCCCCTCGGTCGCGTCGAGGCCCGCGTGGTGGGCCGCGGTGGTGTCGGGGGTGCCGAGCAGGCCGACGCCGACCGGCGGCGCGTCGTGCACGCCGAGGCAGTGCCGCAGCCACCGCCCGACGAGCCGGTGATAGGCCGCGTCGCCGAGCACGGCGGCACCCGTGCCCAGGGTGAACATGCCGAGCCCCGTCGCCGGCCGCCAGGTGCAGACGGGATAGTCGCCCATCTCGTGGCGGATCAGCACCAGCCGCTCGACGTCATCGGCGACCTTCTCCGGGATGACCCAGCTCTCCCGGGGACGGAAGTCACCCGATCGGGCCATGATCGCGCCGCCCTGCGGCCCGGCCTGCAACCGCAGCTCGTAGGGGGGCGTCGCCCGGCCGGGAATGAGGCCGGAGGCCTCCACCAGCGGGCTGTCGGCGGGCAGGGCGCGCACAGTCGGGCCGGCGAGCAGCACCGGAACGGACTGCCGGGCGCGATCGAGCAGCTCCTGCTCGACGTGGTCGAGGGGACGATCGATGAGGACGAGAAGCGCGTCCGCCGACCGTGCCGAGGTCGGGCCGAGACCCGCTGCGCGCAGATGGTCGCCGAGCGCGTTCACCCCGGGCAGGTTCGACACCAGGTGAATGCGAGGCACGCCCGGCACTCTAGTGGTCTTACCGACGCGCGCGGTCATTCGGGTCGTGAAGGACGGAGCATGCCCTCTCTACATTACGAACAGTGCGCCACATCTACCCTCAAACCGCGCATAGGGGAATTGCGTCGACACCGTCCGCACGCAGAACAGCGCGTTAGTGTCGGCATCGTCCGGGCCGGCTCCGCCGGGCCGGGTTCCGAACGACCTTGGGCGGAGTGCTCTGCGCCGACGGCGTCGAGTTCCGCCATCACCGCGGGTCGACGAGAGGGAAGGCATCCTTCCACACCGGCTCGTAGCCGGCCGTGACGAGCATCGCGGCGACCTCGGCCGGCGGGCGCTCATCCGAGATCGAGAACTGCTCCTGAGCGGTACCCGGCGAACCGTAGCCGCCGGGCTCGGTGGAGGAACCCGCGCTCATCGTCGTCACGGCGATGCGGACCAGGCCGTCGCGCATCGCCGCCGGCTCCCGGGTGGACAGCGTCAGCGCGAGGTCGGGCTCGAACAGCCGCAGGGCCGCGTACGCCTGCACGAACTCGGCGTCGGAGACGACGACAACCGGCGGAAACTCGCTGGCACTGGGCTTGATCCGCGGCAGCGCGACCGACACCTCGGTCCGCCAGTACCGCCGCGACAGGAACGAGGCGTGGGCGGCCAGAGCGAGCACGTCGGCCCGCCAGTCCGGGGCGAGGCCGAGCAGCGCGCCGATCCCGAGCCGGCGTGCCCCGGCGCCCGCGGCCCGCTCGAACGACGACAGCCGGCGGTCGTAGTCGCGTTTCCAGCCCGCGACGTGCACCTCGGCGTAACGGGCCCGGTCGTAGGTCTCCTGGTAGTGGACGACGCCCTCCAGCCCGGCCCGCACCAGCCGGGCGTAGGTGTCGTCCGACCAGGTCTGCGTCTCGATCGACAGCGACGGGAACATCGGCCGCAGCCGCTCCACCACGGCGACGAGGTAGTCGGCGGACACCTCGATGCGGTGTTCCCCGGCGACCAGCAGCACGTGGCGGAAGCCCCGCTCGGCCAGCAGCCGACCCTCTGCCGCCACCTCGTCGACGCTGAGCGTGCGCCGCGCGACCGGCAGACCCTTGGCGAAGCCGCAGTAGGTGCAGGACGACAGGCAGGCGTTCGAGACGTACAGCGGGGCGAACAGTCGCACGGCCCGGCCGAAGCGGCGCAGCGTGGTCGTCCGGGCGGCGAGGGCGAGCTCCTCCAGCCGACCCGTCGCGGCCGGCGAGAGCAGGACGGCCAGCTCGTCGAGGCCGACCCGCCCCGGCGCCGGCTCGCCCCGGCCGCCCGGGGCGGGCAGGACCCGGCGCAGCACCTCGTCGACCTCCGCCGTCGTCGCGCGCCGCGACCGGTCGGACAGGCCGGACAGGTCCAGCGCGACGAGCTCGCGGGCGAACTCTCCCGGCGGCGCGCTCACCCGGCCACCCTGCCGTTGCCGTTCGCGGGGGTGCCGAGAGCGCCGAGGAAGCCGGTGAGCGGCGAGGACGCGGAGGCCGCGGTGGCCGTCCCGGTCCCCGCCTGCCCGGCCAGGTGGCCCAGCCGCCCGGCGACGGTCGCCAGCGCGAAGGCCCGGGCCATCCGCACCGGGTCGGCCGCCACCGCGATGGCCGTGTTGACCAGCACCGCTGCCGCGCCGATCTCCATGGCCTCCGCCGCGTCGGAGGGCACACCGAGGCCGGCGTCGACGATCACCGGCACGCCCGCACCCGCCACGATCGCCTCGATCGCGTCCCGGGTGCGCAGCCCGCGGTTCGAGCCGATCCAGCTACCCAGCGGCATGACCGTGGCGCAGCCGGCCTCCTCCAGGCGGCGGGCCAGGACCGGGTCCGCCGAGCAGTACGGCAGGACGGTGAAGCCGTCGGCGACCATGAGCTCGGCGGCGCGCAGGGTCTCGATCGGATCCGGGGCCAGCGTCCGCGGGTCCGGGGTGACCTCCAGCTTGACCAGGCCGGTGCCGGTGGCGGCGCGGCCCAGGCGGGCCAGCCGCAACGCCTCCGCCGCATCCGCCGCACCGGAGGTGTTGGGCAGCAGCGTCATCCCCGGCGGGACGAAGTCGAGCACGTCGCCCTCGCCGGCGCGGTCGAGATCGACCCGGCGCAGCGCGACCGTCACGATCTCGGCGCCGGAGGCGAGCAGGCTGTCGCGCATCACCTCGTGAGCCGCGAACTTGCCCGTCCCGACCAGCAGGCGGCTGCCGTAGGACCGCCCGGCGATCACGAGCTCATCACTCTCGACCGGCTCGACGGCGCCGGACAGCGCCGGGCCGGGCGGCCGGGACCACTCCGACGCGGGAACGGCGCGACCTGACGGAGCCTGCGACATGATGACCATCCTCCCCACGCGCGCATGACCGCGATCGGGTATGCGGGTCGCCGACGGTGTTCCTGGCCGGCCTCTCAGCCCATGTCCACGGGCTCCCCGGTGCGACCCCAGTCTAGCCGGCCCGCAACCGCCACCGAGCCGGATCGATGCACGCCGCCCACGTGCGGCGGCCGGACCGGGGGCCCGCGGATCGGGGGCGGCACCCCGACGGGCGACGTCCCGCGAATCTCATCCTCACGGACGGCGACGACTCGAACGTGCCGGGGCACGCCCATCGCCGGCCGGGGCGGATGGGCGGCGGTATCCGTGCGCCGCGGCGGATCCGCGCAGCGCGATCGCCGCATACCGGCAGGGTCAGGTATTCAACCGAAGAGCATCGGCCGGTAAGGCGATAGGCAACGCCATGTCCGCGGGCATGGCGTTGCGTTCGCCGCCGCCCCTCAGTCGAATCCGGAGCTAACTCCACGTGGCTCCGGTAGCGGCATGGTTCGGCGACGATCGTAAACTGTCTCCCGTGGATGCCACCGTGGCCGACCCCGTCATAGGTCGGCTTCTCGACGGCCGCTATACGGCGCAGGAACGACTCGCCGTCGGCGGCATGGCGACGGTGTACGTCGCACACGACAACCGGCTGGACCGGCTCGTCGCCCTCAAGGTCATGCATCCCAACCTCAACCACGACCCGGAGTTCGTCGGCCGTTTCCACCGCGAGGCCAAGGCGGTGGCGCGCCTGAACACCCCCCGGGTCGTCTCGGTGCTCGACCAGGGCTCCGACCACACCCCGGCGGGTCTGATCAACTACCTGGTCATGGAGCTGGTACGCGGCCGGTCGTTGCGCCAGCACCTGGGCGCCCGGGGGCGGCTGCCGGTCGCCGAGGCCGTCGAGATCATCGAGCCCGTGATGGAGGCGCTCGCCGCCGCGCACGACGCGGGCATCATCCACCGCGACATCAAGCCCGAGAACATCCTGCTCGGCGACGACGGCCAGGTGAAGGTCGCCGACTTCGGCCTGGCCCGCCCGCTCGGCCAGCCCACCCAGGCGCTCACCGACGGGGTGGTGATGGGCACCGTCGGGTACCTCGCGCCCGAGCAGGTCACCCTCGGCACCGCCGACACCCGTAGCGACGTCTACGCCGCCGGGGTCGTGCTGTTCGAGTCGCTGACCGGCCATCTTCCCCACAGCGGCGCGACCCCGATGTCGATGGCCTACCAGTCCGTCCACGGCGACGTGCCGGCGCCGTCCACCGTCGTCGAGGGCGTGCCGGCGGAGCTCGACGGCCTCGTGCTGCGGGCGACGGCACGCGACCCGGCCCGCCGGCCCGCCGACGGCGCGGCGCTGCTCGACGAGCTGCACCGCATCGGGCCGTACCTGCCCGCGCCGGACGCCTACCAGACCGGCTTCACCGGCGAGGTCGAGCGGATCGGCCTGATGGGGCCGCCCCCCGAGGACCCGGGGCCCGACTACACCCGCCCCTTCCAGCCCACCGACTACGACGCCGACTACGACGATCCGCACGGCGCCGTTCCGTTCACCGGTGCGGAGTCGAGACAGCCGAGAGCGGGCATCGCGGAGCACGACGCCGCCGGCGGGCGGCCGTACGCGGGCGGCGTGGCGAGCCAGCCCGGCACCGGGGCGCTCTACCGTTCCGCCGCCCCACCGACCCCGACCTCCACCAGCTACCTCGGCGCCGGGCACGGGCGCCGCCGTGCCGCCAGCCCCGGCTCAGGCGCGCGCCGGTACGCGCCGTTCGCCGTGGGCGGCGCGGCTGTCCTGGTCCTGCTGCTCGGCTTTCTCGCACTGCGCCTGCTGTCCAGCGACAAGATCGAGGTCCCGCTGCTGACCAGCCTCAGCAAGTCGGATGCCGAGGCGATGCTGCGGGACCACGGGCTCAGGCCGACCTACCTCGATCCGGTCGCCAACCCCACCGTGGCCGCCGGCCATGTCGCCCAGCAGGACCCCAAGGACGGTGCGAAGGTCGACAAGGGCGCGGTGATCACTCTGCGGCTGAGTTCCGGGCCGGCGACCGTCGGTGTGCCGGACCTCGCGAACCTCACGCAGGACCAGGCCACGGCCCGGCTCAAGGAGGTCAACCTCACCGTGGGCGGGCTGGTCAACCAGGCCAGCGACACCGTCCCGGCCGGCCATGTGATCGGCACCAACCCGGCCGTCAACACGGTGCTCAAGCCCAGCGACGGCGTCACCCTGATCATGTCGAGCGGGCCGGACACCAGGCAGATGCCGGCCGACATCATCGGCAAGCCCTACGACGCGGCCAAGGCGGAGATCGACGCCCTCGGCGTCGCGGGCGTGACGGTCCAGCGCGATCTGGCCGTGACCGAGGACACGACCCCCGGCAACGTCATCGGCGCCGACCCCGGCGTCGGCCAGCCGATCGCGCCGAAGAGCACCGTGACGCTGACGGTCGCCGCCTTGCCCGACGACGGAACCGACTCCACCGGCGGCGGTGACAGCAGCGGCGGTGACAGCAGCGGCGTTCAGGTCACCGTCCCCAAAGTGATCGGCAAGACCTACCGCGACGCCGAGAACGTCCTGCGCCAGCGTGGGCTGAAGATCGACCGGTTCGCCGTGCTCGGCAACCCGACCGACCGGGTGACAGCCCAGTTCCCGCAGCCCAACTCCAAGATCGAAAAGGGTAGTACAGTACACGTGAACACTGTGTGGTAGTTCGGTAACTGAACGGCGGTAGACCTCGGTCGGGCCGGCACGGGGGCAGCCGGCTCCCAGACCGCCGCCGCGCGACCGCTCCCAGGGGGAGGACGTGAGGGCAGCGCGCGGCCGCGACCGGGATTCCGCCGGGGTGGAACAACCCGGGCCTGGGTCATGCGGTTCCCGGTGGTGGCGGCTGCGCCGGACCCGCGCCGAGCGGGCCGCCGCGCTGCTGGAAGGCCGGCGCCCGCCGACCGACGCTTCCGACATCCGCCTGGCGAACGCGGCGGCGGCTCTGCGTGACCTCCCGACCCCCCGGATGAATCCGGTCCGCCGTGACGCCGTGCGCTCCCACCTGCTCGCCTCTCTCACCGACCAGACCAGCACCGCGGCGCGCGGCTCGGGCAACACCGGGCGGCGGGTGCGTCCGGCCCCGGCGCGGCGAGGCCGGGTCCTGCGCGCCGCCCGTCCGCTGCTGGCCGTCTCCCTCGCCGGCGCGGTGGCCCTGGCCGGTCTCGCCGTCAGCGCGCAGGACGCTCTGCCCGGTGAGACGCTCTACAGCGTCAAACGGCGGGTCGAGAACCTCCAGGTATCGCTGGTGCGCGATCCGGTCGCCAGGGCGAAGACCCGACTCGACGTGGCCGGCACCCGCATGAACGAGCTACGCACGATCACCCTCGGCGAGGGCGCCCCCATCGGCCGCGCCAACACCGACACCGGCAGCGCCGCCAACATCGGCACCGGCGGCACCGAGGCGGCTGCCGAGGTCCGGCCGCCGGCGCCCACCGCACTCGGCCAGCCCGCCGCTGCCGGCATACCCCCGCTGATCGCACCCGCCGCGGGCGTCGCGGGCGCCGCGGGCGCCGCGGGCGGCCTGGCTGCCGTACCTGAGGCCTCCTCGCGGGCCGAGACCGGGGCCGGCACGCCGTCGTCGACATTGCGGACGTCCGCGGCAGCCGCCGGTCCCGCAGGCGCCGCCGACCAGCCGTCAGGCCCTGCGGACCCGTCGCATCTGGGAGATCCGCTCGGCTCGCCGCGCACCGCCGGGACGGGCCTTCCCCTCCTGCCCGCCCGGCCCCTCCCACCCGTCGTGCCCGCCGCGGCGCCGGGCACGGCAGCCGCCTCGGCCACAGCAGCCGCCCCGACAGCCTCGGCGCCGGCCCCCGCCTCACTCGGCCGTCACGCGGATGCCGGCATGGTCAACAGCCTGCTGCGGGCCTGGTGCGCCCAGGCCCGGGCCGGCTCGCGGGTGCTGCTCGCCCGGGCCACCGCCGGGAACGCCGACGCCTGGGCGACGATGAACGCCTTCACGACCGAGCAGTCCGACCGACTGACACCCGTCCTCGCCGCCCTTCCCCCCGGCACGACCGATGCCACCCGGGCGGCGCTCGACCTCATCGACGGGTTTCGCAGGGCCCTCGGCCCCCGTCTCCCGCGGCCAACGGCCGCCACCGCGGCGCATCCCGCGAGCGCCGCGCCCACGGCGGCGCCGACCACTGCCTCGCAGGGGCTCCCGCCGACCGCCATGCCGAGCACGCCGGTCTCCCCGAGCGACACCGATCCGATCACTGCGCCGACGTCAGCCAGCAGCCCGATCAGCGGCCCGGCGCAGGAGGCGACGCACGGTTCGACCGGGGTGGACCGGGCTGCCGAGCCGGTCGCGCCGGGTCCGACGCCCGCCGCGCCAGGGCAGCCAAACGCCGTGGCCCCGGCCGTGCCGCCGGACGCATCCTCCACGACCTCCGCGGCCGGGGCTCCACGCACACCGGATGCCCTCGCGCCGGCGGGCACCGCCGGCCGCCCGGCCGCGATCCCCAGCCAGGCAGGCAGCACGAGCCAGCCGCGCAGCACGAACCGGGCAGGCAGCACGAACCGGGCAGGCAGCAACAGCCAGCCGGGCACGGGCGACCGGGCCGGAACGGCCGGCACGGCGACCGCGACGGGCGGCGCGGGAGCCCCGACTCCCGTTCTTGGGGCGGACGGGGCGCGGGTGGGGGCCCTGCCCAGCGGCGTGACGTCCAGCGGCGCGGGGGGTGAGCCTGCCGGCGACGGCGGCGGCACGACGGGCGCCGCGAACGGAACCGCCCCGGCGGCCGGCACCCCGACAACCGGCACCCCGACGGGCGCTGCCACGGACTACGGGCTCGCCCCCGCCGGCTGAACGGTGCGCCCGCGGTTGCGTGCGGACGCGTCCGGGGGCAGGCTGGCAACCGTCTGCCGGTGAGATCCGGGTGCCGGTCGCGCGTGCGAGGAGCAGGACTGTGTGAGGTCCGGTCCGGCTAGGCGATGGGGAGCTCCTGCATCGCGGCGGCCCGCTCGCCCCGCGCGTGCTGGAGCATCTCGGCGACGAGGAAGGCCAGCTCGAGTGCCTGCCCGGTGTTCAGGCGCGGGTCGCAGGCGGTCTCGTAACGGCCGCCGAGATCCTCCTCGCCGATCAGCTCTGCGCCGCCGAGGCACTCGGTGACGTTCTCGCCGGTCAGCTCGATGTGCAGACCGCCCGGGTGGGTGCCCAGGGCCTTGTGCACCTCGAAGAAGCCGAAGACCTCGTCGAGCACGTCGTCGAAGTGGCGGGTCTTGACGCCGCCGACGTCGCGGGTGTTGCCGTGCATGGGGTCGCAGGACCAGACGACCGGAGGGCCGGCGGCGTTGACCTTCTCGATGATCGGCGGGAGGGCGTCCCGGATCTTGCCCGCGCCCATCCGGGTGATCAGAGTCAGCCGGCCGGGAACGTGCTGCGGGTTGAGCCGCTCGGCGAGCTCGAGAACCTCGTCCGGGCTGGCCTTTGGCCCGACCTTGCAGGCGATCGGGTTGCCGACCCGGGACAGCAGGTCGACGTGGGCGCCGTCGAGGTCCCGGGTCCGCTCCCCGATCCAGATCATGTGGGCGGACAGGTCGTACGGGTTGCCGGTGGCGTCCTCCACCCGGGTGAGGGCTCGTTCGTACTCCAGCAGGAGGCCCTCGTGGCTGGTGAACAGCTCCACCCCGGTCAGCGCCGCGCTGCCGAGGTCGATGCCACAGGCCGCCATGAAGGCGAGGGCGCGCTCGATGTTCGTCGCCATCACCTCGTAGCGCCGGCCGGCCGCCGAGTCGCGCACGAACGCCTTGTTCCACTCGTGGACCTTCGACAGGTCCGCGAACCCGCCGGTGGCGAACGCCCGGACGAGGTTCAGCGTTATTGCGCTCTGGTGGTAGGAGGCGACCATGCGCATCGGATCCGGCCGGCGGGCCGCGGCCGTGGCCGCGATGTCGTTGACGGCGTCGCCGCGGTAGGACGGCAGGCCGGTGCTCGACTCGATGTCGGCCGAGCGCGGCTTGGCGTACTGGCCGGCGATGCGCGCGACCTTCACCACCGGCGTGCTTGCGCCGTAGGTGAGCACGACCGCCATCTGCAGCAGCGTCTTGACCTTGTCGCGGATCTTGTTGGCGGTGTTCGCCGCGAAGGTCTCGGCGCAGTCACCGCCCTGGAGCAGGAAGGCCTCGCCCCGGGCAACCATCGCGAGGCGCTCGGTGAGCGAACGCACCTCCGGGGCCGTGACCAACGGGGGAAGGGCCGCAAGCTGGTTGTAGGCGNCCTGCAGTTCCTCGAGGTCGNGCCACGACGGCTGCTGCTTGGCCGGGAGGGTCCGCCAGACATCCAATGCGCTCACGAGGCACCAGGGTACCGCCGTGTGCGCCGGCCAACGGTCGACATGCTCGGTCGATGTCCCGACGACGTTCCGTACCCGTCGACGGTCCGGACGTACCGCTCAGCCGAAGAAGATCTCCGCCTCGTTGTAGAGCTCCTCGGGCACCGTCTTGAGCTCACGGGTCGCCTCCGCCAGCGGCACGCGGTCGATGCGGGTCCCGTGCAGGGCGACCATCACCCCGAAGTCGCCCTCGTGCACAGCGTCGACGGCGTGCAGGCCGAAGCGCGTCGCGAGCCAGCGGTCGAACGCGGTCGGCGTGCCGCCGCGCTGGAGATGGCCCAGCACGGTGGCGCGGGCGTCGCGGCCGGTCCGGCCGCGGATCTCGGTCTCGAGCACCTGCGCGATGCCCTGCAGGCGGACGTGACCGAAGGCGTCGAGCTCACCCTCCCTCGTGACCAGGGTGCCGGCGATCGGGGTGGCGCCCTCCGCGGCGACGATGATCGGGGAGTAGTGGGTGGCGAAGCGGGCCTCGACGAAGGCGCAGACCTTGTCGAAGTCGAACGGCCGTTCCGGGATGAGGATGACGTTCGCGCCGCCGGCCATGCCGCTGTGCAGGGCGATCCAGCCGGCGTGGCGCCCCATCACCTCGAGGATGAGCACGCGGTGGTGGCTTTCCGCGGTGGTGTGGAGGCGGTCGATCGCCTCGGTGGCGATGTTGACGGCGGTGTCGAAGCCGAAGGTGTAGTCGGTGGCGGACAGGTCGTTGTCAATGGTCTTGGGAACCCCGACCACAGGCAGACCCTCGGCGTGGAGCTGGGCGGCCACGCCAAGGGTGTCCTCCCCGCCGATCGCGATGAGCGCGTCGATCTCGGCGGCGGCCAGGTTCTCGCGGACCAGCGACGGCCCGTCCACGGCGGCGTAGGGGTTCGTGCGGCTCGACCCGAGGATGGTCCCGCCGCGCGGCAGGATGCCACGCACGGCGGCGGTGTCGAGCGGCACGGTGTCACCGGTCAGTGGCCCGCGCCAGCCGTCCCGGTACCCCACGAAACTGTGCCCGTAGACGCCCTCGCCCTTGCGGACGACGGCCCTGATCACCGCGTTGAGCCCGGGGCAGTCGCCGCCACCGGTCAGTACGCCGATCCTCATCGCGAATCCTCCTGTCGAGTGCGCAGGCCCCGCCGGGGGCAGCGTAGCGGCAGGTCCGCACACAGGCAGCAAGTTCGGTCACTGGGCGTGGCGACTCGATCGCGCAGAAGAGACGATGTCTTCGCGACGAGCCCGCGGTGGGGCGTCAGCGCCGAGCGGGCGGAGCGGCGACGACGCGGGCCCGCAGCGGGGCGAGGACCTCCCAGCGAGCCTGGTTGTGCACGGCGTCGGCGAGGGCGTCGTGAGCGTTGGCCGGCGGCGGCGGCAGCGGCGGGCGGCCGACGTCCTCCCAGAGCTGGCGCAGGTCCCGGGTGAACCGCGGCAACTGCGCGGGCAGGTCGGTCATCGTCCCGAAAAGCTGGCAGAGCACCACGTGGTCGTAGGCGCCGTACCAGGCCCACAACTCCGGCGTGCCGTCGGCGGTCAGCAGCGCGGCGATCTCCTCGCGGATCCGCGCCCGGGATCGCCACGCCGGATCGGCGGGCGGCGGTAGCTGGTCGAGGACGTTGCGGCGGACCCACGGCACCGCGAAGGCCGGGTCGAACTCGGTGGACACGGCGTAGTAGCGCTGCGCGCCGTCCTCGCTGACGATGCCGATGCTGACCAGATCCAGCCAGAGATGATCGGCCTCGCGGCGCTCGATGAACTCGGTGTCGTAGAAGAATCGGGTGCCCACCGGCTCAGTCTCCTCTGCCGGCCGGATCGGCGGGAACCGACGCCTGCCCCGGGGCCACCGCCGGCTGCCAGTCCGCCGGGTCGGCCGGCGCGGGACGGGGGTCCGGCGACGCCGAGTCCGGCGCCGACCAGCCGGAGCGGCCCGAGCGACCCGAGCGCCGGCGCCACGGCCGCAGCACGAACGCGAGCGGCGCCGCCGCGCCGGCTGCCCCGACGAGTGGCAGCACCCACAGCAGCGGTCCGGAGTAGTCGTCGTCGCGGCGGTCGGCGGCCGTGGGGGCGCCCGACCCCGCCGACCCCGCCGCGGGTCTCGACGAGGGGACACAGCCGCTCGCGCCCGCGGCCGCGGGCGCGCTCACCTGCGGGCCGGCGGTGGCTGGGGAGACCCGGACGTCGACCCGGGCCGCCCCGGGCTCGGCCACGACGCACAGCAGGCCCGCGCCCGGTGCCGAGGTCACCCGCGCGCCGACGACCTGGACCTGATAGCCCTGCGGGTAGGACCACGCCGGCACGCTGATGGCCGTCGCCGTGCCGGGCGCGAGGGAGCTCCCGGCGGGCGCGGCGGTCCGGTAGGTGACCGTGAGGACCCGCGCGTCGTCGAACCGCAGCGACTCGGGCGTTCCCGCGACGGCCACCGGGTACGGACGGACGATCTCCGCCGGGGCGGCCGGGAGCGGGCCGCCACCCAGGGCTTGCGGCGGGTCGGTGCCGACCGTCCCGCCCGTGCCGCTGGGCGCGTCGTAGAACCAGCTCAGCCCGAACGCGTCCGCGGCCGACACCAGGCCGCGCACCGCCGCGGGCGAGCCGTCCTTCCACCCGATCAGGTAGCCGGTCGGGTCGTTGACGGCGACGCTGGCGGCGGCGTCGAACGGCGCCGGGCGGTCCCGCCACAGCAGGTGGCGGGGGTCCTGCGCCGTGACGGCGTCGGTCAGCGCCGGCCCGGCGCCCGCGGCGGCGGGGACCTCGTAGCCGATCAGGCCCGGCTCGCCGCGGAACCGGGTCGCCAGCCGGCCGAGGCCGGTGGCGAGCGTCGCGTTCGACAGCACCTGGCCCCGGACAGCCGGGACGAGCCGCAGCACGACTCGCATCCCGCGGCCGGTGAACGTGCGGGCCAGGCCCGCGACCTGACCGAGCCCGGGATCGGACGCGGCGCGCGCGACGGCATCGGGCACCGGCCAGCCGGCGGTGACCGGGAAGCGGCCGCCCGCGGCCACCGGCACCGCGAGGCGCACGCCGCTGAAGCCATAGCCGATCCAGGTGTCGAGGTCGGCGGCGGTCGGGGTGACTCCGGCCGGCACCGTCATCCCGCGGATGACGACCGCCCGGTGCTCGCTGTCGGTCAGGTAGGACCCGGAGCGGCCGATGGTGCCGGCGGGGGCGGGGCCATCGGCGGGGGCGGGGCCATCGGCGGGGGCGGCGGCGAGACCCGCGGGACCCGGTGCCGTCGGGAACGCGGTGACCGCGGCCGACGGTGTGGGCGCGGCGAGCGCGGCCGGGCCGACCGCGACGAGGCAGCCGGCGAGCGCACCGAGCGCGAGCAGCAGCGTGGCGGCCCGGCGGGAGCCATGGCGCGCGTCGGCCGCGCCGGTGCGACGACCACGACCCGGCCGCGGACCCGGAACGCACCGCCGCCGACGCATGCCGGCCGACCGAGCAACCGCCGCCGACAAAGGACCGAAATCGCCACGCACGCGACCATCCTGCCGTGTTGCTTGCAGCCGGGTCAGACCGCCCGGTCGACGTGGTCGTCGGAGCCTCGCGGAGGAGCCGACGCGGCCACGGGCCTGGCCGGGCGTTCGCCCGCCACCGCGGCCGGCCCCGAGGGGACTCCCGGCACCGTCCCCGCCGCCGGCACGTGTCCAGCCGCCGCCGGTATCTGCATCGCCGCCGGTGCCGTCCCCACCGCCGGTGCCGTCCCCACCGCCGGTGCCGACCCCGCCGCCGGTGCCGGTGCCGACCGTCCACCCGGCACCGAGGTGCCAGCGGCGCGGGCGGCGGCAATCTCCTCCTTGGCCCGCTTGGCGTACATGTCCACGTACTCCTGGCCCGACAGGGCCATCAGTTCGTACATGATCTGGTCGGTGATCGACCGCAGCACGAACCGGTCATCCGCCATGTCGGCGTAGCGGGAGAAGTCGAGGGGCCGACCGACCCGCATCCCGATCCGGCGGATCTTCGGCACGAGCTGACCGGGCGGCTGCACCTCGAACGTGCCGATCATCGCGACCGGGATCACCGGCACGCCGGCCTCCAGGGCCATCCGGGCGACGCCGATCTTGCCGCGGTAGAGGCGGCCGTCGGGTGAGCGGGTCCCCTCCGGGTAGATGCCGATCAGCCGGCCCTGGCGCAGGACGCGCACGCCGGAGCGCAGGGCGCCCTCGCTCGCCTTACCGCCGCTGCGGTCGATCGGGATCTGGCCGGCGCCGCTGAAGAACACGCGCTTGAACCAGCCCTTGACGCCGGCCTCGGTGAAGTAGTCGCTCTTGGCCAGGAAGGTCACCCGACGCGGGATCACCACCGGCAGGAAGAAGTGATCCAGAAAGGAGAGGTGGTTTCCGGCGAGGATCGCGGGACCCTGCACAGGAATGTTCTCGGCTCCCTCCACCCACGGACGCCAGAACACCCGAAGGATCGGCGTCAGGACCGCCTTGAGCACCCAGTAGAACAAGACAGCTCCCACCTGGTCACCGCCGTCAGACGACGCCCGCCGGGGGCGGCCGTGGCCGGGCCGCCCGTCTCCATCCGCCGACGCCGATCACACCAGACCCGAGCATCCCACCGCGCGCCAGGTGGGGCACGGCGGCGCTCCGCAGCTCGCGGACTGCGACGGTACGCGAGCCGGGCGGCGGACGCGGCCCGGCCATGGTCGCCGACGTAGGGGAGCCGCCCGCAAGCCTGGGGATCGGCCATCATCACGTCCATCTAACGCTCGCGCGGCCCAGGTGGTGCCCACCCCTCCCGGCTCGGCGCCGATGGCACCGGACTCGCGAGACGCGCGCGGACAGGCCCGCACCTATATCATCCCAGCCGGGGCGTTCTCGGTCCCTGCGGGCTCCTGGCGTTCCGACGGCGTCCGCACGACCGTGAGATACGTACGACCGTGGCCTCAACCCGCGGACCGTGCGAGCATACGTTTACCGGCGCTTTCCTTTCACGCCGCCCGCGACGTGGCAAGCGGGCGGGCCCAGGGCACGAAGGGCGGATCANGATGGCGGGCTCCACCGGCACAGCCGTCCTACCTGGTGCCGAACCGTTCGAGTTCACGGGTGGCCCGGTGGGCGTCCTGCTGGTCCACGGGTTCACCGGTTCTCCGGGCAGCATGCGGCCCTGGGGCGAGTCCCTCGCCGCCGCCGGGCTGACCGTCTCCTGCCCGCTGCTGCCGGGTCACGGCACCCGCTGGCAGGACATGGTCCCGACCACCTGGCCGGACTGGTACGCCACCGTGCAGGGCGCGTTCCTGCGCCTGCGGGCGGACTGTGAGCAGGTGTTCGTCATGGGCCTGTCGATGGGCGGGANGCTGACGCTGCGGCTGGCCGAGGAGCACGGCTCCGACATCGCCGGCGTGGTCACGGTGAACGCGAGCCTGTCGACCGAGCGGTGGCACGCCGCGCTCGCCCCACTGCTCGGGCGGTTCATCCCAGCCGTGCGCGGCGTTGCCGGCGACGTGAAGGCCACCGGCGTGCCCGAGGTCGGTTACGACCGGGTGCCGCTGCTCGCGTTCGCCTCGCTGCGCAAGCTGTGGGGGGTCACCCGCGGCGACCTCGGGCGGATCGACTGTCCGGTGCTCGCGTACCGAAGCGTCGTCGACCACGTGGTGGAGCCGAGCTCGGGGGCGATCCTGCTGGCCGGGGTGCGCGCGCCGATCGAGGAACGGCTGCTGCCGGACAGTTGGCACGTGGCAACCCTCGACAACGACAAGGAAACGATCTTCAAAGGCAGTCTGGACTTCGTCCAGCGGCACGCGGCGCGCGCGCTCGTGCCCGACACCCCCCGCGACGATGGCTGAGCCTCCGCCGGCGCCGGGCCAGGGCGAGCCCCGGCCGTCCGCGGCGGGCGCGGCGGAGCCCGACCGTCCGGTGGCGGACCGCGGGGCGGCGGCGGGAGCTGGTGTGTCACCCACCGGGTGCGGCGCCGCCCTGCCGGCCGAATCCGGCGTGGCCGGGAATGCAGGCACGCCCGCGGGCGGCGAGGCATCCGGCGTGGCCGGGAATGCCGCGGGCGAGGGGCATTCCGGACCCGCCGGCGCCGCTGCGGCGACCCCCGAGGACCCCAGCCCGACCGGGCCGCCGTCCTCGGCCGCCCCGCCAGCCTCGATCCACCCGCCGGCCT
Organism: Frankia sp. ACN1ag; assembly: GCF_001414035.1. Taxonomy (NCBI): domain Bacteria; kingdom Bacillati; phylum Actinomycetota; class Actinomycetes; order Frankiales; family Frankiaceae; genus Frankia; species Frankia sp. ACN1ag. Next base: position 47,596 of record NZ_LJPA01000026.1, on the reverse strand, counting down.
CGATCCACCCGCCGGCGTCGCCTCACCCGCCAGGTCTGCCGTCCTCGACCGGGCGACCGGACGCCGCGGCCGGCGCCCTGGGGAAGCCGGAGGCGGACGGGGGTGTCGCCGCCGAGCGCGGCCCGGCCGGTTCGGCCGACGGGGAACCGCCCGGGCCCCGGCCCGAAGAGCCCGCCGCGCGGTCGACGCCCCGTTCCCAGGAGGCCGACGACGCGGCCTTCCTCGATCTCATCGCGCGCTTCGACGACGAGCCGGAGACCCGGCGGTGGCCGGCGGCGGAGGACCTCGGCGACACCCGTCGCCCCACCGTGATCATCCTGCGTCCGCCGTTCGAGCCCGGTGTTCCACCCGCGCCGGACGATCGCACCGATCCCGGCCTGGACGATGCGCCGCCCCCGGGGCTGAATCCGCCCGGCATCGGCGGCGGGCGCGGCGCCGACCCGGCCGACTTCGTCGTGATCGACCTCGGCGGATCGGCGGACGCCCCGGCGGACCCGCAGGACGATCACTACGTGCCGCCGCCGGCGCCGCCCCTGCCCCGGATCCGGCCGGTGACCCGCTGGGCGCTGGGCTCGATCGCCCTCGGGGTGGTGTTCCTCGTCGTGCCGACCCTGATCGGCTTCAACCAGTCCCGCGCGCAGGATGTCACCGGCGTGCTGCTGATCCTCGGTGGGGTCGGCACCCTCGTCGCCCGCATGGGTGACCGACCGCCCACCGATTTCGACGGCCCCGACGACGGCGCGGTGATCTGACCGCGACGGTCCGGGGCGTGAGCCGCCGCGATGAACCTGCGGCGGCGTACCGGCGGTGCGGCCTGCGTCGGTGCGTGGCCGCGCGGTCGGGGCGCGCGCCCTCCGGACGTTCTCGTGCCCCGGCCGGATCCCGGGAACGGTCACACCCCGGGGCACACCGGAGGGAAGGCAGGGTCGGTGCGTGGCATCGGGCCTGAGGACGACGTCGGCGTGGCAGCCGTCGTACTGGCACCGAAGGGAAGGCGTTGGGCGTGCGTTACCACGAGAAAGTCGAGGTGCACGGGCACCTCATGGACACCGGTGTACTGGCCCGGGTGCTCGACGACGTACTGGACTACGGCGGCGACTACCGGGTGGATCACATCGACCTGGGGCGCAGCCACGATGACGAGTCCCACGCGGTCGTCACCGTCGGCGCCGATTCGCCGCGGCGGCTCATGCGCATCCTCATGCGGATCCAGGTCCACGGCGTGAACAAGGTCGAGGCGGGCACGGCGCGCTGCGAGGCCGCGGACCGCGACGGCGCCTTCCCGCCGGACTTCTACTCGACCACGAACCTGGAGACCGTCGTCCATCTCGACGGCCAGTGGGTCCCGGTGGAACACCCCGAGATGGACTGCGGCCTGGTCGTCTCCGGCGGGCGGGTGCGCACCGTACCGGTGACGGACGTCCGCGCCGGCGACATGATTGTCTGCGGGGTGGACGGGGTGAAGGTCGTCCTGCCGGTCACCGACCACTCCAGCCGGATCTACGCCGAGTACGAGGCGCTCGGCGCACCGCTGCCGAGCTCCACCCAGCCGCAGGCGGTCCTGGTGAAGGCGATCGCCCGCCAGGTCCGCGAGGTCAAGGCCGAGGGCGCCCAGGTCCTGTGGGTGGCCGGGCAGACGGTCGTCAGCACCGGCGCCGCACCCGCGCTCGTCGCCCTGGTCGAGGCCGGCTACGTCGACGTCCTGTTCACCGGGAACGCGCTGGCGACGTTGGATGTGGAGGCGGCGCTCTACGGCTCCCCGCTCGGCCTCGGACCGCTGCGCAGCGGCCGGGTGCAGCGCGGCAGCGAACAGCACATCCGTGCGATCAACGCGATCCGCCGCGAGGGCTCGATCCGGGCCGCGGTGGAGTCCGGCGTCCTCTCCCAGGGCATCATGCACGCGATGGTGAAGGCGAACAAGACCTTCGTGCTCGTCGGCTCCGTGCGCGACGACGGCCCGCTGCCCGACGTCCACACCGACGTGATCGAGGGGCAGCGGGCGATGCGCGCGGCGCTACGCGGGGTCGGCTACGCGCTGATGGTTGCCAGCGCCCAGCACTCCGTGGCCACCGGCAACATCCTGCCGGCGTCGATCCCGGTCGCCTGCGTCGACGTGAACCCGACGACGGTGCACGCCCTCACGGAACGCACCAGCGCGCACGCCGTCGGGGTCGTCGCCGACACGGGCCTGTTCCTGGAGGAGCTCGCCGTCGAGCTGGTGCCGGACTTCCGCCCGGCCCGACCGGGGCCGGGCGGCTCTGGCATCTGAACCGGGCTGCGCAGATCCGGGCTCTGCGCAGATCCGGGCTGCTCAGATCCGGGCGAGGTCGGCGGCGCCGACCAGACCGGCCTGGGAGCCGAGCTCGGCGATGACCACCTCGGCCCGGGGCCGATGCGCGCGGCCGGGCACCGTCTGGGCGAACCGCTCCCGGGCTGGGCCGAGCAGCAGCTCGCCGGAGTCGGAGACCCCGCCGCCGATGACGAATCGGTCCGGGTCAAGCACGGCGGTCAGGCTCGCCATGCCCTCGCCGAGCCATTGGCCGATCTCGGTCAGGCAGCGGATCGCCGCCGGGTCGCCCTTGCGGGCCGCCTCGGTGACGTCCGGGCCGGTCAGCCGCTCGGCGTCACCGCCGCACGCCTCCAGCATCGCGGCGGCGGCGGACGGATCCAGCGCCGCGATCTGACGGGCAGCGCGAACCAGCGCCCGGCCGCTGGNGTACTGCTCCCAGCAACCGTGGTTGCCGCACCCGCACAGGTGGCCGTCGGGCACCATCCGCATGTGGCCGGTCTCCGCGCCGATGCCGAACGCGCCGCGGTAAAGCTCGCCACCGAGGACGATGCCGCTGCCGATGCCCGTGCCCACGGTGAGGCAGACCAGATCACGGCGGCCACGGCCGGCTCCGAACCGGTACTCGGCCCAGGCCATCGCGTTGGCGTCGTTCTCGACGACGACGGGCAGCCCGACGCGGCCGCTTACCTCGTCGCGCAGCGGCTCGTCCCGCCAGGCGAGGTTCGGGGCGAACAGGACCCGCGAGCGGTTCGCGTCGATCCAGCCGGCCGCGCCGATGCCGACCGCCTTCACCTCGTAGTCGGCGCTGAGCTCCGCGACCACGGCGGCGATGGTGTCCGCGACCTCGGACGCCGAATGACCGGGAGTCGGCCGCCGAACTGACGCGAGGACGGTGCCGGCGCCGTCGACGACGCCGGCGGCGACCTTCGTCCCACCGACGTCCACGCCGATCGTCAGGCCCGCGGTGCGCCGATCGTCGTCGACCGACGTGTCCGCGACGGCGGGCGGGAGGGGGCTGAGCGGGGCGTCCGAGCCCGTGGGACGGGCTGAGGAGGTGTCCGGGGTGCCGGGACGATCCGAGTTACCGGGACGATCCGAGCTGCCGGAAACAATGGTGCTCACGTGACATCGATCCTCTGGACGCGTGGTCTGGGCGCTGGGGCGGAACGGGTGCCCGCGGCGGCCCCCGGCCGCGGGTTCTGGTGGGTTGTGCGCCCCGCGCCCGGGGACGCGGGGGCGGCGGTCTCGTCGCGGGCGTCACCGGCGCGAGCTGTACGGGCGTGAGCTGTGCCGGGGCGAGCGCCGCCGGAGTAGGCGCTGCCGGAGTAGGCCTCGAGGGCCACGCGGAAGGCCGCCGCCAGTGATTCCGCGGCGGTCAGCAGGTGGCGGACCACCTCGGGCCGATCCCCGGCGAACATCGCCAGCAGTCGGCACAGCGGGCACGACGTGCAGGGCCGCCCGTGGCCCGCGCAGACCGCACCGCCGGCCGCACCGGCCGGACCGGCCGGAACACCGGCGTCGGCCGGCGCGCCCGCGTCGGCCCCGCCACCACCGGCCCTGCCACCGCCGGCCCTGCCACCACCCGCCCCGGCACCACCGACGCCGAGCCCGCCGGCCGCGGCCCCGACACCACCGGCGACGTCGGCAACGGCTTCCCATAGGCGGCCACCCGACTCGGTGCCGGCCAGGCCCCGCAGGGCATCGACGAGCAGGGCCGCCTCGACCGCGAGCGGGCCGGGCGGCGGTGGCCGCTCCGCCGAGCGCGTACCGGCATCGCCGCTCTGACCAGGACCGCCGCTCAGGCCGGCGGCGCCACGCGGGGTGGAACCGCTGCTGGGGGTGGAACCGCTGCTGGGGGTGGGACCGTCGGGGGGCGGGTCGGCCGGGACGGACGTCATGCCCGCACCCACTGGTCAGGATCGGGCACGAACGAGACCACCAGCCGATCGCCGCGCAGCCGGGCGGCGCTGACGTCGCAGCGGCGCAGCGCCGCGGGCAGCGGGACCGCCCGGCGGAACGCCCCGACGGTGATGATCAGATCGTCACCCAGCCGGGCCAGGTCGATCTGGGAGCCGTCGACGAACGGAAGCCCGAACGACAGCGCGTACCCGTCGTCGGTGCGCTCGACCCGCGGCTGCTCGCCGGCCCCGGTCGGCGAGGCACCGAGGACGCCCGCCGGGTCGAGCTCGCCGTAGGTCGCCGCGCCGAAGGCCGCGAGCTCCTCCAGGCCGACCGGCTCGCCGGCCCGGTAGGCCACCGGGAGGATCGGGGTCGGCGCGAACGCCCCGGTGATCTCGGCGAGCGCCTCGCGGTGGGCGGCGGCCCAGCCGGCCCGCCAGGCGTCCGCCCCGGCCGGCGAGAAGATCCGGTTGACGACCACGCCGTCGAGGGTGAAGCCGTGCAGCGACAGCGCGGTGAGACTGCTGCGCGCCGCGGCCAGCGCCCCGCTCTCCGGGGTGAGCACCAGCCGGATGCTGGTGGCCGCGTGATCGGTGAGGATCGCCCGCAGGTCCACGGCGGCGCGGTGCACGCGGGAGACGGTGTCGTAGGCGGGTGCGGCGAGGTTTCCCCACCGGCCGCCGAACGCGCCCGCCCACCCGAAGCCGGGCCGCAGCCAGCGGGCGAACGCGCCGTCGGGCGGCAGCAGCCGCCGGCAGTACCACGACAGCGTCTCCGGGAAGGCGAGCAGCCGCAGCAGACCGGCGACCGGGCCACCGTCGACGATGACGACGTCGTGGTCGGCGCTGGCCAGCCCGTCACGCAGCTCGAGCAGGGTCAGCGTCTCGATGGCACCCGGCAGGAAGGCCAGCTCCTCGAGCTCGACCGGATCGACGTCGAAGGACGGCCAGGTGCCGGCCAGCACCTCGCGCACGGCCGGCCAGCGCGTGCCGACGGCGCGGCGCAGGTCGACCTGCTGGCCGGTCAGCCCGGGTTCGAGGTCGGTCGGGTCGGCGCCGACGGGGTGGTCAAGCGCGCCGGCGAGCCCGGCCGCCGGGTCGACGGACAGGACCAGGGTGCGATGACCCCGTTGCGCGGCAAGGATCGCGGTCGCCGCCGCCACCGTCGTGGTGCCGGCGCCGCCCTTCCCGGTGAAGAGCACACACCGCACGTGCGCTCAGCTCTCGACGTGCTTCTTGAGGTCCTTGAGAGCGGCATCCACGATGCCGCTCTGTACTTTCCGCCGGAGCAGTCCCGGAATTTTGATCTTGGTTTCGGCGGTGAGGTCGTAGGTGACCTCGGTGGTACCGTCACCGAGGTCGCGCAGGGTGTAGCTGCCGTCCTGCGACGACATCGCCTGCCCCTCGACCATGGACCAGGTGACCTGGACGTCGTCGGACCAGACGTACTCGTTGACGAACTCGTCCTTGACGACGACGGCGTTGATCCGGAAGCGGGCGCGCCGGGGCCGGCCGTCCGGGCCGACGTCGAGCACCTCGGCCTCCTCGATCTGGCCGACCCAGGTCGGGTACGCGGGGATGTCGGCGATCGCCCCCATCACCGCGGCGGGCCTGGCATTGATGACGATGGTCGATCGGGCGTGGTCCGCCATGGAGAGCAGCACCTCCACATTTGTCAAGCACGTCTGAAGGAGCACGGCGTCGCCGGCCCACCGGCAACCCGGATCTCTCCGGGATCCCGGATCATTCCCCGACCGATCGCCTGAGGCTACCGGAACCTGGGCCACATCTCGCAGAGCGGCTGGCTACCACTCGAGGACGAACGGGGTACCTCGGGCGTTGAAATGACCGACGTTCACGCAACGCGTTCCGTCGATCTCCAGGCTGGCGGTGAGGGGCTGATGAACGTGCCCGAAGAGCACGTAGCGCGGCCGGGTGGCGTGAATCGCCTCGAGGATCGCGACGCTGCCCCGCTCGAAGCGCCGAGCCTGGACGTCATAGACCAGCTCCGGCAGATGCGGAGGAATGTGGCAGCACAGAACGTCCACCTCGCCGACGGCGGCCACCTTCGCGGCGTAGACGTCGTCGTCGATCTCGTACGGCGTGTGCATCGGCGTCCGCAGCCCGCCGCCGACGAAGCCGAACCGCCAGCCGCCGATCGTTGTGGTCTGCCCGTCCAACAGGGTGATGCCGTCGCGCAGGTAGTCGGGGTAGAGGTGGGGCAGGTCGACGTTGCCGAACGTCAGGTAGGTCGGGGTGGGGAAGGCGGCGAACAGCCGCTCGTACTGCCGGCGGATCGCGGCCTCGACGATCTCGGCTCGGTCGCCGTCGAGACGTGCCCACAGCGAGCGCGACCACTCCCGTGCCTCGTCGAAGCGCTGCGCGGTGCGCAGCTCCACCATGCGGCCGACGGCCTCGGCGCCGAACAGATCACCCATGATCCCCCGGCTGTGATCGCGATAGTCGATGAACAGGATGAGGTCACCGAGGCAGATGAAGACGTCGGCCCCCTCGGCGGCGGCGGGCAGCGCGTCCGCCCGTCCGTGCACGTCGCTCACCACGTGGACCCGCATACCAGGAAGCTTAGGCGGCGGCGAGGGACATCCGGCCCGGTCCGGACAGGTCGGTCGACCGGCACCGTGGTGCCGTGCGACACCCGGGCCGTGGGCGGGCGGCGCCCCGTCGCGAGCAGCCACCATCCGTATGCGGACGGGTCGCGCCCCGCCCATCGTCGTCCGCACAGTCGCCAGCATCCGGCCCGCCCGCTAACGTCTGGTGCCCTGAACGGTCATCCGCCGTTCGGCGGCCTCGTCATCCGGCGGGCGCCCGAGGGCATCCGGTAGGACGCACGAGAGCACCTGGTAGGAGTAGCAGTGCGGGAGTACACCTCTGCGCCCCTGGTCACCATCGAGGACAATGCGACGCTGACGGACGCCGTGTTCCGGCACGCCGCCGCCCATCCGGACAAAATTCTCATTCGCCACAAGGTCGCCGAAGAGTTTGTCGGGATGACGACCCGCGAGTTCCACGACCACGTGGTGGCCACCGCCCGGGGACTCATCGCGCGCGGGGTGGAAACCGGCGGCCGGGTGGGGATCCTCAGCCACACCCGCTTCGAGTGGACCGTGGTCGACTACGCCGCCTGGGCGGCCGGCGCCGTCTGCGTGCCCATCTACGAGACGTCCAGCCCGAGCCAGATCGAATGGATCCTCCGGGATGCGGGGATCGAACTGCTCGTCGTCGAGAACGCCGAGCTCGCCGCGCGGGTCGAGCAGGTCCGCGGCGAGGCGCCGGCCCTGCGCGACGTGCTCGTCCTCTCCGACGGCGCGCTGGCCACCCTCGCCGCCGACGGCGCCGGCGTCGACGAGGACCGGCTGGCCGCGGCGCGCGCGCCCCTCGGTGCCGACAGTCTCGCGACGATCATCTACACCTCCGGCACCACGGCGCAGCCGAAGGGCTGCGAGATCACCCACCGGGCGTTGCTGTTCACCGCCGAGTCGTCCATCGCCATGCTGCCGGAGGTGTTCGCGCCGGGCTGCTCCACGCTGCTGTTCCTGCCGCTGGCCCACGTGTTCGCCCGGATGCTGCAGGTGGGCCTGGTGCAGGGGGCCTTCGAGCTCGCCTACACCCCGGACTCGCGCACCCTGCTGCCGGACCTGGCCAAGGTGCGGCCCAGCTTCCTGCTCGCCGTTCCCCGGGTCTTCGAGAAGGTGCACGCCGGCGCGCGGCTCAAGGCGCACAACGAGGGCAAGGGCCGCATCTTCGACGCGGCCGAGAACACCGCCGTGGCCTACAGCGAGGCCCTCGACCGCGGTGGCCCCGGGCTGCTGCTGCGGCTGCGGCACCGGCTGTTCGCCGCGCTGGTGTACGGCAAGCTGCAGGCGGCGCTGGGGGGGCGGGCCCGGTACGCGATCAGCGGCGGGGCACCGCTGGGCCCACGGCTCGGCCATTTCTTCCGCGGCATCGGCTTCACCGTGGTGGAGGGCTACGGCCTGACGGAGACCTCGGCGCCGGCGGCGGCGAACCGCCCGCACTCGGTGCGGATGGGCACCGTCGGGCAGCCCCTTCCGGGGGTGACGATCCGGATCGCCGACGACGGGGAGATCCTCATCCGGGGCGACCTGTTGTTCCGCGCTTACCACCACAACGAGACCGCGACGAAGGAGGCTCTCGACGCCGAGGGCTTCCTGCACACGGGCGACCTCGGCTCACTCGACGACGAGGGCTACCTGCGGATCACCGGCCGGAAGAAGGAACTGCTGGTGACCGCCGGCGGTAAGAACGTCGCGCCGGCCCCGCTGGAGCACGTGATCCAGTCCCACCCACTGATCAGCCAGGCGATGCTCATCGGCGACCAGCGCCCGTTCATCGCCGCGCTGGTCACCATCGACCCGGAGGGGTTCGAGCACTGGCGCGACGGCGCCGGAAAGCCGGCCGAGGCGAGCGTCGCGGACCTCGTCGACGACGTCGACCTGCGCGCCGAGGTGCAGCAGGCGATCGACGCGGCGAACGCGACGGTGTCGCAGGCCGAGGGCATCAAGAAGTTCGTGATCCTGCCGCGGGACTTCACCGTCGAGACCGGAGAGCTGACCCCGAGCCTGAAGGTCCGCCGCTCGCTGGTGATGGACCGCTTCGGCAGCTCCGTCGAGGACCTCTACGCCGGCGCGCGCCGCCCCTGAGGCACCGGGCGGCTACTGAGGCCACCGGGCCGGCCCCGGGTTGTCAGGCCGGGCCGGGTTGGCCGCCGAGCAGCGAGCGCAGCTCGGCGGCGAGCACGTCCCAGCGCCAGCGCTGCTCGACCCACGCCCGCCCGGCGGCGCCCATCGACGCGGCCCGGTCCGGGTCGGCGAGCAGGTCCCCGACGGCTCGCTCCACCGCGCCGAGGTCGGTCCCGTCGACGACGAAACCGGTGCGCTGGTCGAGCACCGCGTCAGGGGCGCCACCGCTGTTCCCGGCTACCACCGGCAGACCGGTGGCCGATGCCTCCAGGTAGACGATCCCGAGCCCCTCCACCTCCAGCCCCCCGAGCCGGGACCGGCACGGCATCGCGAACACGTCGCCGGCCGCGTAGTGCGCGGGCAGCTCCTCCCACGGCACCGAACCGGTGAACGTGACGTGCTCGGCCACGCCGCTGTCCCGGGCAAGCCGTTCGAGGTCCGCGCGGTGCGGACCGCCACCGACGACGAGCAGCGCCGCCTCCGGCACCCGGCGCCGCAGCGCCGGCAGGGCACGCACGAGCATGTCCTGCCCCTTGCGGGCGACAAGCCGGCTCACGCACACCACCACCCGCCGTCCGGACAGCCCGTATCGGCGGCGGGTCTCCTCCCGCCCGGCGCCCGGGCCGAACAGCGTCGCGTCGACACCGCTGGGCAGGCGGGCGAGCGCCGGGTGGGCGCCGAGCGCGGGCCCGATCCTCGTCCGGGTGTAGTCGGTGAGGTAGGTGACGACGTCCGCGGTCGCGCCGATGCGGCGCAGCAACTGGCGCGCGGCCGGCAGCGCCGCCCAGCCGACCTCGTGCCCGTGGGTGCTCGCCACGACGCGGCGCACCGCCGTGTCCCGGCGCAGCCGTGAGCCCAACAACGCGAGCGGGGCGGCCGCGCCGAACCACACCGTGTCGCAGCCCTCCGCCCGGGCGATCTGGCGAGCCCGCCGCAGGACGTCCGGAGTCGGCAGCATGAGCGAGGTCCGGTGGCGCACGACCGGGAAACCCTGCGCGGCGTCGAACGCCGCGGCGCCCTCCCACGACGGGGCGTAGACGACGATCTCGCCGGCCGGCAGCCGGGCCGCGAAGTTGTGCACGTAGGCCTGGATGCCGCCCGGACGCGGCGGAAAGTCGTTGGTGACGGCCAGAACGCGCATCCGCCCATGCTCTCCCACGCCGACCGGCGGTCACCGCCCGGCTGGCGCCCCGCACCCGCCCGCGCAGCAGCGGGGCGAGGAGCAGCAGGGCGAGGAGCAGCGCCAGGCCGAGCCGCCGCGCGGCGCGGGGCCCCGCCAGGCCGCGACTCGACACGGCGGGCTGCTCAGCCGGCACGGCGCGGCGGACGGGCCGCACCGTGCGCGGCGGCACCGCGGGGCACCCGGTCGAGCACCGAACCGGCCAGCTCCTCCAGCGGCGGCAGCAGTCCCGCGGCCGCCAGCACAGCAAGCGCGCGGCGCTCCTGCACATCCCACGCCATGCCCCCGTCCGCCTCCCCGAACATGGCGGTGATCACACAGTCCGCGCACCGGGGGCCGCGGCCGGTGCAGGAATCGCAGTCGATCAGCATGGCACTCACCTTCCCGAGGTCCGGCCGGTGGCGGCACAACCCGCGCACCGATGTCCCGACGTGACCGACGGTAGGACCCGGGTCCGACAATTTTCGGCGGCCGGCTGGTCAGCGTGCGGCGCCTATGCCACGGACGGCTGGACGGCGGTCCGGTTCACGCCCGGGTGCCCGGACGCCTCATCCTTCGAAAAGGCAGGAGCCTGGTGGCGGTTGCGCGCCCACACACCGGCATCAACCTCCGGCGCCTCCGCCACCCGCCTGCCCGCCTGCCCGCCTGCCCACCTGCCCACCTGCCCACCTGCCCACAGGAGGATGCGACGCTCGGCGATGCCGGAAACTCGAGTGGCGAGCGGCCGAGATCCGTCGACCTACCCGTCTAACGGTCGAGCCGCGCCAGCAGGGCCGCCGACGGCACCGCCCGGGCGCCGGCCGCGGCGCTGTTCTCCGCCACCTCCCGGTCGGAGGTGACGACGAAGACCGGCCGGCCCTGGGGCTCCATCCGGACCAGCCGGACGATCTCCTCGTCGGCGAGCTGGCCGGGACGGCTGAACAGCACCCGAACCCCCCGGGGCATCGTGACGCCGACCGGGCGGGCGACGACCGCGGTCGCGTCGAAGACAACCGTGACCTCGCTGTCCGGGTTGCGCCCGGCGAGCGCGCCGAGCCCGGACAGCAACCGTTCCCGCTGCGCCTGCAGGGTGAGCCGGCCGTAGCCGCGCTTGGTCACGTTGTACCCGTCGATGATCAGATGCACGCCGGGCACGGCGAGCACCTCGTCGATGAGGGTCGGATCGTCGTCGGGCCGCCCCCGGGCCCCGACGAACGCCTGCGGCGCGCTGCTCGGCCCGTCGCCGCCGCGGGCGAGCAGGTCCGCCGGCCGGGCGACCATCGTCGGCAGGTCGAGCTCGCGGCGCACGCCGTGGGCCGAGGCGATGAGCGTGTCGAGCAGGACGCGCATGCGGGCGTCGTCCACGCTGCGGGAGTCGCGAGAGTCCCGGCGCGCGGCGGCCAGGGCGCTCTCCAGTTCGGCGACCCGGCCACGCAGCCGGCGCACCTCGACCTCGGCGTCACGACCGGCGGCGAGTGCCGCGTCGCGCGCCGTCTCGGCCGCGACCACCGACTCCCGCGCGGCCTGCTCGGCCCGGCGGATCTGCTCCGAGGACGCCCGCAGCCGCCGCCGGGTCTCCTCCGCCTCGGCGCGGGCCGCCGCGAGGCGCTCGCGCAACTGCCCCAGCTCACCGGCGGCGCTGCGCTGGTTCGCGGCGAGCTGCTCGGTGAGCCGGCGGATCGTCCGTTCGGCCTCGTCGGCCCGACCGCGGACCTCCGCCTCCGCGGCCGAGGCCGAGGCCAGCTCGACCAGCTCGGGCCAGTGCGGGACGCGCAGCAGGTAGGCCACCGCGGCGACCTTCTCCGGCGGGGCGGCCGGCGGGAGCCCACCGGCGGAATCGGCGGCCTCGGCCAGCTCCGGCTGGTGCCGGCGGATCCATTCGGCGACGCGGCCACGGAACACCTCGTTGTCGACGGCGGCGGCCAGCGGGATCGCGCCCGCCTTCGCCCGCCGGGACGCCTTGAACCGGCGCACCGCGACGAGCGACGGCGGCACGTCGGACTCGGGCAGATCGGCGAGTGTCTGCGCGGCGAGCTCGATGACGTACTCCCGCACGGGCGCGGGCAGCGGGCCCGTCACCGCCTGCTCCCAGCAGGGGCGGCCACCACGGACACGGTCCGGACGGATGGCGTCGAGGACACGACCGACGTAGCACCGACCATCCCGGCGGCAGGCCGGTGAGAGAAGTCATCCGGCGCGGTCGGAGCACCGACCAGGGCGGCCCGAGGTCCGAACGCGGGCAACGCGGGTCCTGGCCGCGCGCGGAATTGTCCGTCAGCGTCCGGATGACGCGGGAAAGCGGGCGGGCCGCCTCTCCGACGGCTTCTCCGACCGGCCAGACAGCAAGGCACGTAGGGACTCCGGAGCCGACGGGAAGAACGATGAAGGTACAGCCTATCGAGAGAGCTCAGAGGGCTCACACGGACCACCGGTGTGGGATCTAGGACCGGTGGGCCGCGCCGGGGCGGGCATTGTCTCACGGGAAAGCCGGCTTATGTAGCCTCGCGTGGTGCGTTCCCCAGCGTGCGATTTTTTCCAAACGCGGCCCTGGCTGCGCCGGAGAGGACCATCGTGACCGACCAGAACCCCCCTCACCAGCCCCCCGGCGGTGACGGGAGCCAGGAGACGTGGAAGCAGCCGAGCAATCCCTGGCACCAGCCCGCAGAGACGCCGAGCGGCGGCGCGGCGTCCAGCCCGTCCGGCTCGTCCGGCCCGTCCAGCCCATCCGGCCCGTCCAGCCCATCCGGCTCGACTCCCCCGCCGGCCCCGTCCTGGGGCACCGCCCCGGACCAGTCCGACGAGCAGACCCGGCTCGCCTGGTCCGCCGACACCCCCGCCATGCCGCGCGGGACCTCCCCGAGCGGGCCGCAGGCCCCCGGGCCCGCCACCGCCGGGCAGCCGTGGGCGACGGGACAGCGCCCCGGCGGGGAGCAGTCCTGGCCACCGCCGCAGCAGCCCGGCGGCGGCTCCGCAGGCTGGGGGCATTCCGGCGCGGGGCAGGCCGGCGTCGAGCAACCAGGCTGGGGGCAGCCCGGGAGCGGCCAGCAGGCACCCGACCACCACCAGGGCTGGGGGCAACCCGGTGGGGGGCAGCCGGGCGCGGACCAGCAGGGCTGGGGACAGCCGGGCGGCTGGCCGCAGGGCGGCTACCCGCCCGGTGGCACCGGCGCCTACCAGGGCGGCCCGGCCTACCAGGGGCCGGGAGGCTACCCGGGCGCGCAGGGCCCCTACCAGCAGAACCCGCCCGGTGGCTGGCAGCAGGGCGGTACCTGGCAGCAGGGCGGCGGCTGGCAGCAGGGTGCCCCGCCCCCTGCGCCGCAGCGGCGCCGCAACCCGCTGTTCGTGATCGTGCCGCTCGCCGTCGTCGCCGCGATCGTCGTCGGGGTGGTGATCGCGCTCGCGGTGGGGGGCGACGACTCGAACGACATCGCCGCGCCGGTACCGGCACCGTCGTTGAGCGCACCCGGGCTGTCGGCGCCGACGCCGCCCGTGCCGAGCGCCACCGCGACCGGCCCGATCGGCGTCTCGAACTGCGTCGCGGTCACCCCGCAGGGGGCGCCGGGGGCCGGCGCGGCGGCCATCGGCGGCTCGGGGACCGTCGTCGGCGAGGCGAACTCCTCCGTCAGCGACTTCGAGGCCCGGGTGACCCTCAACAGCGTCTGCTCGACCACCGGCAAGGTGACCGAGTACGGCGACCCGCCGACCCAGGGTGCCTACTACGTGCTCAACGTGACGGTCGAGGTGAGCCGCGGGGACACGTCTGCCTCCCCGTCGGACTTCTACATCCAGACCCCGGACGGGACGCGCTACGACGGCAGCTACGACAACGTGGAGCCGCGGCTGTCCGCGTCGACGGTGAAGGCCGGCCAGAAGGTGCGGGGCAACGTCGTCATCGACGCGCCGCCCGGGCACGGCCTGCTGCACTGGGAGCCGCTGTTCGCGGTCAGCCCGGCCACGTTCCAGCTCTGAGCCCGTCGCGGGCACACCGTCCGCCGCGGGCACACCGGGTGGGGTGGACCTTCGCCGGATCCACCCCACCCAGCCGCGCGTCAGCCGACGGCGGCGCGGATCCGCTCCGCTACGGCGTCGAGCTCGGCCGAGTCCGGGTCGTGGTCGGCGAGCGTGAAGTCGATCTGCGTCTCGTTCTCGATGGGCAGCAGGTGCACATGCACGTGGGGCACCTCCAGCCCGGCGACGAGCGCCGCCACCCGCCGGGGCCGGAACGCGGCGTCGATGGCCCGGCCGACCGTCGCGGCGGCGGTCCACAGCGCCGTCTGGACGTCGTCGGGCAGGTCGATCCAGTGGTCGATCTCGGCGCGCGGGACCACCAGCGTGTGGCCCGGCCGGATCGGCGCGATCGTCAGGAACGCCACTGTGTACTCATCGGAGTACACGATGCGCCCGGGAAGCTCGCCGTTGATGATCCGGGTGAAGACGCTCGGCATGGCTCACGACCCTATCGACCCGGTCATCAGCCCGCCGACGGGTCATCGCCACGACCGGCCATCAGACGAAGGGCCGGGCGAAGCCGGTCGGTCCGGCCGTCATCACCCGGAACTCGTTGCCCTCCGGATCGGACAGGATGTACCCGCGCTCCCCGTCGTCGTCGTACCGGGCGACCCGGCGGGCGCCGAGGGTCGACAACCAGCCGATGACCCGCTCGGCGTCGACCGCGTAGAGGTCGAGATGCAGCCGGCTGGGACCACCGCCACCGCGGGCTCCCGGCCGCAGCAACAGCTTCGGCCCCGCCCCGGCGGGATGACGCAGCAGTGCCGCGTCGTCGTCGCGCCGGTCCACCTCATAACCCAGCGCAGCGGACCAGAAGCGCACCATCACGTCCACGTTCGCGCAGTCCACTGCGACCCGCCCCACCCGAATGCCGTTCGTTTCAAACCACGCCACCTGCGCATGATTTCGCATTCCAGGCGGGTTGGCCTGCCGAGTGGCCGTCGCGTGTCTCCGGCGTGGCGCCACAAGGGCCGCGGGACAGCCCCGACGGGACCACAATGACGCCCGCAGCGGGACCCACCATGTCCCTGCCGACGCCTCCCCTGCCTCCCGTGCCCCGAGCCGGAACCCGACCCGTGGCAGAACTGTCGGCGGCGGGGCTTACCGTGACGCCGTGCGCCCGGACCCCACCCCCACCGACCGCTCCCCCACCGACCGTTCCGCCGCCGACGCCGGTCCCCTCGCCGACCTGGCGCGGGTGACCAGCCCGGCTGGCGAGTCCGCCCGGCCCCGCGCCGACCCCGCCGTCGTGGGCGTGGCCGGTGGCGTCTGCGCGCACCGGCAGGCCAGCCTCGACGAACTCGGCCGGCCGCTGTCCGATCTGACGTTCGTCGTGGTCGACCTGGAGACGACGGGGACCTCGGTGGCGACCGGTGAGATCACCGAGATCGGCGCGGTGCGGGTGCGCGGCGGCGAGGTGCTCGCGGAGATGTCCACCCTGGTCCGCCCGAGCGTGGGCATCCCGCCGATGGTCTCGGTGATCACCGGGATCACCGACGCCATGGTGGCGACGGCCCCCGCGGAGTCCGAGGTGGTGCCGACGTTCCTGGAGTTCGCCCGCGGCGCCGTGCTGGTCGCCCACAACGCCCCGTTCGACCTCGGCTTCCTGCGGGCGGCGGCGCAGCGCTGCGGCTACCCGCCGCCCACCTGGGAGCACCTCGACACCCTGCGCATCGCGCGGCGGCTGGTCAGCCGCGACGAGGCCCCCGACTGCCGGCTCGCCTCGCTGGCCCGACTGTTCCGCAGCTCGACCGAGCCCTGCCACCGCGCGCTGGCCGACGCCCGGGCCACGGTGGACGTGCTGCACGGGCTGTTCGAGCGGCTCGGCAACGCCGGCGTGCGCACGCTGGAGGAGCTGCACGAGTACAGCGCCCGGGTCTCCCCGGCCCAGCGGCGCAAGCGGCACCTCGCCGACGGGCTGCCCACCGGCCCGGGCGTCTACATCTTCCGGGACGCCGACGGGCGGGCCCTCTACGTCGGCACCTCGCGTTCGGTCCGGTCCCGGGTGCGCACCTACTTCACCGCGAGCGAGCCCCGCACCCGGATGGCCGAGATGGTGGCGCTGGCCGAACGGGTGGACGCCATCGGCTGCGCGCACGCCCTGGAGGCCGAGGTGCGGGAGCTGCGGCTGATCGCGGAGCACAAGCCGCCGTACAACCGCCGCTCCCGCTTCCCGGAGCGCACCGTCTACCTCAAGCTCACCGACGAGCCGTTCCCCCGGCTGTCCCGGGTGCGCGCCGCCCGGGACGAAGCGACCTATCTCGGTCCGTTCGCCAGCACCCGCAGCGCCGACGACGCCGCCGACGCGCTGCTCGCCGCGGTGCCGCTGCGCCAGTGCACCGGGCGGCTCTCCCCCCGCGCCCGCCGCCCCGCCTGCGCCCTGGCGGACCTGGGCAGGTGCGGGGCGCCCTGCGACGGCCGGGAGGACGTCGCCGCCTACGCCCGCCACGTCGCCGCCGCCCGGGCGGCCATCACGGGCGATCCGGGGCCGGTCATCGCGGCGTCGACCCGCCACATCGACCGCCTGGCCGACGATCGGCGCTACGAGGAGGCGGCCGTCCACCGCGACCGGATGGTGTCGTTCGTCCGCGCCGCGGCCCGCGGTCAGCGGCTGGCCGCGCTGACCGGCGTCCCGCAGCTCGTCGCGGCGGCGCCGACCGCGCAGGCCGGCTGGGACCTGGCCGTGGTCCGGCACGGCCGGTTGGTGTCCGCGGTGAGCGTGGCCCCCGGAATCGATCCGCGGCCCTGGGTCGACGCCGCGGTCGCGAGCGCCGAGACGGTGCAACCGCAGCCGGGCCCCGCGCCGTGCGCCTCCGTCGAGGAGACCGAGCGAATCGCCCGCTGGCTGGCCGGTTCCGGGGTGCGGCTCGTGCGCCTCGACGGCGAGTGGAGCTGGCCCGCGGCGGGCGCCATCCGCGACGCTCTGCGCTACGCCGACGTGCACCGCTCCCCCGACAGCCCGGAGCAGGCGGCCGGCCGGCGCGCCGAGGGCCAGCGCCCCCGCCGCTGAGCACCCCCGGCGGGCCGGGAGGCACGGCAAAGGCCGCGGGGCCGGCCCGCCGGTACGGCGGACCGGCCCCGCGGCCGGTGTCAGCTCAGCGCTGAAGGATCGGTGCCGGCGTCAGTGCTTGCCGCCGCCGACCGGTGCGCTCGGACCGCCCGGACCGGTCTCCTTCTCCTCGACGAAGAAGCCGCTCACGGCCTTGCCGGCGCGGCGGGCGAGGCCCTTGCCGTCCCCGTCCCCATGGCCGTTCGCCGACGGCAGTGCGAACCGGTCGTTCGTGACCAGCGGGTGGTCGGGTACCGGGGTCGGCTTCGGCCGGTGATCCTCCACGAACTCCCCGCTGGGGAGCTGGCGGATGATGCCGGTCTCGATCCCGTGGTGCTCGACCTCGGCGTCCTTCGCCTGCAGGGCGAGGCAGATCTTCTTGGTGACCGCGTACGCGATCGGCGGGACGATGATCAGACCGATGCGGCCGGCCCACGTCATCGCGTTCAGCGAGATGCTGAACGTCTTCGCGATGACGTCGTTACCACCCGAGATCCACAGGACCAGGTAGAAGCTGATCGACATCGCGCCGAGCGCGGTCCTGGTCGGCGCCTCCCGGGGCCGCTGGAGCAGGTTGTACGACTTGGTGTCGCCGGTGAACCTGGCTTCCAGGAACGGGTAGAGCGCCAGCAGCGTGAACAGGATGCCGGGCAGGACCGCCGTCGGCCAGAACACGGCCGGGACGGTATGGCCGAGGCCGCGGAACTCCCACGGTGGCATCAGTCGGGTCGAGCCGTCGAGGAAGCCGATGTACCAGTCGGGCTGGGACGCCGAGGAGACCTTCGACGGATCGTACGGACCGAACATCCAGATCGGGTTGATCTGCGCGAGGCCGCCGAGCAGGGCGAGCATCGCGAAGACCATCATGAAGAACCCGCCGGACTTCACCGCGAACACCGGGAACACCCGGTGGCCGACGACGTTGNGCTCGGTCTTGCCCGGACCGGGGAAGTCCGTGTGCTTCTGGTGCCACAGGATGCCCATGTGCGCGCCGATGAGGGCGAGCAGCACACCGGGCACCAGCAGAATATGGATCACGTAGAGCCGGGGCAGGAAGTTGTCGCCCGGAAACTCACCGTTGAACACCAGGAACGACGCCCACGTCCCGATGATCGGGATGGACTGGGCGATCGAGGCGGCGATCCGCAGACCGGTGCCGGAGAGCAGGTCGTCCGGCAGCGAGTAGCCGGCGAAGCCCTCGAGGATGGCGAGGATCAGCAAGCCGACCCCGATCAGCCAGTTGACCTCGCGCGGCTTGCGGTAGGCACCGGTGAAGAACACCCGGAACAGGTGGACGACGATCGACGCGACGAAGACCAGNGCGGCCCAGTGGTGGATCTGGCGGAACACCAGCCCGGCCCGGGTGTCGAAGCTGATGTCCAGCGTCGAGGCGTAGGCCCGGCTCATCTCCACACCCTTGAGCGGGACGTAGGAGCCGTTGTAGATGACCTCGGTGTTCGACGGGTCGAAGAACAGCGTGAGGTAGATGCCCGTGAGCAGCAGGACGATGAAGCTGTAGAGCGCGATCTCCCCGATCATGAACGACCAGTGGTCGGGGAAGACCTTGTTCAGGTTGCGCCGCAGCCCGGCCTGGGTGCCGAACCGCTCGTCGATGGCGCGGTTGGCCTTGCGGACCGGGGTCGGCCGCTTGACGAACTCCGGTGGGGATGCGGTTGTCATGAGCGCTCCCAGAAGGCGGCACCGACCGGCTCGTCGTAGTCACCGTTGCGGGCGTACAGGAATCCGTCGTCGTCCACGGCGATGGCCAACTGCGGCAGCGACCGGCTGGCCGGACCGAAGATCGCCCGGCAGCCGTCCAGCACGTCGAAGACCGACTGGTGGCAGGGGCAGAGCAGGTGGTGGGTCTGCTGCTCGTAGAGGCTCACCGGGCAGCCGGCGTGCGAGCAGATCTTGGAGTAGGCGACGTGACCGTCGACGGACCAGTTCTCCCGCCCCTTGCGCGGCCGGTCCACACCCGGTGGCAACCGGATGAGGATCGTGGTGCTGTCCGCCTTGGTGTGCACGTCGGTCTTCGGCTTGTAGGTCGTCGTGCCGTCCGACTCGGTCACCGGGATGGCCGGGAAGACGGTCTCGATGCCGCCGATGGAGATGTCGCCGAGCTTGACCAGGCGGCCGTCCTCGGTGACCAGGCGCGCGCCCTTCACCCAGGAGGTGTGGTCGAGCTTCTTGCCCGGCTTGGAGTTGGTCAGGTTGAGCAGCGGCACCACGATCAGTCCGCCGAGCACGGTGCCGGCGCCCAGCAGGGTGCGGCGCAGCAGCGGGAAGCGGGCGAGGCCGGTGTCGGCGAAGCCGGCGGTGATCTCCGCCTCGGTGACCGCGATCTCCTCCTTGGCGGAGGTGAACTCGTGGCGCTCCTGCACGGCCTGCTCGTGCGGCATCAGCCGCTTGGCCCACAGGATCATGCCGATGCCGAGGCCACCGACGGCCAGGCCGAGCGCCGAGCCGAGGCACGGCGTGTAGTACGCCTGGTGCTTGTCCCCGACGAAGTTCGTGATGACGAAGCCGACGGTGCCGACCACCGAGATCAGGAACCAGCAGGCGATCAGCCGCTCCGCTCGCCGCTCGGCGCGGCGGTCGACGTCCTCGGCGCGCGGCGGGCGGACGGTGACCCCGCCACCGCCGCCGGCGTGCGTGCCGTAGGTCGGCTGCGCCACCCCGGCGTCGCCGGTCCGCATCACCGTGGTCTCGGGATCGCGGGTGGAGTCCGTCTGGTGCGGCGGGGTGCCCAGGACCTCCGGGCCGTCGGAGGTGCCGGCCGGGACGTCCGGTCCACCGGCCGAGATCCCCGACCCCCCGACGGCGGCGCCCGACGTGTCGACGGGGTGCTTGGCCCGCTTGAAGATGCTGCTCATCGAATCCTGGTCCGACTTGTCTGCCGGCTCACCCTGGTAGCCCGCGTAGTGCACGCGTTCCTGGGCGGAGTCGCCCGGCTGGTCCCCTCCGCCCGAGCCCGCCGGTCCCGGCGTCCCCGGGCCCGTCTGGTCACTCATACCTTCTGCCTCGCTCCGATCCACAGGCACACGACGAGCAGGCCACCAATGCCTACCAGCATGGCCAGCAACCCTTCGGGCACCGGACCGTACTTACCGAGGCTGAAACCACCGGGGCTCTTGGTGTCGGTCAGGTNCTTGATGTAGGCCGCCACGGCGGCGGCGTCCTCGTCGTTGAGCTGACGGTCTCCGAAGACCGGCATGGACTCCGGCCCCGTGCGCATGGCCTCGACGATCTGCGTCGGGGTGGACTCGCTCAGCGAGGGCGCGAACTTACCGTAGGTCAGCGGAGCGCCCTGGGCGACGGCCTGGTGGCACTGCGCGCAGTTGGCGCGGTAGAGCTCGCCGCCATGGGCCAGGTCGGCGTCGCTGAGCTCCTTGTCAGTGACCTTGGGCACCTCTGGNCCGCCACCGAGGCTCGCGACGTACGCGGAGAGCTGGTCGATCTGCGTCGCCGAGTAGATCGGCGGCTTGCGGTCGGCCTGCGCGGCCGGGGCGGCCAGCGGCATGCGCCCGGTCGAGACCTGGAAGTCCACCGCGGCGGCGCCGACGCCGACGAGGCTGGGGCCGGTGTTCGAGCCCTGGGCGCCGAGGCCGTGGCAGGTCGAGCAGCCCTGCAGGTACAGGGCGCGACCCTGCCGGACGGCCTCGTTGGCGTCCGCCGTCTGCGCGGCGTTGCCGGTGGGAGCCAGCATCGTCCACAGCACCCCGGTGGCCAGCAGGCCGAACACGAGGACGAGGGCGGAGGATCTCCGGCGCCGGCGCGCGGACGGACCGCGCTTGCGCGCGGACGTATCGCGCTTGCGCGCGGACCGCTTCGTGGCGGCGACCGGCGTCGCGACCTCGCTCGGCGTGGAGTCCGACGAGGTTTCCGACGGCGTGTCCGACGGTGTGCCCGAGGTTTCAGTCATGTCGCTCACTGGAGGAGGTAGATGGTCGCGAACAGGGCGATCCAGACGACGTCGACGAAGTGCCAGTAGTACGACACGACGATCGCCGATGTCGCCTTCTCCGGCGTGAAGCGCCCAAACGTCGATCGGCCCAGCACCATGACGAAGGCGACGAGACCGCCGATGACGTGGAGCCCGTGGAACCCGGTGGTCAGGTAGTACACCGAGCCGTAGGCGTGCGACGCCATGGTGAACTTGTTTTCGCCGAAGTACTCGTTCGCCTGGCCGCCGACGAAGACGAGGCCCATGAGCAACGAGGCCAGGTACCAGCGCCGCAGTCCGTGGACGTCACCGCGCTCGGCGGCGAACACCCCGAGCTGGCAGGTGACGCTGGACAGCAC
The DNA here is from genome assembly GCF_001414035.1 of Frankia sp. ACN1ag. Lineage (NCBI taxonomy): Bacteria > Bacillati > Actinomycetota > Actinomycetes > Frankiales > Frankiaceae > Frankia > Frankia sp. ACN1ag. Next base: position 26,172 of record NZ_LJPA01000026.1, on the reverse strand, counting down.
CAGGATCACGGTGAAGAACAGCGCGTACCCGACGTGCAGCTCCACGGGCCCGTGTTCGGAACCGGCGGGATCACCCGTCACCGGCGGCCAGTTGCCGCTGTTCACCGAACGGATCGTGAAGTACATCGCGAACAGGGACGCGAAGAACATCAGCTCCGACGACAGCCACACGACCGTGCCGACCGAGACCATCGAGGGACGGTTGGCCGTCGGGTGTGGTGGAGGAGCCTTCTCGAGGACGGGGGCTGAGGCCACGACGGTCATTCTGGCACGCGACGCTCCAGGCGCCACCGTAGGTTCGACGTTCGGTAGGACTACGACTCGTCGATGACCGGCCCGAGCCGCCGTGCGGACCACCCCACCCACCGCACAATTCGCTGCGCCGCAGCGGAAACCGCAGGTCCTCGGGCCGTCGCGGGAGGGGTCGAAAAAACCATGACGACCGGCATCCTTCCGGCGGATGTTGCGTGCCTCACCCGTCGGACGTCCACCTCAGGAGCCGGGTCTCCCGGCCCGGTGGAGCCGGGCCGGACGGCACGGCCCACGTGGCCGTCCACGCGTCGCGCGACCACCACAACCGATCGAAACGGCAGGTCAGAGTGCCTTCCGGGCGCCGTGAGCAGCCGGCCGGCCGCCAACGGCGGGCAAGTCAGGGCCGATCGAGGGGCAGGTCGGGACGATCAAGGGGCACGGCAGGACGAGCAATGGGCGGGACGATCGTGGGGCGGGACGGGACGATCGTGGGGCGGGACGGGACGATCGTGGGGCGGGACGGGACGATCCTGGGACGCGGCAGGACGATCCTGGGGCGCGGCGGAGTTCGACCGGGTGCCCGCCGCGGGAAAGGGACGGCAGATGAAGAACGGACGGCAAGCCGGTCGCGTGCCCGCCGGACCGGTCGGCAGGAATTCGAGGTTCTCGATGCGATGGCCCCGGCGGTCCGGGCGCACCGCCCCGCCGATTCTGGTCGACGACGGCTCACTCGCCATCCTCGCCTCGTCGTTCGATCCGGCCGCTGGCGAGGGGCCGGCCCTGGCCACCCTGGCCGCCACCGGCCATCCACCCGGCGCTCCCGTGCTCCTCCGCCACCTGTTCGCCCTCCCCGAGCCGCCCGACACGCCCGAGTCCCCCGACGCGCCCGACGCGCCCGAGCCACCCGACGCGCCCGAAGCCGCCGGTGCATCGAGCTTCGATGGCGCTGCGAGCACTTCCTTGCCCGCCTGGGGGGCTCGGCGTCCGATTCGTCCCTCTGGAAGGGCGAGGGAGGCCGCGTTACGGACCGTGGTCGAGCGAGACGGCTACGAGGTCCGCTGGCTGGGCGACCGGCTCGCAGTGACCCGCCAGACGGTGCCGACGGTCCTGGCCGTGGCTCAGGAGCGGGCCCGGATGACGGGCCTGGAGATGCGCCTCCCCGTCACCTACCTCGGCTGGCAGGCGCTGGCCTCCCCGCCCGCCAGCCAGCCGCACCAGGCCGGCCGCACACCCGGGCGGAAGGCGTGTGGCCGGCCATAGAGCCGCGAACGGCCCGCGGACCACGATCCTCGACCGGGCGGGTCGGCCCGGTCGAGGACGTCGGTCGGATGATCGAGCGGACCGCCCAGTCCGGTCAGGCGGACATGCCGGTCAGGCAGACATGCCGATCAGGCGGACATACCGATCAGGCGGACATGGCGGCGAGAGCTCGCAGGCCCTCCGCCGGCAGGGCGATCCCGGTTTCGGACCCCGGGTCGACCGCCAGCAGCAGATCGTCCGACGGCCAGATCCGGCCGAGGGTCGCGATCTGCACCGTGCGGTAGCGGGCGACGTCGGGCAGGGCCTCCGTCAGGCGCTGTTCGGAGGTGAACGTCGGGACGAACTGGGTGCCGTCCTGACGCTCCGCAACGGGCAGTTGCAGAACCTCGCTCTCCTCGGACAGGTCGGCGATCTCATTGCCGAGGTCGGGCAACAGGACGTCCGCGAGGGCGAGGTCACCGAGCGCGGAGCGCTCGTCCTCCCCCTCGGCCAGGCGGTGCAACGCGTTGAGCGCCGCCGCGCCCTGCTCGGACGCCCGGCCACCGGCCGTCGGCACCCGCCCGGCACCCCCGAGGTCGCCGCCGGTCGCGCCGACGCGGTCCGGGTCGCGGCCAGCGACCCCGCGGGACGGGTCCGAAGCGCCACGGGGCAGGTCGGGAGCTCCTGAGCCGGCGGACGCGAGGTCGGGACGTAGCTGGTCATCGGTCACGGGTGACTCCCTTGACGTAGATGAACGTGCTGACGTGACGTGCCGTAAGCCTTTCGCCTACCCGGTCGCGGGCGCCCCGAACGGATGACCCACGACAAATCTCGCCGGCCGCCCGGACTGGCCCACCGACCTCACGCTTCCCCGACTTCACGTACCCCGTATCGGTGGCTCCCATGAGGGACGGCGGCCCGTTTCGGGACCTGCACGGGCCGTGGCAGTCTGATCTCATGGGGGACCAGCATCCTGATACGCCTGCGCCGGCGGGCCGGAGGGGGTGGGACTTCTTCGTGTCTTACACCTCCGCGGATCGGGCCTGGGCGGAGTGGATCGCCTGGCAACTGGAGACCGCCTTCCACCAGGACCCCGACGGCGCCATCCGCAAGATCATCCCGATCCGGGTCCAGGACTGCCCCCGCCCCGACCTGCTGACCGGCGTCGTCTCGTTCGACCTGTTCGACCTGCCCGCCGACCAGGCCCGCCGCACCCGGCTCGACAACATCCACATCGCCCTCGCCGGACGCGCGAAACCGGCCACGGAACCCCAGTTCCCCGGCGTGCTCATCCCCCCGTCGTCCGACGCCCGCCAGTCGGCCGGCCCTGCCCCCGTCCTCCCGGGCACCACGCCAGCCGTACCCCGGGAATCGCCCGACACCGCCGACGATCACCCGACCCGCGGCGCCCCGCAGACGGCCTCCGACCTGTGGAGACAGCTCGACGACCAACGCCGCACCCTCGGCGACAACCACCCCAGGACACGGGCAACAGAGGACGCACTGCGTTGGCTCGAGCAGCAGGGATCAAGGCGGCCACGCGCTCGCTGTGGGCGGGTGTAGCTTGGCCGGCAGCCCTGATCCGGCAGATCTGATCCGAAGAGGGGCAGGCTGTCGCCCGGTCCATCCGGACGGCGGGGTCAGGAACGCAGGGCGAGGTCGGCGATGAGGGCTCGGCGGGTGGCGCCGGTCAGCGGGGNGGAGTCGTTGTACTCGGGATGGTCGACGACGAGTTCGGCGGGGACGTCCGGGTCGCGGAAGGCGTCGCGGAGCTCGTCCGTCAACGCGAAGCGCACCATGTGCACCGAGACCGTCTCGGACGGGACGTCCGGGTCCTCGTCGAGGCCGGGGATCTCCTCCCCCGCGACGCGGGTGCCGCCGATCTCCAGGGACAGGCTGTGCTGCAGGCCGGCGAGGCGGCCGAGCTCCTCGCGCACCGTCTCGAGCACGTTGAGCTCGATGAACACGGTGGCGGTCAGGACGTGGCTGCCGGGCAGCAGGCGGGAGTACGCTTCGATCTCGTGGGCGACGTCGGCGGAGGCCGTCAGCCGCTCGGTGTAGACCATCTCCTGCACCTGGTAGCGCAGGGTCTGCTCGTTCTCGAACTCGGCGAGGACGATGTCGCCGACCCGGACGCGGCGCTCGGCGCGCACCGGGATCATCTGGCGGCGCAACTGCGGGCGGCTCTCCGCGTAGGCCTGGTGGTCGGTGGTGATGTCGGCGACGGTCAGCGCCATGGCGCGGCCTCCTGTCCGGAAGCGGGGTGCGGGGTCACAGGGGGGCGGGGTCACAGGGGAGGGCGGGAGAGGGAACCGGTGACCGGCCCCGGCGGAAGGACACCCGGGGCCGGTCACCGACGGTGGTGCGAGAACGGGCCGATCAGGCGTCGGCGGTCTCGGCGTTGAGGGCGTCGAGGGCCTTCTTGAACCGGCCGGCGTGGGTCTTCTCGGCGCGGGCGAGGGTCGAGAACCAGTCCGCGATCTCCTCGAAGCCCTCCTCGCGGGCGGTCTTCGCGAAGCCGGGGTACATGGCAGTGAACTCGTAGGTTTCGCCGGCCACGGCGCTGGCCAGGTTCTTCGCGGTGGTGCCGAGCGGCTCGCCGGTGGCCGGGTCGCCAACCTCGGCGAGGAAGTCCAGGTGCCCGAAGGCGTGCCCGGTCTCGCCCTCCGCGGTGTCGCGGAACAGCGACGAGGCGTCGGTCAGGCCCTCGATGTCGGCGCGGCGGGCGAAGTACAGGTAGCGCCGGTTGGCCTGGCTCTCGCCGGCGAACGCCTCCTTGAGGTTCTCGTGGGTCTTGGTGCCGTCAAGCTTCGGCATGAAGCGCTCCTTTGGCGTGGGTGTTCACTGTCGGGCCGGTCCCGCCCGCGGCGCGGGCCGGATCGGAGCCATTCGCCTGACAGTCCGGACACAGGCCCCGGAACTGCAGGTCGTAGCCGGTGATGGCGAAGCCCGAGCGACGAGCGATTTCCGCCATCATTCCGTCCGGTACGGGGTGATCGATGTCGACCGCACGGCCGCAGCCGTCGCAGACCGCGTGGTCGTGGCGGCGGGTGTTGGCGTCGTACCGAGCCGCCGCGCCGTCGCCCAGGTTGAGTTCCAGCGCCCGACCGGTCGACACCAACAGCGCCAGGGTGCGGTACACCGTAGCGCTGCCTATCCGCGGCGAGGAACGGCGTACCCGCTCGTACACCTCGGCCGCGGTGGGATGGTCGTCGGCGGCCCGCAGGACCTCCAGCACGGCCATCCGTTGCGGAGTCAGTCGAAGATCAGCCAGGTCGGTCATGGATCACGCCCGTCGGTCGCAGCGGAACCCGCCGGCCGTCACGCCGGGCACACGCCCGGCGACCGCGCCGACGGAGGGCTCCACTGGTTGAGAACGACTCTCAGTATCACTGTTGTTCCCGCCTTCTGGCAACCGCGCCGGCCCGGCGATGCACGCGGCGGGCCGGCGCCACGCCGCCCGCGCGGCGGACCCGAGGGAGAAGGGATGACGTGACCCCACAACCGGGTAATCTTCGGAGCGGATCGCGCCGGTCGCCCGGTCGCTCCCGATCGCCTCCGGTCGCCCGCCCGCGCGGTCTCCGGTCGGGCCCGGGGCGGCGGTCCGCCCCGGGCCGCCGGTCGGCGGTGGCCACCTGATGCGAAAGGCCGTGGACGCCATGAGCACCGTCCTCGTCTACGCCGACCGCGCCGACGTGCGCGCGCGCGTCATCACCGCGATCGGTCGACTGCCCGCCGCCGACCTCGGCCCGCTGGAGTTCGTCGAGGCCGCCGACGCCGCCGCCGCGATCGACGTCGTCGACCATCACGAAGCCGATCTGTGCATCTTCGACGGGGAGGCCACCCCCACCGGCGGCATGGGCCTGTGCCGCCAGTTGAAGAACGAGGTGGCCGACTGCCCGCCGACGATCCTGCTCGTCGCGCGCGCCGACGACCGGTGGCTGGCCACCTGGTCGCAGGCGGACGCCGTCGTCCCGCACCCGGTCGACCCCGGCCGGCTCACCGAGGCCGTCGTGACGTTGCTGCGCGCACGGGCCGGCGGCGCGGCGGCCCGGCGGCCGCTGACGGGCGCCCAGCTCGCCGGCTGACGCCGATGACCATCGAGGCCACCGTGCCACCCACTGGGCCACCCGCTATGCCACCGACCGGGCCGCCCACCGTGCCGGCCGCCGCGGTGACGAGCTGGCCGGAGCTGATCGGCGCCCTGCTCGCCCGCGAGTCCCTGGACTCCGCGCGGACGGCCTGGGCCATGAATCAGATCATGGCCGGCGCCGCCTCCCCAGCCCAGATCGCCGGGTTCGCGGTGGCGCTGCGGGCCAAGGGCGAGACGCCGGCCGAGATCGGCGGCCTGATCGCGGCGATGCTCGCCCACGCCGCCCCACTGCGCATCCCCGACGAGGTCCGGGCACGCGCGGTGGACACCTGCGGGACGGGCGGCGATCGGTCGAACACGGTCAATCTGTCCACGATGGCGGCCCTCGTCGTGGCCGGCGCGGGCGTACCCGTGATCAAACACGGCAACCGGGCCGCGTCGTCCGCCTGCGGCTCGGCCGACCTGCTCGCCGAGCTCGGGGTCGCCATCGACCTGCCGCCGGCCGCGGTCGAGGCGTGCCTGCAGGCGGCCGGCATCGCCTTCTGCTTCGCCCGGATCTTCCACCCGGCGATGCGGCACGTCGGCGCCCCCCGCGCCGAGATCGGCGTGCCGACGGCCTTCAACATCCTCGGCCCGCTGACCAACCCGGCCGAGCCGGGCGCGCAGGCCATCGGGGTTGCCGACGCCCGCCTCGCGCCGGTCGTCGCACAGGTCCTCGCCGACCGCGGCACCCGGGCGCTGGTCTTCCGCGGCGACGACGGCCTCGACGAGCTGACCCCGACGACCACCTCCACCATCTGGGTGATCCCCGGCCACCCTGCCGGGGACGGGACGGCCGGGGACGGGACGGCCGGGGACTCGGCCACGTCGCCGCGCCGCGAGCGGTTCGACCCGCGCGACGTCGGCATCCACGTGCCGGACATCGCCGCCCTGCGCGGCGCCGACGCCCCCCACAACGCCGCTGTCACCCGGGCTCTGCTGGCCGGCGAGCCGGGTCCGGTCCGCGACGCCGTGCTGCTCGCCGCCGCGGCCTCGCTGGTGGCGGCCTCCGGCCCGACCGAGGCCCCTGTCACCGAGCAGATCGCCGAGGCGCTGCCCCGCGCCGCCCAGGCCATCGACTCCGGCGCCGCCGCAGCGGTCCTGGCGCGCTGGGCGGACGCCAGCCAGGCTGCAAACCCTGTCTAGTCGCAGCCGCTCCGCTCACCACTTCCGACCCACCGGCACCGCTCCGCCACGCAAAGGGGCCGGCTGATGCCGAAGCATCTGCCGGCCCCGCTGGCGCAGAGGTCGCGGCCGGGCTCCGCCCGGGCCGCGGGGTACGTCTCAGTCCTCGGGCACCGGGGGGTGCCAGAAGTTCTCGAACACGAGGCAGGTCGCGAACACCACGACCATTGCCAGGCCGAGGACGAGCAGCCAGATCCCGAAGACGAGGCCCATGGCGGCCGTCACCGAGCTCGCGCCGATCAGGAACGGGTAGTAGCTGCCCGGCGTGAAGTGCCCGAGCTCGCCGGCACCGTCCGCAACCTCGGCGTCCGGGAGGTCCTGCGGGCGCATACCGATCCGGCGGCCGGTGAAGATGAGGTAGCCGCCGACCAGCAGACCCAACCCGGTGGTGAGGGTGAGCGCCGCGGTGCCGGTCGGGTCCTTCGCCCAGAACCAGTAGACCAGCGCCGCAGCCCCGGCGAAGACGCCGAAGAAGCTGAAGATGATGCCTTCCACCTTCATACGATCACCGTCCCCTAACCGATCTCAGGTGTCGCGTGGTAGTCGACCCGGCCCACCGTGGCCGGGAAGTGCAGGTCGAACGCGGGCCGCTCGGAGCGGATCCGCGGCAGCGTCCGGAAGTTGTGCCGCGGCGGCGGGCAGGACGTCGCCCACTCCAACGAGTTGCCGTAGCCCCAGGGATCGTCGACGACGGCGAGCTGGCCCTTGCGGTACGAGTGCCACAGGTTGTAGATGAACGGCAGCGTCGACAGGGCCAGCAGGAACGNCCCCGCCGAGGAGACCGTGTTCAGGGTGGTGAAGCCGTCGGTCGGCGAGTAGTCGGCGTAGCGCCGCGGCATGCCGCGCAGACCCAGCCAGTGCTGCACCAGGAACGTGGCGTGGAAGCCGAAGAACACCGTCCAGAAGTGGATCTTGCCCAGCCGGTCGTTCATCATCCGGCCGGTGACCTTCGGGAACCAGAAGTAGGTGCCGGCGTAGGCGGCGAACACGACGGTTCCGAAGATCACGTAGTGGAAGTGGGCGACGACGAAGTAGCTGTCGCTGACGTGGAAGTCGATCGGCGGGCTGGCCAGCAGCACCCCGGTCAACCCGCCGAACAGGAAGGTCACCAGGAAGCCGAGGCTGAACAGCATCGGCGTCTCGAAGGTGAGCTGCCCGCGCCACATCGTGCCGATCCAGTTGAAGAACTTGATGCCGGTCGGCACCGCGATCAGGAACGACAGGAAGGCGAAGAACGGCAGCAGCACCGCGCCGGTGACGTACATGTGGTGCGCCCACACCGCGATCGACAGGGCGCCGATGCCGATGGTGGCGAAGACGAGGCCCTTGTAGCCGAACAGCGGCTTGCGGGAGAACACCGGCAGGATCTCGCTGATGATCCCGAAGAACGGCAGCGCGAGGATGTAGACCTCGGGATGGCCGAAGAACCAGAACAGGTGCTGCCAGAGCAGCGCTCCGCCGTTCGCGGCATCGAACACGTGCGCACCGAACCGGCGGTCAGCCTCCAGCGCCAGCAGCGCCGCGGCGAGCACCGGGAACGCGACCAGCACAAGGATCGAGGTGACCAGGAAGTTCCAGCAGAAGATCGGCAGCCGGAACATCGTCATACCGGGCGCACGCAGCGTCAGGATCGTGGTGATCATGTTGACGGCGCCGAGGATGGTGCCCAGACCGGAGATGGTCAGGCCGACGATCCACAGGTCGGAGCCCGCCCCGGGCGAGTAGATCTCGTTGTTCAGCGGCGAGTAGGCGAACCAGCCGAACGACGCCGCGCCGTTCGGCGTGAGGAAGCCGGCGATGACGGTCAGGCTGCCGAACAGGAAGAACCAGTAGGACAGCGCGTTCAGCCGCGGGAAGGCGACGTCCGGCGAGCCGATCTGCAGCGGCACCAGGAAGTTCGCGTAGGCGAACGCGATCGGCGTCGCGAACATCAGCAGCATCAGCGTGCCGTGCATCGTGAACAACTGGTTGTACTGCTCGTTGGAGAAGTACTGCAGTCCCGGCCGCGCGAGCTCCGCCCGCATCATGATGGCCAGGATGCCGGCGAAGAGGAAGAACGCGAACGAGGTCACGAAGTACATGACCGCGATGTCCTTGTGGGACGTCGTGCGCAGGTAGCCGAGCAGGTTCGTCCGCTTGGGTAGGTGGGGTTGCTCGGGCTCGGCGTGGCCGACGCCCGACTCTTGCACGAGGGTCACTGTCCGCTCCCGGTGGTGGCAGTGGTTGCGGTGCTGGCGGCGGCGGCGGTCGTCGTCCCGGCCGACGTCGACGGAACAGCCGCATTCTGCCGCTCCGTGATGAACCTGTCGTACTCGTCCTGCGGCACGACCTTCACGTAGAAGTTCATCCGGTCGTGGTCGGTCCCGCAGAGCTCGGCGCAGCGACCGATGAAGGTACCGGTCTTGGTCACGGTGAGCTCGAACTGGTTGACCCGACCGGGCACGACGTCCCGCTTGAACAGGAACTCGGGCACCCAGAAGGAGTGGATGACGTCCGGCGAGGTCTCCACGAACCGGATGGACCGGTTCTGCGGCAGGACCAGCACCGCGGGCTCACCGGGCCGGCCGGTGACCTCGATCTGGTTCGGCCCCGTGTGACCGGCGCCGGGGTCGATGTACTTGAACTGCCAGTTCCACCGGAAGCCGATGACGTCCACCGTGACGTCCGGGTGGGCCGAAAGCTTCGTGACCTTCGACTCGTCGCGCGCGGTGAAATAGAATATCGCGCCGACGATCACGACGGGAACGACGGTGTACAGAATTTCGACGGGCAGGTTGTAGCGGATCTGGCGCGGGAGCACGTCGCTGCGCTTGCGGAAGGCGACGACCGCGTAAAGGATCATGCCCCAGACGACCGCGCCGACGATCAGCGCAGCGATCGCCGAGCCCTGCCAGATATTGAGCAGCCGCGGGGTGTGGTTGGTCACACCATCCGGGTAGCCGAAGTTGGGTTTGTCGCAGGCGGTCGCCGCGATCCCCACGACGGCGAGCGCGCCGACCAGGCGCAGGGGTCGGCGCACCGGCCGCGCCCGTCGCCTCCCATGGGCGCCGACCGTGCCAACCGCCTCGACCGCGTCGTTCGCGACCCCGCCCGCACCGCCGGAGTCAGCCGGCGTCGTCGGCGTGTCCTCGACATCCGCGACCGACGGCCGGGTCCGACCGAAGGATCTCCTCACCAGGTCCTGCCTCCCACGACTAGCGGCCCGCGTCGACGGGGCGGAGGCTGTCCGCCGCCATCCGCGAGACCCCAGAAACGCCATGTCACCCCGGTCGATCCCTCCGGACGACATGCTGTCTTCGACACGCTGTAGATGGTGCGGCAGCAGCGTATCTCAGCGGCCCGGCAGCTTCTCGCCACAGGCCCCATCAAGGGCCTGTGACGCACGCCCCCCAGGGCCCGTCACGGCGTAGCGTCGCACCCGTGTCGGCCTATCTCGACCACGCGTCGACCACCCCCCTGCACCCCGCGGCCCGGGAGGCGCTTGGGGTGGCGCTCCAGGACGGCTGGGCGGATCCGGCGCGGCTCTACCGGGAGGGCCGGCGCGCCCGGATGCTGCTGGACGCGGCCCGCGAGACCGTCGCGGGCGTTCTCGGCGCCCGGCCCGACGAGATCAGCTTCGCGGCGAGCGGGACCGCGGCGGCCACGCTCGCCCTGCTCGGCACGGCGTCCGCCCGCCGCCGCGCCGGCGATCTGATCATGGTGAGCGCGGTCGAGCACTCCAGCGTGCTGCATGCGGCGCAGCACCACGAACAGGCCGGCGGGCGGCTCGTCGAGGTGGGGGTCGACCGCTTCGGACGCGTCGATCCGGCGGCGTTCGCGCCGGTTCCCGGCACCGCCGTGGCCAGCCTCCAGCACGCCAACCACGAGGTCGGCACTGTCCAGCCGGTCGCCGAGGTCGCCGAGCGGCTGCGTGCCGCGGGCGTCCCGCTGCACACCGACGCCGCCGTGACCGTCGGCCGGGTGCCCGTCGACCTGGGCGCGCTCGGCGCGGACCTGCTGACCGCGAGCGCCCACAAGTTCGGCGGCCCGGCCGGGGTCGGCATCCTCGCGGTGCGCACGGGAACCCGCTGGCGCAGCCCCGGGCCGGCCGACGAGCGCGAGGGCGGGCGGGTGGCCGGCTATCCGGACGTCCCGTCGATCGTGGCCGCCGCCGCCGCGCTGGCCGCCCGCACCGCGGAACTCGCGGCGGAGGGCCCGCGGCTGGCCGGCTACGTCCGCGACCTGCGGCGCCGGCTGCCCGAGCTCGTCGACGGGGTGGAGCTGCTCGGCGATCCGGACCGGGCCCCGACCGTGCCGCACATCACCGCCTTCTCCTGCCTGTACGTCGAGGGCGAGGCGCTGCTGACCGAGCTGGACCGGGCCGGCATCGCGGTCAGCTCCGGGTCGAGCTGCACCTCCGACACCCTCACCCCGAGCCACGTGCTGGTCGCCATGGGCGCGCTGACCCAGGGGAACCTGCGGGTGTCGTTCGGCCGCGACTCCACCCGGGCCGATCTCGACGCCCTCCTCGACGTTCTGCCGGGCGCCGTGCGGGCCGTGCGGGCGCGCCTGGGAGCGGACGGACTGTGACCGGACGGACTGTGACCGGACGGACTGTGACCGGACGGACTGTGACCGGACGGCCCCCAGGATCCGAACGGCCCAGGACGACACGACAGGCGGCCGGCCGGGCCGGGACGGCAGGCCCGGGGCGGCGGGCGACCAACGTCACCCGGATCCGCCGACGCCCGGCCCGGCCCGGACCGGCCTGTGACGTGCCCGCTCAGGGCCTCGGGAGGTGAGCAGGCGATGACCACGGACGGGCCGGCGGACGCCGGGACCGACCCCGATCAGGACAGCCCCGCGCCGGCGGCGACGGTGGACTCGCGTGGCCGGCGCTGCCCCCTGCCGATCATCGACCTCGCCCGTGCGTTCGGCTCGGTGGTGCCCGGCGGCACCATCACCCTCTGGGCGGACGACCCGGCAGCCGGCCCGGACGTGGCGGCCTGGTGCCGGCTACGCGGTCAGGAACTGGTGGCGGCGCGCGCGCTGCCGGCCGGCGGCGAGGAGTTCGTCATCCGCCGCCTCGCCTGAACGAGCGGCCCACGGCCCAGCCGGTTCTGTCGGTTCAGCCGGTTCTGTCGGTTCAGACCGTGGGCAGGTGCTCGGCGATCTGGGCGGCCGCGTCGGCGCCGTAGGCCTCGGTGATCCGCTTGAGCATGTCGGACGGCTCGGCCGTGTACTCCTGCGTGCCGACGGTCTCCAGGACCAGGGTGGCGAGCAGGCAGCCGACCTGGGCGGAACGTTCGAGCGGCAGCTCCCAGGACAGCCCGGCGAAGAAGCCGGCGCGGAAAGCGTCGCCGACGCCCGTCGGGTCCGGGGTGGCCCGGGCAGGCACCACGGGGACGCGGATCGGGTCGCTCTCCGGCGCCTCGATCACCACGCCGTCCTTGCCGTGGGTGGTGACCCGCACGCCGACCTTCGCCAGGATCTCCGCGTCGCTCCAGCCGGACTTGCTGGCCAGCAGCGCCTTCTCGTACTCGTTGCAGAACAGGTAGGCCGCGCCGTCGACGAGCTCACGGATCTGCGGGCCCTCCAGCAGCGCCAACTGCTGGGACGGGTCGGCGGCGAAGGCGTAGCCGCGCTCGCGGCACTCCCGGCTGTGGCGCACCATCGCGTCCGGCGCGTTCGGGCTGATGATCACCATGTCCAGCCCGCCGAAGCGGTCCGAGATCGGCCGGAGCTCGATCTCGGCGGCCTCGCTCATCGCCCCCGGGTAGAAGGAGGCGATCTGGTTGAGGTCCTCGTCGGTGGTGCAGACAAAGCGAGCCGTGTGCGCGATCTCACTAACCCGGATGGTGGTGGTGTCCACTCCGTTCCGGTCGAGCCACGAGCGGTAGTCGGCGAAGTCCTCGCCGACGGCACCGACGAGGACCGGGCGCAGGCCGAGCCGGCCAAGACCGAACGCGATGTTCGCCGCGGTCCCACCGCGACGAATCACGAGTTCGTCGACGAGGAAGGACAGCGACACGCTGTGGAGCTGATCAGCGAGCAACTGCTCGGCAAACCGCCCCGGGAAGCGCATGAGGTGGTCGGTGGCAATGGAACCCGTCACGGCGATACGCACGATCGTGGAGCCTACCGGCACCTGTGGCGGCTCGGAACAGCCCCCGCCGCCGCCGTGACCGAACCGCGGGCCGTGACCGAACCACGGGCCGTGACCGAACCACGGACAGCGCCACGGAGGACGCGGCCGCCGGGGAAGACGAAGAAGCCCGGCCCGACCGCGGTGGGTCGAACCGGGCTCTTCGGTGCTGAACTATTCGGCGGCGCCTGCGGGAGCCGGCTACGACCTCCGTGCCACTGGTGAGAGGAATGCACCAGGGCTGGGGGGCGGCCGCCGACGGCGGCCCAGGGTGGCCGCCTGGTCGATCAGTGGAACGAGTCGCCGCAGGCGCAGGAGCCCTGCGCGTTGGGGTTGTCGATGGTGAAGCCCTGCTTCTCGATGGTGTCGACGAAGTCGATCGTCGCGCCGCCGAGGTACGGAGAGCTCATCCGGTCGAGGACGACCTTGACACCGGAGAAGTCCAGGACGGTGTCACCGTCGAGGGACCGCTCGTCGAAGAAGAGCTGGTAGCGCATGCCCGAGCAGCCCCCGGGCTGCACTGCGATGCGCAGCTTGAGGTCATCCCGGCCCTCCTGCTCCAGCAGGGTCTTGACCTTGCCGGCGGCCGTGTCGGTGAGGATGACGGTCGAGGACTGCGTCGCGGTCTCCGTCGTGTCCTGAACGGTCATAAGGACTACTCCTGCCCTTGCTGGACGTGCCTGAGGTGCCAGGCATCACTGGTTCCGGTCGGGTACTGCGCTTCCGGTCGGTTGCATCCGGTCGGGTACTGCCCGCGGCGAGCCGAGTCGCCTCGGCCGATGCCCCGGGCACGGCACAGCGTCTGCGCCGACGTTCATGCCCAACACCATGGGACGGGATCCGCTTCCCATCGTAGCGATGCCAACGGAGCCGGGCCATGGCGCCGACCTGCGGGCCACGAGACGCCGATCACCTCCGATCACCTCCGATCACCTCCGATCGCCTCCGGCCACCTTCGTGACCCCGTTCACGTCCGCGACCGGAACCAGGTTGAACGGCCCGAACGGCCCGAACAACCCGAACAACCCGGACAAGCCGGCGCCCGACCGGCGGAGCTCCACATACGATGGTCGCGGGGAGTTAGAGTCTCATCGACCATTCGCGGACGGCCCCGGCGGGATCGCCGGTCGGTCGGCGCGGACGACCAGGCGGCCAGGCTGCGGGCCGGTCGACCAGAGGAGCGCCATGACGATCAATCCGACCCTCGGGCGGGATCCGGCCCTCGCGCAGGTGGGCGTCACCCCGTCCCCGCTGGCCCTGCTGCTGCTCGGCCGCGGGTCGGACCCGGCGAGCGAACGTGGCGTCGACTGCCCCGGCGAGCTGCCGCCGGCCGCCGATCCCACCCTCGCGGCCCGCGCCGCCGCCGCAAAAACCGCGCTCGGTGACCGGGTCTTCATCCTGGGGCACCACTACCAGCGCGACGAGGTCATCGCGTTCGCCGACGTGACCGGCGACTCGTTCAAGCTCGCCCAGCAGGCCGCCGCGCGCCCGCAGGCCGAGGCGATCGTCTTCTGCGGCGTGCACTTCATGGCCGAAAGCGCTGACATCCTCACCGGCGCACACCAGCGGGTCATCCTGCCCGACCTCGCCGCCGGCTGCTCGATGGCCGACATGGCCACCGCCGAGCAGGTCGAGCAGGCCTGGGACGACCTACTCGACGCCGGCGTCGCCGCGGACACCGTCCCCGTCAGCTACATGAACTCCTCGGCCGCCATCAAGGCGTTCACCGGCCGGCACGACGGCACGATCTGCACCTCCTCGAACGCCCGGCGGGCGCTGGAGTGGGCGTTCGGCGAGCGCGGCGGGGCCCGCGTGCTGTTCCTGCCCGACCAGCACCTCGGGCGCAACACCGCCGTCGGCGAGCTGGGGATGACCGAGGCGGACTGCGTCGTCTACGACCCGCACCGCCCCGGCGGCGGGCTGACCCACCGCCAGTTGCGCGAGGCGAAGATGATCCTCTGGCGCGGGCACTGCTCGGTCCACGGGCGCTTCACCCGCGACAGCGTCGACGAGGTGCGCGCCCGCATTCCCGGGATCACCGTCCTGGCGCATCCGGAGTGCCGCCGGGAGGTCGTCACGGCGGCGGACCTGGTCGGCTCCACCGAGTACATCATCTCCGTCGTCGACGCCGCCCCCGCCGGCTCGGCGTTCGCCATCGGTACCGAGTTGAACCTCGTGCAGCGCCTGGCGAAGCGGCACCCCGACAAGACCATCGTCTTCCTGGACCGTACGGTGTGTTTCTGCTCCACCATGAACCGGATCGACATGCCGCACCTCGTCTGGGCGCTGGAGTCACTCGTCCGCGGCGAGACGGTCAACCAGATCGCCGTCGACCGGGACGTGGCCACCTTTGCCCGGAAGGCACTCGATCAGATGTTGGCTCTGCCCTGATGGCCCTGCTGAAGCGGCGTGGCTCCGCCGAGTCCGAACCACTCGCCGAGCAGGTCGAACTCGACGAGCAGGACCCGTCTGCCGACCCGCGGCGCACCGCGGCGAAGGGGCGACCCACGCCGAAACGCTCGGAGGCCCGGGCCGCCCGTGGCAAGACCGCCGCGCCGACGGGCAAGGGCGCGAGTCGTCAGGACGCCAAGTCCGCCCGCCGCCGGCAGAGCCAGGAGTACCGGGCGGCGATGATGTCCGGGGACGTCAGCCGGCTGCCGCCACGCGAGCGCGCCCCGGAGCGGGTGCTGGCGCGCGACCTCGTCGACACCCGGCTCACCGTCGGCCCGTTCTTCCTGGTGGCCGCGGTCGTCTACTTCGTCGGTGGGCTGATCCCGAACGGCGTCGTCCGGCTCGCCGCGACCCTGCTGATGCTGCTCGGCATCATCGCGGTCGTCGTCGACTCGATCGTGCTCTCCTGGCAGGTGAGCCGCAAGGTCGCCGAGCGTTACCCGGACTCGCGGGTGCGGGTGCGCGCCTACGCCGCCCAGCGGGCCCTGCTGCCGCGTCGCTGGCGGCTGCCCCGCCCGCGGGTGTCCCGCGGCGACGCGCGACCCTAGCCCCCAGCTGGGCTGCGAGCCCCGGCGTGGGTTACGCGGACCCTCGCCGGGGTGGGTGGACGCCGTCGTAGGTTTGTGACGTGAAGCATCGGCGCCTGGGGCGCAGCGGCCTGTCCGTCAGCGAGATCTCCTACGGAAACTGGATCACCCACGGTGATCAGATCGAGGCGGACGCGGCGACGGCCTGCGTGCGCGCCGCCCTCGACGAGGGCATCACGACCTTCGACACCGCGGACGTGTACGCGGGCACCCGCGCCGAGACCGTCCTGGGCGACGCCCTCCAGGGCGTCCGCCGGGAGTCCTACGAGCTGTTCACCAAGGTCTACTGGCCGACCGGCCCCGGCGAGAACGACAAGGGCCTCGGCCGCAAGCACATCATCGAGTCCGCCCACGCCTCGCTGCGCCGGCTGCGCACCGACCACCTCGACGTCTACCAGGCGCACCGCTACGACCCGACGGTGCCGCTGGAGGAGACGCTGCGGGCCTTCGACGACCTGGTCCGCGCCGGCAAGGTGCTCTACATCGGGGTCTCGGAGTGGTCCGCCGAGCAGATCACCGACGCCGTGCGGATCGCCGGCGAGCTGGGTCTGGACCGGATCATCTCCAACCAGCCGCAGTACTCGATGCTGTGGCGCACCATCGAGGCCGACGTCGTGCCCGCCAGCGAGCAGGCCGGCATCTCCCAGATCGTCTGGTCGCCGATCGCGCAGGGCGTGCTGACCGGCAAGTACCTGCCCGGTCAGCCGCCGCCGAGCGGCAGCCGCGCCACCGGCGGAACCGGCGAGCGGTTCATCTCGCGGCTGCTCAACGACGACGTCCTGACCGCGGTGCAGGACCTGCGCCCGATCGCCGCGGACGCCGACCTGAGCATGGCCCAGCTCGCCGTCGCCTGGGTGCTCCAGAACGACAACGTCGCCTCGGCGATCATCGGCGCCTCCCGGCCGGAGCAGGTGCGGGAGAACGTCAAGGCGGCCGGGGTGACCCTCGACCCGGCGTTGCTCAAGCGGATCGACGACGTGCTCGCCGACGTCATCCAACGTGGCTGAGGCCGCCGCCGAGCCCGATCGAGGTGACCGGTGAGCACAGCCGACCCGACCTCCGCCGAAGGCGAGTTACCCCCGCCGGCGGCGGGTGAGCTCGTCCTGGCCCGCGACGCCGGACCGGTCCGGTGGCTCACGCTGAACCGTCCTCATCGGCTCAACGCCCTGACCGCGGACTCCTACCGGGCGCTGCGGGCGGCGCTGGTGGCGGCGGACGGCGACGAGGCGGTGGCGGTGGTCGTGCTCACCGGCGCCGGGCGGGCGTTCTGCGCCGGCGCGGATCTCACCGAGCTCCCCGGCACCGACCGCGGCCGGCTCGTCGCCGACTTCGAGGCGCTCGTCCTCGCCCTGGCCGGCCTGTCCAAGCCGCTTGTCGCGGGGGTGCACGGGGCGGCCGTCGGCCTGGGGATGACGATGCTGCTGCACTGCGATCTGGTGGTGGTCGCGGAGTCGGCGCGGCTGCGGGCGCCGTTCACCGAGCTGGGGACGGTGCCCGAGGCCATGAGCTCGGTGCTGCTGCCGCGGGCGGTCGGCGCCCAGCGGGCCGCGGAGCTGCTGTTGACCTCGCGCTGGGTGAGCAGCGCCGAGGCCGTCGAGTACGGCCTGGCGATCCGCCGCTGCCCCGACGCCGACCTCGACGCCGTCACCGGCGAGCTCGCCGCGCGCATCGGCGCCTTCCCGGCGCCCGCGGTGGCGGCCACCAAACGTTTGCTGCGGGCCGGATCCGCCGGGCCGGCGGTGGCACCCCGGCCGGGAGCCGGACGCCCGGCCGTCGAGCACACGCAGGTCGAGCGAGCCGGAAGCGCGCGGCCGGAAGTCGAGGTTGCCCGCGCGGTGCTGCGCCGCGAGCTCGCCGAGGGGGCCGCCCTGAGCAGCCGGCTGGGCGGCCCGTGACGTCCCTCGGCCGCGGGGCGGGCGTGACGCGGCGGGAACGGAATCAGGCGCCGGCGACGGGTCGGCTGAACGCTGCGGTCAGCGCGGCCCAGGTCCGATCCAGGTCGGAGCCCGGCAGGTACCGACCGTCGAGTTCGAGGATGACCGTGCCGTGCGCCGCCGCCCACAGCGCCTGCGCGAGGTAGGGCTCCCCCGTGGCCCGGTAGAAAGGCTCCCCCGCCCAGTCCTCCACCCCCGCGGTGAGCTGGTCGCGGCGCAGCGGGCCGGAGGTGACCAGCCGGTAGAGGTTCGGGTGCGCGCGGGCGTGGGCGCGGTAGGCGGCCAGCAGGTCGCCGAGCACGCTCGCGGCGTCGGCGCGGTCGACGACGCCATGCAGCAGGTCGCCCATCTCGACCAGGGCGGCGTCGACCAGCCTGGCCTCGAGCTGGTTCTTGCCGGCGAGGTGCTTGTACAGCGAGGGGGCGCGGATGCCCAGCAGCTCGCCGAGCCGGCGCATCGTCAGCGCCGCCGCGCCCTCCTTCTCCAGCACCTCCCGCGCGACCGCGATGATCTCGCCGACCCGCGGCGAGGGCGACGCCAGTGCGGGCCGGGGCGCGACGGGCGCCAGCGGCAGCCGGCCCGGACCCTGCGGCGTCCCCATCCGTCCCGTCCCTCTCTCGCGCGCCCGGTCCCCTGCCTCCCGCGGCGCCGGGGCGACGCATCGACCGGTCAGCGCGCGGTCAGTGTGAAGACCGGATGGCGATGGGCGATCCGGCGGATCTCCTCGTCGGTGGAGTCGGGCCCGACCCCGTCGAAGAAGGCGCCGACCTCGGCCTTCCAGCGCTTCAGGTAGGCCCGCAACACGGCGACGCTGTCCGCCGGGGCCAGCTCGTCGGCGTGGTAGAGCGTACGCGAACGCCCCCGCAGCAAGGTCAGCTCGCCGCCCGCGGCACGGACGTTGCGGACCCACTGCCCGTGGCCACGGGCGGACACCAGGTACTGCCGCCCCTCGTGGGTCAGCAGGTTCACCGGGGTCCGCCGCGGCTGGCCGCTGGTCCGGCCGCGTACCTCCAGCACCCGGCTGCCCAGCACGCTCACGCCGGCCCGGGTCACGAGCGCCACGAGGCGGTTGGCCACGTTGCGGGTGAACCAGCCGGGCGCGAGGTAGTGCGCGCCGCCGGAACGGGACGACGCCTGGTCACGCTGCTCGGTCATGGGACTGCACCTCCGGGACGACAGATCGGCTAACACCGTTAGCCGCAGCATCAGCTAACACCGTTAGCCTGGCCGTTGTCAACGGACACGAAGGCGACCGCATCACGGCCCGTGTCACCGCCGGCGCGGGCGTCACCGCCGGCGCCGGTGATGGTCTACGTGGTCAGGTGGAGGCGTCCGGCCGCTTCGCCGGCCTGGCTCACGCCGGCCTGGTAGGCGGGCTGCCAGCGAGTCGGGTCACCCGGGTCGGGGCCGAAGGCGTTCTGCGCAGCCTCGTCGGGCGCGATCCGTACGACGGTGGTGGCACCGGCCGGCGCAGCGGCGGCCCCGAACCTGTGTGCCAGCGGTTCGATCACCACGACGGTGGCGACGCCGGCGGCCAGGTGGGTGTGGGACCCTCCACCCAGCGCACCGTCCATGTAGCGGCGGCCGTCGACCGTGACCGGCGGGTAGGCGCCGGGCATGGCGCAACTCGCCGCGACGGCCACGGGCAACGCCACCCCGCTCGTGCGGTCCCAGACGACGGGCCGGCCGGTCTCGACATCCACAGCGGTGATCAGCATCGGCCGGCCCGGCCAGTCCCCTGTTCCGGTCAGGGACCGCACGTCTGCTACGTGCACCTGCTCGGGGACGGTCGGGGCGGTGAGCGCGATCCTGCCCACGCGGCGGCGGGCCTCGGCCGGGTCGAGCCCAGAGTCGCCGAGGGTGGTGAACACCTCCGCCATCAGCCGGGAATCCGGGCGCCGCTGCGGGCCGGGCAGGGTGGCGAGGCGGTCGAGGTCGCCGCCGGTGGCCAGGACCGCCCCGGCGATCGCGCCCGCCGAGGTGCCCACGACCAAGCCGGCCTCGGCGAGGTCGACGCCGTCGGCGCGGAGCCCGGCCGCCAACCCGAGCAGCCACGCGGTACCGACGAGGCCGCCAGGACCCAGCACAACCGCCGTCGCACCGGAGAAGGTCATGCCCGCCAGCGTCATACCTCAAGGCCAGGTGAGGTCAAGGCCCTCAAGGCCGTCAAGGCCCCGGTCGGGATCAGGTGACCGGGCGCAGGCTCATCGGGCCGTAGATCCGCCGTCCGGCGTCGAGCAGGGTGACCTGGACGACGCCCGCCGCGAGCAGATCGCGCCACGTCTCCCCGAGCCAGGTCTCGGCGTCGCCCTGGCTGGTGAAGGATTCGGAGCTCGACGCACCGCCGACCGTGGTGATCGTTCCGTCGTCGCCCTCGTAACGCCAGGTCCAGGTCATGCGTGGGTCCCTTCTCCCGGGCGGCCCGAGTCGGCCGGCCGCCTTGCGCGATCGCCCGATCGTTCGACCGGTGGACCCATCCAACCGTGTGCCCCGCAGCGGCGCGGCGCCCCGGATCAGCGCGCCGCCCGTCGTCGGCCTCGCCAGGGCCGATACTCCGCGGCAGATCGGCCGAGCGGACCGGCGGTTCGGTGCCGCACGCCACTGGCGCGCACGCGGGCACCCGCGTCAGGATGTCCACGACGCCGGTAACGTCTGCCCCGGCAGGACATGGAACGACGTGCGACGTCGAGCGCACATCCGGTACATCCGGTCGAGGAGGAAGAACCCGCGTGGGAACGACCGTCTACAACGCTGCAGCCTTCGCCGCCGAGTCCGCGGAGCATGATCCGCCCCTGACCTGGTGGGCTGCCGTGATCGTCACCTTCGTGGCCATCTTCCTGCTGGCGGCGGTGCTTGCGCTGATGACCCGGTGGGAGCGCAAGCGCCACCCGCACGTCTGAGCCGGACGCGGCGGCGGTGCGGGTAACGCTGCTCGGCACGGGTTCGGCGGACGGCTGGCCGAACCCGTGGTGCGACTGCGCGTCCTGCGCCTGGGCGCGGGAGCACGCCGTCCGCGGGCAGACCGCCGTCCTCGTCGACGACGCGCTGCTCATCGACTGCGGGCCCGACGTGCCGCGGACCGCCGCCCGGCTCGGTGTCCGGCTCTCCGGCCTGCGCCACCTGCTGATCAGCCACGCGCATCCCGACCACCTCGGTCCGGAGAGCCTGATGTGGCGGTCGTGGTCCTCCGCCGCCGGTCGGCCGCTCGACGTCGTCGGGCCGCCCGCGGCGCTGGCGGTGTGTCGCGAGTTCCTGACCCGGTGGGAGGGGACCGACCCGACCCGGGAGGGCTCCGCCCTGCGGTTCGTTACCGCTCTGGCATCGGCGGAGGATGCCGGGCCCACGGCCGAGACCGGGCCGACGGAGGAGCCGACGGCGCAGACCGGGCCGGCAGGGGCACCGCTGCGGCTCGGTGCGGACGGCGCCGGCTACCTCGTCCGGCCGCTGGCCGCCCGGCACGGCGACGCGAGCATCGGCCCGGGGGTGCTCTACGACGTCACTGCGCCGGACGGCGGCCGGCTGCTCTACGGCTGCGACACCGCGGCACCGCTGCCGGCGGCCACCCTCGCCGCCGTCGCCGGCCGGGCCTACGACGTGGTGCTGCTGGAGGAGAACAACGGGGACCGGCCGGGCTTCGGCGAGCACCTCGGCCTCGACACCTTCGCCGAGGTCGTCGCGGAGCTGCGCCGCCGCGGCGCCGTGGTCGAGGGCACCCAGGTGCTCGCCGTCCACCTGAGCCACCGCAATCCCCCCGGCGACGAGCTGGGCCGCCGCCTCGCCCTGCTCGGCGCGCAGGCGCCCGAAGACGGTGCCGTCCTCGACCTGGTGCCCCGCGCCCCGCTCCCAGCCGTCCAGTCCCCGGCTCCCGCCCCGCACCTCACACGCCCCGCCGCATCTCCGAGCTCCGCGACGCCCCCGCCGCACCGGGTACTGATCACCGGTGGGGCCCGGTCGGGGAAGTCCGCCGAGGCGGAGCGCCGGCTGCTCGCCGAGCCGTCGGTGGTGTACGTCGCCACGTCGGTGCCCCCAGACCCCACGGCTCCCCCGGACGCCGAGTGGTCGGTGCGGATCGCTGCGCACCGCGAGCGCCGACCGGCGGCGTGGACGACCGTGGAGACCCTCGATCTGGTGCCGCTGCTGCGCTCGCCGGGACCGCCGCTGCTCATCGACGGGATCGGGCTGTGGGTCGCGGCAACACTCGACGACCCGGAGCTGGCGGCCCGCACGAGCGAGCTGATCGAGGCGTGGCGGCACACCCCACGCCGCGTGGTCGCGGTCACCGACGAGGTCGGCTCCGGAGTGGTGCCGCCGACGGCCGCCGGCCGCCGCTTCCGCGACGCGCTCGGTCGCCTCAACGCCGAGCTCGCCGCCGCCTCCGACGAGGTCTGGCAGGTTGTGGCGGGCACGGCGATCCGGCTACGCCCCCGAGCCACGGACTCCTAAGCCGTCCATGGTGGGTTCGAGCCCCACCCGCCCCACCACGCTGCGTAGTTAGCGTCCGACCTGGGCAAATAGGTTTGACCTATCAATCGGTTTGATGGTCAGGATTCTGTGGGTGCAGGTCAGCGGGCGCAAAGGCCCGGTTCGTACATTGCCGGGGCTTCCAGGCGGCCCGGGCTCTGGCGGTGACGTCCGATACCGACCCTCGCCTCGGCCACGGCACCTCGCTTTCCCCATAACGGGTCGCCACGCTCGGTAGTGGTCGCGGGGCGTCACGGCTCTGGGGTGCTGAGACGTAGAACGCGGGGCCCCGATAGGAAGTAGGTCCTTCCACAGATCCACTTTAGACAAGGCCCCGCGCGCACCTCGCCCCGCCGAGCACGGCGCTGTTCTGCCTGCCCGTGCGACCCTTCCCTGCCGGGCGCCGGGTGGATGCGTCCGCCCCGCGCCCGGCGAGCAGTCACTGTTTCTTCGCTTGCCCCGACCTCAACCGGTTCCACGGTCGTGNCTGCGGGNGGGATGCGGAGAAGCTCGTCGATCCTGTCGTGCGNTCCGTGGGCCTGCGCCATCGTGTAGATCCGTGCACCCGGCAAGCGATGGGACGTGAGCTGTAGTAGTGCAAGATCCTGCTCGGCCTCGACGATGATGTCGGCCGGTCGATCACCCACTGTGTGGCGCGCTAGTAGCTGTTCGACCAACGGCCGAGCGTAGGAGAGGGCGGTGAGCACGGTCGAGTCGAACACGAACGTGAAGCCGCGAGCGGCGGCCTTGGCGACCTGAACGATCTCGACGGCTCCATTGGCGACGTGAAGGTCAAAGGTCAAACCGGTGGCCTTGCTGAGCTTCGCCAGCGTTTCGAGCGGCGGCTGCGTCTCGGCAATCTCTCCGCCCACGCGCCCACCCGGCCGCATGGGGCGGAGGCAGTCGTCACGCGGCTGAGGGTGTGCCCGCTGGTCATTGCTCCACGGCCCGCAGGATGGGCATGAGTGCATCGTCGATGAGGGCGGATTGCGCGGCCGGGTCGGGCGCGGCGCCAGTGAGCAGAATGTCCATGAAGAGCGCGGCAACGGCGAGGGACATGACCCGGTCGGCCGAGGCGAGGTTGACGCTTTCCCCGCGTGCGGTCGCACGGGTGCAGATGGCCCNGCCGACGTCCGCGGCGTTCTCATCGATCTGGGATCGGACCAGGCTCCGCAAGGTCGCATCGTCGCGGATCCCCTCCAGTAGTCCGAGGAGCGATGGCGCTCCCGTGAGGGTGCGCACAATGCCGGCGACCGCGGCGGTGAGGTCGTCACGCAGTGTGCCCATGTCGGTGACCTCCGGGTCGTTGCTCTCCGCGCGGNGGCGCAGAGCGTCCGCGACCAGCTCGGCTTTCCCCGGCCAGTGTCGGTACATGGTGGTCTTCGAGGCCCGGGCTCGTGCCGCGATCGCGTCGACGGTCACGCGTTCGTAGCCGACCTCCGTCACCAGCTCCGCGACCGCGTCCAGGATCGCTCCCCGGCGCGCCTCGCCACGGCGAGAGGGCCGACCGAGGTCAGCCGTGGTCCGACGGGCGGCGGGAGCAGGCACAGATCGACTCCAATGTGTACGGTACGGTATCGTACACATCATACGCGACCGCCCCGAAGGGGGATCACCGATGAACGACACCATCGAGCCCGTCACCCTCGCCATCCCTGACGAGCAGCTCGACGACCTTCGCCGCCGTCTCGTCCTCACCCGGTGGCCGGCCGGTCGGACCGTGAGCGACTCGAGTCAGGGCCCGACCCTGGAACGGCTGCGGGACCTGGTCGAGCATTGGCGGGACAGTTACGACTGGCGGCCGACGGAACGGTGGCTGAACGAGGCTGGTCAGTACCGGACGACCATCGACGGCCTGCCGATCGACTTCCTGCACATCCGGTCCCCCGAACCGGAGGCCCTACCAATGATCATGACTCATGGCTGGCCCGGGTCGATCCTGGAATTCCGGAAGGTGGTCGGCCCGCTGAGCGATCCGGCCGCCCACGGGGGAAACCCCCGGGACGCGTTTCATCTCATCATCCCCACGCTGCCCGGCTTCGGGTTCTCCGCCAAGCCCGCCGAGACCGGCTGGAACCTCCAGCGCATCGCAAGAGCGTGGATCGTTCTCATGGAAAGGCTCGGCTACGACCGGTGGGCCGCCCAAGGCGGCGATCTCGGTNGTGGAGTCACGGATGAGATCGCCCGTCGGCAACCGGCAGCCCTGCTGGGAATGCACCTGAACTTCGCAATGTTCGGGCCGACCGCGGATGAGATCGCGGACGCGACACCGGAAGAACAAGCCATGCTGCGCAGCGCCCGGTACTTCTGGGACAACCTGTCCGGCTACGCCAAAGAGCAGCAGACCCGCCCGCAGACGATCGGCTACTCGCTCGCCGACTCACCCGTGGGCCAGGCCGCCTGGGTTTATGCCATGATCCAGGATACCTGCGGCACCCCGGGTGACGCGGAAGCCACGTTCACCCTCGATGAGCTGCTGGACGAGATCATGATGTACTGGCTACCCAACTCCGGCGCATCCGCCGCCCGCCTCTACTGGGAACTCGAGCAGGCCAGCTGGTCGACCCCCGCGACCATCGAATCCCCCACGAAGCTGCCGGTCGGATTCACGATGTCACCGAAGGAGCATGTGCGGAAATCCCGTCGTTGGCTGGAACGCCGCTACAGCGACGTCGTCTACTTCAACGAACTTCCGGCCGGTGGCCACTTCACCGCACTCGAACAGCCCCACGGATTCGTGGCCGATGTCCGAGCCACCTTCGCACCCTTGCGCTGAGACGCACCGGTGGCTGAATGGGCCCGAGGATACCAATGTGATCAGCGGGCCTCCCTCAGGGTTAGATAGTGACTCGTTCGGGTCAAGGTGCAGAAACTCTGAGACGCAGTCCGAGCGGGAGGACATTGCCGAACCCGAAGCAGAACGTCAACGCGACCACCACGCTGACGATCACGGTCACAAGACGGGCGGAAGCGTCCGGCACCGCCAGGAATTCGGAACGCTTGTTCGATGCGGTAGATGATGTAGTGGTCGGCGCGGTCACGGAACATCGTCCGAGGTCAGGGTCCGTGTGGCGACCGGCCGGACGGTGATTTCGGGACCGGGAATCAAGATCAACCGGTTCGTATGCTGGTACACATGGTCCACCAAACCCGCAGGTAGACAGCCACTTCCAGGGTCCTCAGGGCGTGGCCAAGGCTAGATCATCCCGTACTTACCCCGCACCTTGAAACGATCTTGATCGCTGCTGTCGACGTCCATCGAAGCCGATCAGGGTTGTTCTGTGGACCCCATTCTCCGGATGTGATCTGCGACACGCCGCCTGGGGTGGAGAGCCGGTGCCCGCAGGCGGCTCGGCGCGCCCCGGCCGCGATCCTGCCGAACGGGACAACTCGCCCACGTCGACAGCCTCTCGGTCCTAGTACTACAGCGACAGTGGTCGGTGTGTGATCTCTTGCTTCGAGTGCGGCGTGGTGTGGACGGAAGAGCGGCCACCGTGTGTTTCTCCATGTTTTNTGAGAACAAAGNGAGAGACCGNGGTGGCCGCGGCTCAGAGTGTATCCGAGGTGGATGTAGCGATGTGGGAGGCGGGGCTGGAGGAGCTGTTCGGCCGGGTGGAAGGCTGTTTCCGGTCTGATCAGCCCCGGGCGCAGGCGCGGGCGTATGTGGCGGGGTTGTTGTCTCGGACCGAGCGGAAGAACGGGTGGACGCTGGCGGAGTTCAGCCGTGAGTCCGGGCCGCAGAAGATGCAGCGGTTGTTGAACGAGTACGCGTGGGACGCCGACGGGGTACGCGACGTGGTTGCGGCC
>NZ_LJPA01000025.1:36674-111601 GCF_001414035.1 Frankia sp. ACN1ag | reverse complement strand
GGGCACCGGGGGCTGTTCCCGCTGCCTGCGCCCGACCGTGGCCCAGATGTCGCCGCTGGTCTCGGCGAACCGCTTGGCGACCAGCCGCAGCGTCTCACCCGAGACACCCAGCCGTGCCGCGATCACCTCGACAGGATCAACCTCGCCGGTCGAGGTGTCCAACGCGAGCAGCACCTGCGCCCGCCTGATCATCGAGGCCGGATGCACACCCGTGGTGGTGACCCGAACCAACGCTTCACGATCGGCCGCGGTCAAGGTGACCGGCCGCTTCTTCTGTGACGGCATGACTTGTCCTGACCGGCAGAGGGGACGAGGAAGATCTGCCAACACCAGCCTGCCACACCCCAGAACTAAACAGCGACGGTCTACTAGCCTGTCCGCATGGCCACCCTCCAGCACCGGCGCCTGCGCGCCGCCTGGGTGGCCTTGCTGCTGCTCGGCCTCATCGCCGCCAGCGGCGTCGGCGGCGTCGGCGGGCGGCCGGCGCGCCTGCAGGCGGCCGAACGGGCGCTGCCAGCGGTCACTGCGGTGGCCGTCTCGATCGGTCCCGGGGAGACCACGACCCCCCGCCAGGATGCGCGAATCCTGGTGACAGGGCCCTGGTCGCCGGGCCATCCCACCACCTTCGTCCTCGCCGCGGCCGCCGTGGCCCTCGCCCTTCCCCGGTTCGGCCGCTGGCGATGCATGGCACACCGCGGCCGCCGTTGCGACGGCCCCGCCGAGCACCAGGCCGCCCGCGGGCCGCCGCGGCCCTCCCGCCCACTTCCGAGGCAGGCCCGCGCCGGGATCGCCTGACACCCGCAAGGCCCGCGGGACCGCCGCGCGGCGATCGCGTGGCCTGTGCTGCGGCTGCCCGGCGTTCCTGACGCCTGTGCCGCGGCTGCCCGGCGCCCACGAGGTTCGTGCCGGGATTGGTTCGTGCCGGGATTGGCTCGTGCCGGGATTGGCTCGTGCCGGGATTGGCCGGTGGGGAATGCTGTCGCCGGCGCTTGCCCGGTCGCGTGCTCTCGGCCGCACCGCCGGTCCGCGCTTGTGGACCCGCATTCCCGTTTCGGGACGTCTGTCCGCTGGATGCGGCTTCGGTGACCTGCGGTGGCGGCAGACGACCGGCCTTGGAGTTCGGGCTTTCGGAGACTGCCCGTCGTAAGACGATCATTGACCGAAGGGGGCGAACCGTGGATTCCGGGTTCGAATGGGATCGCATACTTCTCGCCGTCGCGCTGTTGGCCGCGATGTTCCTCCTGCCCGCCCTGGTGATCTGGCGTGACCAGGTCCGGGATCGACACCGCTTCGGGGCGCAGGCGCTGTCCCGCCCAGTCCGGTATGCGCCCGACGGCCAGAGCTACCGGGAGGGCGCGGCACGCGCGGCCGCTCCCGAGTGGACCGCGGGGGATGGGGCCGCGGGGGATGGGGCCGCGCGACAGCGGGCCGAGGCTGTTGCCCTCGACGGGGTGGTGGGTGAGGCGCCCTCGCCGTCGGTGGTCTCGGGAGGGCGTGGGCGGTGACCCGCGGTGGCTGACGCGTCGGGCGGGCCGCCGCCGGGGACGGTGCGGTTCCTGCTGCGCGGTGCCCTGGGGGCGACCGCCGTCGTCGCCCTGCTCGCCGCGCAGTTCGGCGACCGCTGGGGGACCCTCGCCCCGATCGCGCTGCCCGCGGTGCTGATCGGGTCGATCCTGCCCTGGCGGTCGGCCGCCCGGCTGGCCGGGTTCACGGTGGTGGCCGCGGTGCTGGTCGGCTGGGTGCAGGTGGGGAGCGTGGGGGCGGACCGCGGGTGGCGCTGCGGCCATCCGGTGCTGCTCGCGATGGTCAGCGTGGGGGCGGCGACCGTGCGGGGTGGGTCGCCGGGCGGCACGCCGCCGGTTGGGCGGCGGCGGACGGCTAGACTCGACCGCGGTGTGCCGGGAAGTCTGGTCGGCGGTGATCCACCCGACCCCGGACGCTGGGAGACCGTTCTGAACCCGCCGACGCGACGTGCCCTCCTGTTCGCCCGCGGCTCCTGGGCGGAGACCCGGCGGATCGCGGGGATCCTGCGCGAGGAGACGATCGGTGGGGCGCTGCTGCTCGCCGCCACCGTCCTGGCCCTCGGCTGGGCGAACTCACCCTGGTCGGGCACCTATGATGCGTTGCTGGCCACCGACTTCGGCCCGGCGGCGCTGCACCTGGACCTCTCGGTCCGCGAGTGGGCGGCCGACGGGCTGCTGGCCGTCTTCTTCTTCGTCGCCGGTCTCGAACTCAAGCGTGAGTTCGTCGCCGGGGACCTGCGCGACCCGAGCCGGGCGGCGGTGCCGGTGGCCGCCGCCGCGGGCGGAGTCGCCGTCCCGGCCGTGTTGTACTCGCTGGTGAACCTGCACAGCGGGGCGTTGCGGGGATGGGCGATCCCGACCGCCACCGACATCGCCTTCGCTCTGTCGGTGCTCGCGGTCGTCGGCAGGAGCCTGCCCACGGCGCTGCGGACCTTCCTGCTGACCCTCGCCGTGGTTGACGACCTGCTGGCGATCGCGATCATCGCCGTCGCCTACACGGGTGAGCTGTCCGCGGTGCCACTGGTCGTCGCCGTCGTCCCGCTGGCGGCTTTCACGGTGCTNGTGCAGCGCCGGGTGCGGGCGTGGTGGCTGCTGCTGCCGCTCGCGGTGCTCACCTGGGCGCTCGTCCATGCTTCCGGGGTGCACGCCACGGTCGCCGGGGTGCTGCTGGGCTTCGCGGTGCCGGTGGCGCGCAGCGAGGGGGGCGGGGGACCGCAGGCGGGCCCGGGGCTGGCGGAACACTTCGAGCACCGGTGGCGGCCGGTGTCGGCGGGCGTCGCTGTGCCGGTCTTCGCCTTCTGCTCGGCGGGGGTGACCGTCGGTGGGTTCGGGGGCCTCGCCGACGCGCTGTCCGACCGGGCCGCCCTCGGCGTCGTCGTCGGCCTGGTCGTCGGCAAGGCGATCGGGATCTTCGCGACGACCTGGCTCGTCGCCCGGTTCACCGGGGCGAGCCTCGACGGCGGCCTGGCCTGGATCGACGTCGCGGGGCTCGCGCTGCTCGGCGGGATCGGGTTCACGGTGTCGCTGCTCATCGGGGAGCTGGCGTTCGGACCCGGCAGCGCCCGCGACGATCACGTGAAGGTGGGGGTGCTGACCGCTTCGGTCATCGCTGCCCTGCTGGCGACGATGGTGCTGCGGCTGCGCAACCGCGTCTACGCGCGGATCCACCAGCTCGAGACGGCCGATGACGACCACGACGGTGTCCCGGACATCTACCGGGCGGCGCGGTCCTAGCGCGTCGGCGGGCGCTGCTCGCCGACGGCGCCGGCCGGCGGGCGGATGAAACCCTGCTGGGCGGTCGTCGCGACCAGGGTGCCGTCCCGCCGGAAGATCTTGCCGGTCGAGTATCCGCGTCCGGCGGAGGCGGTCGGGGAGTGCTGGTCGTGCAGCAGCCACTCGTCGGCCCGGAACGGGCGGTGGAACCAGATCGCGTGGTCGAGGCTGGCGAACGACACCCCCGGGCTGGCCGACGCGATGCCGTGTGGCCGCAGGGAGGTGGCGAGCAGGTACAGATCGGACGCGTAGGTGATCGCCTGCAGGTGGACGCGGGGATCGTCCCCCAGCGCGGTCCTGACCCGGAACCAGACCTGCTGGCTGGGGGGATACGCCCGCGGCGCGAGCGGGGACACGACGCTGACCGGCCGGAAGTCCAGCACCGCGAAGTGCGGGGGCAGCGGGCCGTCGAACCCCCAGGCGGCGAGATGGCTGGGCAGGTCGGCGACCGACTCCGGATCGGGCACATCGGGCGGGGCCGGATCGGCGTGGTCGAGCCCCTCCCGGGGGATGGTGAACGACGCCATCACCTCGAACAGCCGGCGGTCGTGCTGGCGGGCGACCACGCGGCGCACCGCCGACGAGCGGCCGTCGCGTAGGCGCTCGACGTGGTAGCTCACCGGGATGTCCGGGTCGCCGGACTGCAGGAAGTAGCCGTGCAGCGAGTGCGCCGGGAAGTCCGCGGTCTGCTGGGCCGCCGCGAGTGCCTGCCCGGCGAGCTGCCCGCCGAAGATGCCGGCGCGGGCGCGCGCGCCCCGGGCACCGACGAAAACGTCGGGCTCGGTCTCCCGGACCCCGAGGACGTCCTGCAGGGGCAGGGCGAGATCCGCGGCGCCGGCTGACGCGGCGCCAAGCGCCGGCTCCCCGACGGGACCGGGACCGGTGGGAACGACAGTCATGATGAGCTCATCCTCGCCTCGTCCTCGCCGACGCGCGTCACCGGACGGCGGCCGGTCCGCGGCACACCCGATGCCGGCCTACGGGCCGCGTCGCGGGCGCCGCACGCCGCGTCCCGCGCACCCCGCGTCCCGCGCCCGCCGGTCGCAGCCGGCCGGCGGGCGCGCGATGCGGAACCGATCAGGTGAAGGCCTCGGACAGCTCGGTCCGAAGCACTCGGCGCAGCAGCTTGCCGCTCTCGTTGAACGGCAGCTCCTCGCGGAACTGGATGTGGTCGGGGGTCCGGCTGGAGCGCAGCCGGGAGCGGACGTGCGCCTTGAGGTCCTCCTCCGTCACCCCGCCGGAGGTGACGACGGCGGCGACGACCTGCTCGCCCCACTCCTTGTTCGGGATCCCGACGACCGCGGCCTCGAGCACGCTCGGGTGCTCCAGCAGCACCGCCTCGATCTCGCCCGGCGACAGGTTCTCGCCGCCGCGCACGATCACGTCGTCGAGCCGGCCGTGGACGAACAGGTACCCGGCCTCGTCGAGGTGGCCCTCGTCGCGGGTCGGGAACCAGCCGTCGGAGTCGAGCGTCGTGCCCCGGCCGAGGTACTCGCCGGAGACCTGGCCGCCGCGCACGGAGATCTCCCCGCGCTCGCCGGTGGGCACCTCGACGCCGGCCGCGTCGCGGATCGACACCTCGAGCGTCGGTAGCGGCTTGCCGACGGAGGCGAGCCGGGCGCGGACCGCCGGGTCGTCGCTGGCGAACGCCGCCTGATGATCGTCGGGGCCCAGCACCGCGATGGTGCTGGAGGTCTCGGTGAGCCCGTAGGCGTTGACGAAGCCGACGTTCGGCAGCAGGCCGACCGCCCGCTCGATGACCGGCAGGGGCATCGGGCCGCCGCCGTAGGACAGCGACCTCAGCGAGGGCAGGCCCTTGCCGTCCTTCTCCACGATGTCGAGGATGCGGCCGAGCATCGTCGGGACGACCATCGCGTGGGTGATCGACTCCTGCCGGACGATGTGCACCCAGGCGACCGGGTCGAACGCCTCGAGCTGGACCACCCGGCGCCCGGAGTAGGTCGACGACAGCACCGCCGAGATGCCCGCGATGTGGTACGGCGGCACGCTGACGATCGCGGCCTCGTCCTCCGCGGAGCCGGCGAACTCGACGGTGGAGATGATGTATTCGGTCAGGTTGCTGTGCCGCAGCACGGCGGCCTTCGGCTCGCCCGTGGTGCCGCTGGTGAACAGCAGGACGGCGATCTCGTCGGCGTCGCCGCCCCAGCCGTCCTTCTCCTTGCCCTCGGGGTCCTCGGCGAGCGCCAGGGCCTCGGCCCGGCTGAGGAACTCGACGCCGTCGATCGGCCCGACCCGCTCGACGACACCCTCACCCACGATGATCGTCGCCGGGGCGGTGCGGGCGACGATGGCGCGCAACTGCGGATCCGCCAGGCGGTAGTTGATCGGCACGAACGGCTTGCCGGCGATCGCCGAGCCGAACAGCGTCAGGGGAACCGCGGGGGAGTTCAGGTCGATCAGCCCGACCCGCTCGCCCGGCCGCGCCTCGAGCGCGGCGCCCAGGCGCCGGGCTCGGCTGGCCAGCTCGGCGAAGGTCAGACCGGAGGCCAACGGGCCGAGCGCGACCCGGTCGGCCATGCCGTCCGCGGCCATTTCGAGAAGCATCCCGAGGTGCATCGTGGCTACCCGTCAGTCAGAGGAGGGCAGGGGCTTGGCGTCCTTCTGGGCGAGGATGACCTCCCCGATGGACAGGGAACCGGTGCCGCCCTTGGTGCACAGCAGCTCGAGACCGGTGTCGGTGTCGGCGAACCGCTTGCCCAGCGGCGTGCCGGCGGAGAACGCGGGGTCCAGAGTGAGCCCGGTGGGGGCCTCGGTGC
Organism: Frankia sp. ACN1ag; assembly: GCF_001414035.1. Classification (NCBI taxonomy): domain Bacteria; kingdom Bacillati; phylum Actinomycetota; class Actinomycetes; order Frankiales; family Frankiaceae; genus Frankia; species Frankia sp. ACN1ag. Next base: position 105,528 of record NZ_LJPA01000025.1, on the reverse strand, counting down.
CGATCGCCACGACCGGATGGCCGCCGCACCGCAGATCGATCGGTCCCTTCGCGGGTTTCACCACGATGATCTCCGTCTGGTCGACGGCGGACCGGTAGCGGGTACCGGGCTTGGTGACAAGGCTCACGTTCTCGACCTCCTCGCTCGCGCGTGTTCCTCTCGCAGAGCGGAGGGAGTCACGCCTTTCCTGATTTCTACTGCCCGGGGGGATCAGGCGCCACCGCCCTGGGCGGGAGCGACAGCGCCACCCGTATCTGGATCGAGGGTGGACGCCGGTGGGCCCCGGCGGGATCTCGCCCGCAGCCGTCGGCCCAGGGCCGCCGGACGAACGCACCCATGCCAGCCGCCGGAACCGCTGCCGGGGCGGCTGCCCGCACGCGGCGGCGCCTCACCTAAGCATACGAGGCTACCTCGATTTCTAACAGCGATGTCACGTGACGCAGGGTGTGGGCAGGCCCCGTTTGCAGGTGTATGTCCACGGCGCGATCCCGATCGCGCCGGAACCCGCCGTACATCTCATGTGCGAAGTTAGATGTTTCATCGCTCATTGAACCTCAGATTCGGACCCGGGGCAGCCGATGCACCGGTGCCCGGCCGGAGCGGCCGTCACCTGCTGCCCGGTCCGCTGATGGCCGCTGCTGAAGGGCCCGTCGGGCCGCCGCGGCGCGCGGACGCACCCGCCGGACGCCGGGCCGGCGCCGACGGTGACCTGGTGGACCCGTCGGTCGCGATGTCCTCGGTGCTCGCCGCAGCGGCGGTCGCCGCGGGCGGCCAGGGGACGCCGGGTGGCTCGCGGCGGCTTGTGATCGAGGCAGGTCTGACGTCGTCGTCACCAATCCGCGGGGGTCGCTGTCGCCGACCGTCACCATTCGGAGTCGGCCGCCGCGCGGGGTCGTCACCGTCCGCGAGACGGGGCCGCGGGGCGGCGGGCGGTGTCCGGCTCGTTCCCGCGTCCGGCCAGCCGCGGCAGCCCCGCCGTGCTCGGACCGATCACCGGGCCGAGAAAGAGGTCGCAGCGCAGCGCCCGCAGCGTCTCCCACTGCGAGGCCGTCCCGACGTCGCCGGCCATCGTCCGGATGCCGAGCTCGTGGGCGAAGTGCATGAGGGCACCCGAGGCAGCGTGGCGCACCGGGCTGCGGTCGACGCCGTCGACGAACGTCCCGTTGAGCCGGATGTAGCCGAAGGGCACCCGGTTCATGGCGGAGGCCATCGTCCGGGCCGACCCGTAGTCGTCGACGCAGAGGTCGACTCCCAGCCGCCGCAGCTCGCCGAAGACGGCCGACAGCGCCGTCTCGTCGTCGGCGACCTCCCGCTCGGCGATCTGGAGGCACAGCCGGTAGCGGAGGTCCCCACCGGTGGCGGCCAGCAGCACGTCCAGCTCGGGAACGAACCGCGCCTCGACGAGGCAGCGGCTGGAGACAGCCACGGTCAGCAGCGGTGGTGGCGCGCCGTCCGCGCGCTCGTCCGCCCACCCGGCGGCGGCCCGGCAGGCCCGGCCCACGGCCCAGCGGTCGATCGGCACCCGCAGGCCGACGTGCGCGGGATCGGGCAGGAACTGCGCGGGCGGCACCAGCCCCCGGCGCGGATGTCGCCAGTGCGGCAGCGCCTCCGCGCCGGCCACCTCCCGGTCGATGTCCTGGATCGGCCGGTAGCGCATGACCAGCTCGTCGGCGGACACGGCCCGGCGCAGCTCGTCGTTCTCGGTGATCTGAGCCATCAGCCGGGTGCGCATCACCTCGTCGAACGCCAGCCGCCGCCCCGGCCCGCGACGCTTCGCGGCGTACATCGCGATGTCGGCGGCGTTGAGCAGATCCTCGCCGTCGGCGGTCTCCGGCTCGGACAGGGCGATGCCGATGCTGGCCGACAGCACGACCGTGCGTTCGCGCAGCACGCAGGGCGTGTCCAGGGTGGCGAGTACCCGGTCGGCGATCGCCTCGATGACGGCGGGAGAGTCGACGTCCTCGCAGAGCACGGCGAACTCGTCACCGGAAAGCCGCCCGACGACGTCGGCGGGCCGCACGGCGTGCTCGAGCCGGTCCGCCGTCAACCGCAGCAGGTGGTCGCCGGCCTGGTGGCCCAGGGTGTCGTTGACCGTCTTGAAGCCGTCGAGGTCGATGAACAGCACGCCGATGCGGGTCCCGTCGCCCCGCGCCCGCTGCAGCGCCCGGTCCAGCCGGTCGAGCAGCGCCGTCCGGTTGGGCAGCCCGGTGAGCCCGTCGCGCAGGGACCGACGGCGGATCTCGTCCTCCATCCGGAAGCGCACCGCGGCCGCGCCCAGCACGGCGCCGACCGAGCGGACGAACTGCACATCCTGCTCGCTGAACGCCGGTGCGGGTGCGGGGCGGCTCACCTCGATGACCGCCGACGGCCGATCACCTCGGCCGGTCGACACGACGAGCTCGTGACCGCCGATGACGGCCCCGGCGGGGGGCTGCGGCGGGCACCAGGCCCCGTCGGTCCCGCCGTCGGCTCGGGCCAGGTCGGCTCGGGCCAGGTCGGCGGGGGATCCGGTGTTGTGCGGGGATTCGGTGTCGTGGGGGGATTCGGTGTCGTGGGGGGATTCGGTGTCGTGGGGGGATTCGGCGGCGGGGGAGACGTCGGCGAGGGTACGGGTGCGCCGACCGGTGTCGTCGAGTTCGTGGATCCGGACGGTTCCAGCCGCGAGATGTTCGGCGAGAATCCGGGCGGCCCGGGTCCACATCGAGGCGGCGTCGAGGCTCTCCAGCGCCTGCTGGCCCAGGTCGGCCACCATGGCCTGCTCGACCGAGCGGGTTCGCAGGGTGGCCAGCGCCTGCTGGTGTTCGGTGACGTCCGTCGCGACACAGGTCAGGTAGCTCACCTCGCCCTCGGGTCCCTCGATCGGCATGAGATGCAGGTCGAAGCAGCGGCCGAACGCCTCGATGACGTTGTGCAGGGGACGTCCGGCGAGCGCGGCCTGCAGCAGGCCGAGGGCGTTGGGCAGGTCCTCGAAGAGCGTGAACACCGAGATGTCGGGATGCTCGGCGAGACGCGACAGCGTCGCGTCCATGAGGCCCTCGCTGGCGAGGACGAACCCCGCCCGATCCACCAGGAACATCGATACCGGCGTGTTGTCCAGGATGAGGCGCAGCCGGTCGTTCGCGGTGATCTCGTCGGAGACGTCCTGGAGCTGGCTGAGGACCTCCCATCCCGCGGGTCCGGGCACCGTCGCCGAGGTGACGAGGACGTGGACGGTGCTGTGGTCCGGGCGCCACAGGCGGACCAGCCGCCGGGACGGCGGGTCGTGCTGGCCGGGCCGGTGGATCTCCTCGTGCCACAGCGCGCGCTCCTCGGGCACGGTGACGTCCTGCCAGTACGTGCCGATCAGCTCGTCCTCGGAACGGCCGAGCAGGTCGCAGGCCGCCGCGTTGGCCCGGCGCAGGCGGCCGCTGCGAAGATCCGTCACGGTCACCGCGAGGTTCAGGAGCTCGAAGAGGTCCGGACGCTCCTGTACCAAGACTCCTCACCCACCCCGTGCGGCCCGACGCACCCCGTGCAGCCCGGTCCTGTCCATACCCGGGCGGCCGCGCCCCCATGCGGTGCCGACACCAGCGAATGGTGACGGAAAGTAGTCATCCGGTCCGGGGTGGCAGGAGTGGGGCCATGACCTCAGGCCTCGACGCCGGTGTCGTCGCCGTCCGTCATCTCCAGGACGACCTTGCCGATCGCCTGCCGCTCGGCGACGTGGGTCAGGGCGGCACCGGTGGCGGCCAGCGGGAAGCGCGCGCCGATGAGGGGGGCGACCCGGCCGGCGCCGAGCAGCTCGGCGAGCTCGGCCCGGTCCCGCGCCGCAAGCTCCGGCTCGAACTGGGGGAAGGTGCGCAGCTCGAAGCCGCGCACGATCATGCCCTTCAACAGCAGCAGGTTGAGGGGGATGCGCGGGATCTCTCCGCTGGCGTAGCCGACGGTGACGAACCGCCCGCCCCAGCCGAGGGTGCGCAGCGCCGCCTCGGCGAAGCGTCCGCCGACGGGGTCGACGACCACGTCCGCGCCGCCGGCCGCCGCCCGGATCGCGTCGCGTAACGGCGTGCGCTCGTAGTCGATCAGGTGCTCGGCGCCGCGCTCCTTGCAGGCCGCGAGCTTCTCCGGGCTGGAGGCCGCGGCGATCACCCGCGCGCCGAGCAGCGCGCCCAGCTCCACCGTCGCGAGCCCGACGCCGCCGGCGGCCCCGANCACGACCAGCCGCTCCCCGGGCGCGATGTCCGCGATCGAGCGCAGCGCGTGGTAGGCAGTGAGGTGGCAGACCCAGCTCGCCGCGGCGGTGGCGAGATCCACCCCGGCCGGCACCGGGATGAGCGACGTCGCCGGCGCGGCGACGTACTCGGCGAACGCGCCGCTCATCGCCGCGCCGGCCACCCGGTCACCGACCCGGACGCCTGTCACCTGCGACCCGACGCCGACGACGACCCCCGCGAACTCGCTGCCGGGGGTGAACGGCGGTGGCACCGGCACCTGGTAGCGGCCCGCGGCGATGAGCACGTCCGGCAGGTTCACCGCCGCCGCGTGCACCCTGATCAACGCCTCGCCCGGCCCTGGCTCGGGTCTGGGTACCAGCTCGGTCGTGATCTCGTCCGGCGTGCCCAGCCGATGGCAGACCGCGGCTCGCATCATCGCGATTTCCACCCGCGCAGTATGCCAGGTCACATCCCGAGAATCGCGTTCCGCGAAGGTCTTCCGCTTTGCGGTCCGATCCCACGGCCTCGGGCTGGCGTGATTGAGTGGGCGGGTGGACGACGAGCGGATCTACGCCCAGGTCAGCGCCCTCGTGGCCGAGGAGCACGAGCTGCGGGGCCGCCGCGCCCGCGGCGAGATCGACGCCGAGACCGAGCACGAGCGCCTCGAGCGCCTGGAGCAGGCGCTGGACCAGTGCTGGGACCTGCTGCGCCGCCGCCGCGCCCGGCGCGACGCCGGCCAGGACCCGCAGGGCGCCGAGCCCGGCAGCGTCTCCCAGGTCGAGCACTACCTTCAGTAGGACGGCCGGCTTCCGGGACGGCCGGCGTCGGTGGGACGGCCGGCAGGGCGGCGGCCTGGAGCAGGGGAGCGGGATGGATCTGCAGCTTTCGGGCCGGGTCGTGCTGGTGACCGGCGGCTCGGACGGCCTCGGCGCCGCGCTGGTGCGGACCCTGGCCGCCGAGGGGGCCAGGGTGGCCTTCTGCGGCCGGGACGCCGCGCGGCTGCGGTCGGTCGCCGAGGCGGCGGGTGGCTCGGCCGGGGAGGTCCTGCCGGTGGTCGCCGACGTCCGGGAACCGGCCGACCTCGATCGGTTCGTCGCCGCTGCCACCGAGCGGTGGGACGCCGTCCACGCCCTGGTCAACAACGCCGGGGCCAGCTCCGCGGGGCCGTTCGAGCGCCAGACCGACGAGGCCTGGCAGGGCGACCTCGACCTGAAGCTGCACGCGGCGGTGCGGGCGTCCCGGCTCGTCCTGCCGCACCTGCGCCGGGCGGGCGGCGGGAGCATCGTGAACTCGCTGTCGATCAGCGCCCGGGCGCCGGGCGCGGGCTCCATGCCGACGTCGGTCACCCGGGCCGCCGGACTCGCGCTCACCAAGGCCCTGTCCAAGGAGCTCGGCCCGGACAACGTCCGGGTCAACGCGATCCTCATCGGCATGGTCGAGAGCGGTCAGTGGGACCGGGCCGCGGCCGCGCAGGGTATCGGGATCGACGAGCTCTACGCGCGGATGGGGCGCGACTCCGGCATCCCGCTGGGCCGGGTGGGCCGGGCGCAGGAGTTCGCCGACCTCGTCGCGTTCCTGCTCTCCCCGCGGGCCGCCTACATCACCGGCACGGCCGTCAACCTCGACGGCGGACTGAGCCCGGTGGCCTGACGGTCCGGCCGAAAGGTGACCTTCCCGTGGCCCGTTTCCTGTTCGCCACCACTCCCGGCGTAGGCCACACCGCCCCGGCCTACCCGGTCGCCCGGACCCTGGTGGGGCGCGGCCACAGCGTCCGGTGGTACGCCGGTTCGGCTTTCGCCGACGCCATCACGGCCACCGGCGCCACGTTTCATCCCCTCAGCGAGCACCACAACGACTTCAGCGTCCTCGACCTGAACGAGCGGTTCCCCGGTCACCAGAAGCGGACCGGACTGCGCAAGCTCCAGTTCGAGATGGTCCACGGGTTCGCCCTTCCCCTGCTCGGACACGTTCGGGATCTGCGCGCCCTGCTCGAGCGGGAATCCGCGGACGTCATCGTCGGCGATACCGCCTTCATCGCCGCGGCACTGATCCAGGAACTCGGCGGCCCGGCGTTCGCCGGTTTCGGCATCACCGTGCTCGGTTTCCCGAGCCGGGAGCTGGCGCCCTTCGGCCTCGGGCTGGCCCCGTCCGCCGGCCTGGTCGGACGGCTGCGCAACCGCGCGCTCGACCAGCTCATGCGCCGGGTCGTGTTCCGGCCGATGACCGCCGCGGTCAACGACGTCCGCGGGCAGCTCGGCCTGGCGCCCACCGCCCAGATGGTGTTCGAGTATCCGCTGGTCTGCCGGCTGTACCTGCAGTTCAGCCCGCCCGGCTTCGAGTATTCCGTTCCGGATCTGCCGCCCCAGGTGTGCTTCGTCGGCCCGCCGCGCCCGTTGGCCGACCCGGCCTGGCAGCCGCCGGCCTGGTGGCCCGAACTGACGGCGGGCCGCCGGGTCGTGCTGGTCAACCAGGGCACCGTCGCGACCGATTCNGCCCAGCTGATCCGTCCCGCGCTGGACGCGCTCGCCGGCGAGGACATCCTGGTGGTCGCCGTGACCGGCGGCGCCGACCCGGCCGAACTCGGGACGCTGCCGGTCAACTCCCGGGTCGAACGCTTCATCCCCTTCGACGAGCTCATGCCGCACATCGACGTCTTCCTCACCAACGGCGGGTACGGCGGGACACAGCTCGCGCTCTCGCACGGCGTGCCGATCGTCGGCGCCGGCCGCACCGAGGACAAGAACGAGGTCAACGCCCGGGTGGCCTGGTCCGGCGTGGGCATCGACCTGCGTACCCAGACACCGACCGCGCAGCAGATCCGCACGGCCGTCCGTCAGGTGCTGGCCGACCCCCGCTATGCGACGCAGGCGCGCCGCCTGCAGGCCGAGATCGCGCGCGCCGGCCGCGAGGAGAAGGCCGCCGACCTGCTGGAGCAGCTCGCGGACCCCGCCGGCGCGGGTCCGGCGGCTCCTGTGCTCCCTGTTCAGAATTCAGGTCTGGCGCCGAAAACGTGAAATCTTGGTGGGCGAATTCACGTCTGCTTGGACTGCGGCGGGCTGGCGGGCGGGTCCTCGGCTGGGCTGTCGGTGGCGGAGGCGGAGGGGGCGACGAGGGGAAGGCGGACCTGGAAGCGGGTGTCGCCGGGGACGGAGGTGACCCGCAGGTCGCCGTGGTGCTTCTTCACCACGATCCGCCAGGAGATGTCCAGGCCGAGACCGGTGCCCTCGCCGACCGCCTTCGTCGTGAAGAACGGCTCGAAGATCCGGTCCCGGATGGCGGGGTCGATGCCGGGGCCGCTGTCGCCGATCTCGACGACGCCGAAGTCGTGGTCCGCGAAGGTACGCACCGTCAGCGTGCCGCGGTGGTCCATCGCGGCGACGGCGTTGTCGATCAGGTTCGTCCAGACCTGGTTGAGCTCGGCCGCGTAGGCGGGGATCGCCGGCAGGGACCGGTCGTAGTCCCGGCGGATCTCGACGTCGTCGCCGATCTTGCGGCCCAGCATGACCAGGGTGCTGTCGAGCAGCTCGTGGAGGTCGACGGTCTGGTACGGCGCCCGGTCCATCTGCGAGTACTGCTTGGCGGCGGTGACCAGGGTCGAGATCCGGGTGGTGGAGTCCTCGATCTCCCGCATGAGCAGTTCGCTCTCGACCGTGTAGGTCAGCCAGCGCACGGCGCCGTCGAGCACGCCCGCCGGCACCGAGTCGGCCACGTGGTCGAGCCAGGCGACGTCCAGGCCGGCCTGCACGAAGATCGGCGCGACGTCCCAGGCGTCGCCGATGTCACGTTCGTCCAGCCAGTCGCCGATGAGGTCCTCGCGGTCCGAGACCTCGATCGGGGTGAGCGTCGGTGCCTTCGCCACCCGCTCCACCGCCTCTTCCTGCAGGCGGATGAGCACCTCCAGCTCGGTCCGCTCATACGGACCAGCGGCGATCATGCCGAGCTTGTGCCGCATGCCGGCGACCCGCTCGCGCAGCGCCGAGGTGGCCCGCACGGCGGCGGCCGCCGGGTTGTTCAGCTCGTGGGTCAGCCCCGCGGACAGCGAGCCCAGCGCGAGCAGCCGCTCCCGCTGGCCGACCACCTGCTGGGTGTTCTGCATGCCGAAGAACAGGCCCTCGAGCATGTGCAGGGCCATCGGGAACCACTCGCGCATCACGGTCGCCACGTCGTCGGCGTCGAGGACGAAGAAGCGGCTGGGCTCGGTCACCCGCATCGAGTTCTTGTAGAGCTGGGGCACCCGGTCGCCGAGATAGGCGTGCCAGGCGCCGGCGTACACCCCCCGCTGGGAGGAGCGCACAACCTCGATGTCGTCGGCACCCACCCGGGTGGACATCACCAGCGCGCCGGAGATGAGCACGTAGAAGCAGGTCGCGGGCGCGCCCTCGCTGTAGACCGGGCCGGGTTCGAGCAGTTCGGCGTGCCCGCGTTCGCACAGCCAGTGAAGCTGGTCGTCGGTGAGCTTCTCGAACAGGAACAGAGTGCGCAGCTCGTCGACGTCGCAGGGAACCGTCTTCATGATCGCCCTCCTGGTCGGGCCGTCTTCGCTCCGGCGAGGCACATCAATGCTTCTCCAGGTAGCGGTGGACGAGCGCGATGGCCATGGCGCCCTCGCCGACCGCCGAGGCCACTCGCTTCACCGACTCCGCGCGGGCGTCGCCGGCGACGAAGACCCCCGGCACCGACGTCTCCAGGTGGTAGGGGTCGCGGTCGAGCGACCAGCCCGGCGGGCGGCGGCCGTCGACGACCAGGTCCGGCCCGGCCAGGACGAACCCGCGCTCGTCGCGGGTCAGCACGCCGTCGAGCCAGCCTGTGCGCGGCGCGGCGCCGATGAAGATGAACAGCCACTGGGTGTCGACCGTCTCGGTCTCGCCGCTGGCGTTGTCGCGCAGCGTGAGCCGTTCGAGGTGGCCGTCGCCCTCCGCCGAGACGATCTCGGTGCAGGTCCGTACGGTGATCGCCTCGACCCCGGCGATCTGCTGGATCAGGTAGTGGGACATCGACGCCTCCAGCGACGACCCGCGCACGACCATGGTGACCCGCCGGGCGTGCCGGGCGAAGTGCATCGCCGCCTGGCCGGCGGAGTTCGCCCCGCCGACGATGTAGACGTCCTGCCCGGCGCAGGAGGGCGCCTCGGTGAGCGCGGAGCCGTAGAACACCCCGCGGCCGGTGAACTCGTCCAGGCCGGGGGCGGTGAGCTGCCGGTAGGACACGCCGGTGGCGAGGACGACGGCATGCGCGGAGATCTGCCGGCCGTCGTCGAAGTGGACCGTGCGCGCCGGGCCGCAGATCTCCAGCGCGACGGCGTCGCGCGCGGTGAGGACCTCCGCGCCGAACTTGACCGCCTGGCGGCGCGCGCGGTCGGTGAGCTGGGCGCCGGACACGCCGTCCGGGAAGCCCAGGTAGTTCTCGATCCGCGAGCTCTGGCCGGCCTGCCCGCCGGTGGCCGTGCGCTCGACGAGGACGGTGCGCAGCCCCTCCGAGGCCGCGTACACCGCCGAGCCCAGTCCCGCCGGGCCCCCGCCGATCACCACGACGTCGTAGAAGTCCGCGGCGGGGGAGGTGGTCAGCCCGACCCGGCCGGCGAGCTCGGCGTCGGTGGGGTCGGTCAACGTCACCCCGTCGGGAGTGATCACGACCGGCAGCGTGTCGGGGGNCGCCTCGGCCGCGACCAGCAGCCGCGCGCCCTCCGGCTCCTCGGACAGGTACCAGCGGTAGGGCACCTGGTTGCGGGCGAGGAAGTCGCGCACCTCGTAGGAACGCGCCGACCAGCGGTGCCCGACCACGCGGGTCTCGGTGACGGGGCTGTGGTCGGCGGCGAGCCAGGCGTCGAGCAGACCGTCGACGACCGGATAGAGCTTCTCCTGCGGCGGGTCCCACGGCTTGAGCAGGTAGTGGTCGAGATCGACGATGTTGATGGCGTCGATCGCCGCCGTGGTGTCGGCGTACGCCGTCAGCAGCACGCGACGCGCCGTCGGGTACAGGTCCATCGCCTGCTCGAGGAACTCGATGCCGTTCATCGCCGGCATCCGGAAGTCCGCGAGCAGCACGGCGACCCGATCGCCGCGCAGCTTCATCTCCCGCAACGCGTCGAGCGCCTGCGCCCCGGACTCGGCGCGCACGATCCGGTAGCGCTCCCCGTACTGGCGCCGCAGGTCGCGGGCGACCGCGCGGGAGACACTCGGGTCGTCGTCGACGGTGAGGATCGCCGGGCGGGCCGGCGGCCTCGAACCGGGCGCCGCCGCGGCGCCGGGCGTGGGCGGAGCCGATGCGGACGTCATGGTTGCCCCCCGGGGAGATCGGTGGCTGGCGCGGTGCCGGTGTGTCGGACGCGGAGCGGTCGAGCGCGGGCCACGGGCCGCCAGGCCAACGCCTCGGAGAGGAGGCGGGTGGGCGCGGGTGAGCCGGTGCCGTCGGTGCGCCGCCGCCTTCCGCCAGTCTATGGTTCTGTCCCCCGCCGCGTTCGTACGTGCGGGAAACCGCCGCAGACCGACCCGTTCCGCAACGATCGCGACGATGCCGCGGCTGTCGGCCGCCTGGTCGGCGGTTCGCCACGCGGGGAGGACGCCGAGCCTCGTCGGCGAAGGTCCGCTGCCGGGCGCCTGTCCCGATGCGGACAGTCGGACAGGCGTCCGTGGCCAGACGTCATATTTCCCGGGCCTTGTTCGTACCGTGGTCAGATGTTCCGTGCTGGGAGTGTGCCGAGATGGCCGCTCGCCGTGATGGGCATCGCCGTCATGGCGGCGGTCATGTCGCTGGCCGTGGCGGTGTTGCCCGGCCGCTCCGAGACCACCATCGGCCAGGTTGCCGGCGCACCGCCACTGCGGCTGGCCGCGGGCTCGTCCCGCCTGACGGCCGGCGACGGGTGTGCGGCGTCCGCCGGACGCGTTCCGCTGTCCGGCGGGGTGCACGTTCTCGTTCACGACGGCGTCCGGCGTTCCTACCGGTTGGCGGTGCCCGCGGATTACGACGGGCGATTCTCCTATCCCGTCGTCTTCGACTTCCACGGTTTCAAGGCGGACGCGGCGCTGGAGGATCAGCGGTCTCGCCTGGGTGCGGCCGGCGCCGGGCGCGGCTTCGTCGTGGTGACTCCCGACGCGCTCGGCACGCCGCGCCGGTGGAACACCCTGAGCGAGCCGGGCAGGGCCGACGACGTCGGCTTCGTCGGTGCCCTGCTGACCGACCTCGCCTCCCGGTTCTGCCTCGACGGCCGGCGGGTGTACGCCACCGGGCATTCCAACGGCGCCGAGTTCGCCGCCGCGCTGGTCTGCCGGTCCGCCCGGTTCGCCGCCGTGGCCATGGTCTCCTCGACCTTCGAGGCCCGTTGCCCCGCCGGGCGCGCGCCGGCGACGATGGCCGTGCACGGCACCGCCGATCCGTCGGTGCCCTACGGTGGCGGCGTGGTGGCGGGCTCCTCGACCCGGGTGCCCGCGGCGCCGGAGGTGGTCCGCGCCTACGCCGATCGCTACGGCTGCGACCCGACCCCGCTGACCACCCGGCCCGCCGCCGAGATCGTCACCCGCCGCTACGTCGGCTGCGCGGGCGGCGGCGAGGTCCTGTTCGACACGGTCCTCGGCGGCACCCACCTGTGGCCGGCGAGTCCCGAGGCCCGCCGCGACCCACACGACTCACCCGCCGGGCGCACCTTCGACGCCACCGGCGCCATCCTCGATTTCTTCACCGCCCACCGGGCACCCCGGCCGGTCGCCGGATGACGCGACGGATTCCCGGTCCTGCGGGGGTTCCGGGTCCTGCGGGGGTTCTGGGCGGTCCTGTGGGGGTCCTGGGCGGTCCTGGCGGGCGAGGAAGCGCCGGATCGCCTCGACATCGGCCGGAACGATCGGGCCCGGCGAACGGATGGGGGGCGCCGGGCGGGTGACGACCGCGCGCGCCGGGCGAGCGGATGGTCCGGACACAAGCGCGACGTCGACCGGGTGCAGGGGCAGCACCTCGTCGAGGACGAGCTGGCCCGGGCGGCGGTCGCCTTCCCAGCTTCCGTCGGCGTGCTGGACGTACAGTTCGTCCGCATACACGGCGTAACGCCGGAAGTCGTATCCGGAGTCGTGCGTTGTGGGGTCGGCACGGGTGGCCGCGCGGTCGAAGGCAGCGCGGATGCGGCCCAGGCTGATCCCGGCCCGCCACAGCGTCCCGATCATCCGGAGCTGGGCCAGGTCACGGCCGCCGTCGCGGACCAGCCCGGAGCGACGCCAGCGCGCCACCTGGCGGGGAGTGACCCGGGCGTCGGGCGGCTGCGGGGGGCCGGTTGCCGGCGTCCGCGACGTGGGTTCATCCCCCGTCATGTCGCCGAATGTAGCCCCACGTCGCCGGCTCGTCCCACCTCGGGGCGGACCTTCATAAGCTGAACGGATGACCGAGCGTCTGTACTTCCGCCAGCTTCTGTCCGGCCGCGACTTCGCCGTCGGCGACCCGGTCGGCACCCAGATGGTCAACTTCGTCTACCTCGTCGGGGACCGGGAGACCGGCGAGGCGGTGGTCGTCGACCCCGCCTACAAGGTGGACGACCTGCTCGCCCTGGTCGCCGCCGACGGCATGCGGCTCACCGGCGCGCTCGTCAGCCACTACCACGCCGATCACGTGGGCGGCTCCGCGTTCGGTTTCGAGATCGAGGGCATCCGCGAGCTGCTCACCCGCGTGCCCGTGCCCATCCACGTCAACCGGGCCGAGGCCGAGTGGGTGCGCCGGGCCACCGAGGTCTCCGCCACCGACCTCGTCGAGCACGACGACGCCGACGTGGTCACGGTCGGGGAGATCCCGATCCAGCTCCTGCACACCCCGGGTCACACCCCCGGCAGCCAGTGCTTCGTCGTCGACAACCGGCTTGTCGCGGGCGACACCCTGTTCCTGGAGGGCTGCGGCCGGATGGACCTGCCCGGCGGCGATGCCGGGCTGATGTACGACAGCCTGCGCCGGCTGGCCACCCTGCCGGACACCACCACCGTCTTTCCGGGCCACCAGTACTCGCCGCAGTCCTCCGAGGACCTGTCGGTCGTCAAGCGGATGAACCACGTCTTCCGGCCGACGAGCGCCCAGCAGTGGAAGTCGATGCTCGGCCTGAGCTGATCGCGACATGCTGGAGACCCGCCATGAACCCGACGACACCGGCACCGCTTTCGGCACCAGCACCAGCACCGGCACCGGCACCGGCGTCGGCGACCGCTCCGGCGGCCGGCCGCATCCGCACCGTGTGCCTGCAGACCGACTGCCCGGACGGCGAGAGCGCCGCGGACCGGGTGCGCCGGGTGCTGGCCGAACTGCGCCGGACCGACGCCGACCTCGTCGTGCTCCCCGAGCTGTGGGCCACCGGCTACTTCCATTTCGACGCTTACCGGGCGCAGGCGGAGCCGCTGACCGGCCCGACGCTGACCGCGCTGCGGGAGGTGGCCCGGGAACGCCGATTCCACCTGGTCGCCGGCAGCCTGGTGGAGCGGGCCGACGACGGCCGGCTGTACAACACGACCGCCCTGATCGGTCCCGGTGGCGACATGCTGCACACGTATCGGAAGATTCACCTGTTCGGCTACGAATCCGACGAGGCCAGGCTGCTCACGCCGGGAACGACCGCCGACGCCGTGCGCACCGAGCTCGGCTGCATCGGCCTGGCCACCTGCTATGACCTTCGTTTCCCCGAGCTGTTCCGGCTGCTCGGCGACGCCGGTGCCGATCTCGTCGCGGTCGTGTCGGCGTGGCCCGCGGCCCGGCTGGAGCACTGGCGCGTGCTCACCCGGGCCCGCGCGATCGAGAACCAGGTCCACCTCGTCGCCTGTAACCTCGCGGGCCGGCACGCGGGCCGCGACATGGCGGGGGCGAGCGTCGTCGTAGACCCGTGGGGGGTGGTGCTGGCCGAGGGTGGCCAGGGCCCCGCCCGGGTCCGCGCCGAGCTCGACCCGGCCCTCCCGGCCGCCGTCCGCGCCGAGTTCCCGGTGCTCACCCACCGCCGGCTCGGCGTCACCATCGTCCCGGACGCGGACGGCGTGCGGCCCTGACGCCCGACCTGCGGCCAGTTCGCGACCCTCGGCTCCCGCGGCCGGGGTCACCGGGGATGGGAGGCTTAGGGTCAGGGTCATGGTCGGGCTCAGGGTCAGGGTCAGGGTCGGGGTCGGGGTCAGGGTCGGGGTCGGGGTCAGGATCGAGGTCGCCAGCGGCTGGAGGTCACCAGAGCCGGTAGGCGACCTCGCCGTGCTGGGTGGTGTCGAGACCCTCGGCCTCCTCGTCCGCGGTCACCCGCAGCCGGTGGACCAGCCGCACCGCCCCAGCGATGATCAGTGAGACGACGAACGAGTAGGCCACCACCGCCGCGACGGCGACGATCTGCTCGCGTAGCAGGCGGCTGCCGCCGCCGTAGAACAGCCCGTCCCTGCCGCCGATGTCGCTGCTACCCAGCAGTCCGATGAGCAGGGCGCCCAGCGCGCCGCCGACGAGGTGCACGGCGCCGACGTCCAGGGCGTCGTCGATGCCGACCTTGCCCTTGACGGCGGTGGCCAGGGCGCAGACGCCGCCGGCGAGCAGACCGATGACGATCGAGCCGACCGGGGTGACGTACCCGGCCGCGGGGGTGATCGCCACCAGGCCGGCGACGGCGCCGGAGGCGGCGCCGAGTGTGGAGGCCATCCCGTCGCGCAGGCGCTCCACGAGAATCCAGCCCAGCATGGCGCAGGCGGCCGCGGTGTTGGTGTTCACGAACGCGCTGCCCGCCAGCTCGTTGGCGTGCAGCGCGGAGCCGGCGTTGAAGCCGAACCAGCCGAACCACAGCAGGCCCGCGCCGAGCAGAACGAACGGGACGTTGTGCGGGCGGAAGTCGCCGCTGGGCCAGCCACGGCGGGGACCCAGCACGATAGCCACCGCGAGTGCGGCGGCGCCGGCGTTGGCGTGGACGACGGTCCCCCCGGCGAAGTCCTCGGCGCCGTGCTCGTAGAGCCAGCCGGTGGGGGAGAAGACCCAGTGTGCGACCGGGCCGTAGACCAGCACCGACCACAGCGCGATGAACAGCGCGAAGGCGCTGAACCGGAACCGGTCCGCGCTCGCCCCCGTGATGAGCGCCGGCGTGATGACGGCGAACATGAGCTGGAAGCAGACGAACACGACCGGCGGGATGGTCTGCCCCGCCGCGCCCGTGTAACCGGCGACCTGGACGTTCATATGGGCGAGCCCGACGTGGTCGAACCCGCCGACGAACCCGTTCGCCCCGCCGAAGGCCAGGCTGTAGGTGACCAGGACCCACAGCACGCTGACGATGCCCATGCAGAAGAAGTTCTGCATGATCATGCTCAGGACGTTCTCGACCCGGACCATCCCCCCGTAGAAGAACGCCAGGCCCGGCGTCATGAGCAGGACGAGGGCGGCGCTGGCCAGCACCCAGGCCGTGTCCCCTGTGTCGATCGTCCCGAAGTCGAACGGCATGTCGCTCCTAGTCCCTGCGCCGCCGTTGTGCGTGTCCCCGTGGTCCGTGGGCGAGCGTCGGACCAGCGAAGATGCGTCGTGCGACGAGGGTCGGCAGCGGTGCTTTCCGGCTCGTGTCGTGTGGGTATCGGGTTGGTAAAGGTGCTGTTTTGGGTGCGTATCGTGGCAGTGCTCTCCGGTTGCGTGGCTGCCGGACGGCCCCGCCTGTCCGTGGCAGGCTGGCGGCATGTCGAACCAGTCCGCCCGGCCGCCCGACCTGACCGGTCGTGGCGGGGAGTTCCTCGACTTCTGGCGGGAGCGGCACCTGTGCAGCCTGACCACGGTGCGCGCCGACGGCAGCGCGCACGTGGTCGCCGTCGGCGCGACCCTCGACCCGGCGGCCGGGCTCGCCCGCGTGATCACCTCCGGCCGGTCCCGCAAGGCGCGGCTGATCGCCGCGGGGCCCGCCGCGGGAACCGCGGTCGCGGTCTGCCAGATCGACGGGCGCCGCTGGTCGACGCTGGAGGGGCTGGCCGTGGTACGTGACGATCCGGCGAGCATCGCGGAGGCGGAGCGGCGCTACGCGCAGCGTTACCGCGAGCCGCGGGCCAACCCGCTGCGGGTCGTCCTGGAGGTGCGGATCACCCGGGTGCTGGGCAGCGTCTGATCGCGGTGGGCGCGGGTGGGCACATCGGGACGGTGCTGGTCAGGGCGGTGCTGGTCAGGACGGTGTCGCGCCGATGGCGGCCGCGATCCCGGCCAGCAGCCATTCCAGGCCCTCGGCGAAGCTCTCTCGGGCATCCTCACCGACCAGGACGAGGTCCTGGCTGTGGAACTGGGCCAGGTGCGGGTACTGGCCGCTCTCGAGCACGCCGGTCAGATAGCGCTGCACCCCCGCCCGGTCGGCGCCGCCGAGATAGCCCTGGCGCTCCCGCAGTTCGGCGGTGACGTGCCCGAGGGTGTAGGTGTCGACGGCGCGCAGCAGCGCGCCTCGCCGGCGGGGCGGTAGCGGCAGGGCGGACACCGCCGCCGCGGACTGCTCGGCGTGGCGCAGCCCGTTCGGGCCGAGGCGAGGATGGCAGGCGAGCGTCTGCAGGACCCAGGGATGGCGCAGGCTGCTGTCCCGGGTGCGGTGGGCGATGGCGCGCAGGGCGTCCCGCCAGTCCGCCGGCAGCGGCTCGGGCACGATCACCTCGGCCGCCACCTGGTCGTTCATCAGCGCGAGCAGGTCGTCCTTGCGGTCGAAATGGGAGTACAGGCTCATCGGCCGGGCGTCGAGCGCCGCCGCGACCCGGCGGATCGAGACCGCCTCGAGCCCCTCGGCGTCGGCCATCGCGACAGCCGCGTCCACGATCGCCTCCCGGGTCAGCCGCGGCCGGCGGCGTTCGGCCGGCCGGGCCCAGACGATCCCGGACGACCCCCCCGCCGGCGCCGGGCGGTCTGCCGCGCCCGTCACCCCGGCGAGCGTCGGGCTTGCGGGGGTCGGGCTCGTGGGGGTCGGGCTCGTGGGGGTCAGGTTCGTGGGCGTCGGGCCTGCGGGTGCTGCCGGGCGGTGTGCGGGGGCCGGGGGGACGAAGGCCGTCGGTACCGCCGGGAGTCTCTCCGCGCGGGTGTGGTCACCCATACCTCGAGGTTACGTGGTCCGACGACATCGTTACGGTGTACGAGTCACGATGCGCCGTAGCGAAAGCGAGACGGTGTATCGTTCAGGCGTGGGTTGGCGAGTGCCGGTTATCCGCCGCGCTGGTGGCGCCGTGACGTGATCCCCTGAACCGTTCCGGAGGTGTGGGCCCATGGCTGTGCAGGCCGAGGTGTCGACGGCGGATGGCGCCGGCGCGGGCGGTGGCGACCGGTTGGATCCCGAGCTCGTCCGGCTGGCGCTGGTCGTTCTCGTCGGAGCGGTCGTGGTGCAGCTCGACGCGACGATCGTGTCGGTCGCGCTCGACACCCTCGCGCGGTCCTTCGACGTCGGCGTGTCGACAATCCAGTGGGTCAGCACCGGCTACCTGCTGGCCCTCGCGGTGGTGATCCCACTCACCGGCTGGTCGGTCGAACGCTTCGGGGGTAAGCGGATGTGGCTGGCGTCGCTGACGCTGTTCCTGGTGGGCTCCGTGCTCTGCGGGATCGCCTGGTCCGCGAGCAGCCTGATCGCCTTCCGGATCGTCCAGGGCGCGGGGGGCGGGCTGCTGCTGCCGCTGATGCAGACGATCCTCGCCCAGGCGGCCGGTCCCGCGCGGTTGGGCCGGCTCATGGCGACGGTGGCCGTCCCGGCCCTGCTCACCCCCGTGCTCGGCCCCGTCGTCGGCGGTGTGCTCATCGACGATCTCGGCTGGCGGTGGATCTTCTTCGTCAACGTGCCGGTCTGTGTCGTCGCCATCGCGCTGGCCTGGCGCCTGATGCCCGAGATGCGGGTAGCGCAGCGCCACCCGTTCGACGGGGTCGGGTTTGCCCTGCTCTCGCCGGGGCTCGCCGTCGCGATCTACGGCTTGTCCGAGGCGGGTCGGCGCGGCGACTTCACCGACCCGAGGGCGCTGGTGCCTCTGCTCACCGGATTGGCGATGATCGCCGTGTTTGCCTGGCACGCGTTGCGGACCAAAATCGTTCCGTTGATCGATCTGCGCCTGTTCCGCTTCGCGTCGTTCTGCGGCTCCGCGGGGATGATGTTCCTGTTCGGGCTCTCGCTCTACGGCGCGATGTTGTTGCTTCCGCTCTACGAGCAGCAGGTGCGGGGGCGCAGCGCCATCGAGGCCGGGCTACTGCTCGCGCCACAGGGGCTCGGCATGATGCTTGCGATGATTCTGGTCGGCCGGCTGGTCGATCGGACCAGCCCGCGGCTGCTCGTCCTGATCGGGATCGTGCTCAGCGTGCTGGGCTCGGTGGCCTACACCCAGGTCGGCGCGGACACGAGCGAGGTCCTCCTCGGGGGCTCCCTGGTGCTGCGGGGAATGGGCCTCGCGGCCGCGTCGATCCCCGTCATGTCGGCGGCCTACCATGGACTACGTCCCACCGACATTCCCCGCGCCACCTCGGCGGTGCGCATCTTCCAGCAGATCGGCGGCTCTCTCGGCACCGCCGTGCTCGCGGTGGTTCTGGCCCATCAGCTACGGGGGACGACGTCGGGTGGCGCCGCGGTAGACCTCGGCGCGCAGGCGCACGCCTACGCGGTGGCGTTCTGGTGGACGCTGGGGTTCTCCGTACTCGCCGTTCCGATGGCCCTGCTGTTGCCGGGTCGGGCGGCCGGCAGTCCGCGGCCTGCGGCACCACGGGACGGATCGGCTGCGGCGGAGTCGGCTGTCGGACCTGACCCGGGCACGCCGGGTCTCGTACCTGGCGAGACGGGCCCGGTGGCGCGGCCAGTCTGACGGTTTCGCCCGAGCGGTGCCCTGGCGGCGGACGGCACCGAAGATCAGTGCCCGGAGCCGGGGTCGTCGGTGGCATCCCGCCAGGGCAGCGCGACGCTGACCAGCGTCGGGCCGCCGGGCGGGCTGTCGACGACCAGGGTGCCGTCGATGGCGTCCAGGCGCCCGGTCAGACCGGCGAGACCCGTACCGCAGCGGGGATCCGCGCCGCCGACGCCGTCGTCGCTGACCCGCAGCAGCAGGCTGGCTCTGTCGGGGCGGCGCAGCTCGATCGTGGCGGCGCTGGCCTGGCTGTGCTTGCTGATGTTGGTGAGCAGCTCCGACGCGGTGAAGTAGACGATGCCCTCCAGGGCGGGGGCCGGCCGGCTGCTCAGCTCGACGGCGGCCCGGGTGGGCACGGTGCACCGGGCGGCAAGCGAGGTCAGGGCCGCGGGCAGGCCGCGATCGGTGAGGATCGCGGGATGGATGCCGCGGGCGAGGTCGCGCAGCTCCTGCAGGGCGAGTTTCGCCTCGCCGTGCGCCTCGGCGACCATTTGGGCGGCGGCGTCAGGATCGTCGGCGAGCTTCTCCTTCGCCAGCCCCAGGCCCATGGCCAGCGCGACGAGCCGGGCCTGCGCGCCGTCGTGCAGGTCGCGTTCGATCCGCCGCAGGTCGGCGGCGGCGGAGTCGGCGAGCGCGCCCCGGTCCGCCTCCAGCTCCCGGATCCGTCGCTCCACCCCCTCCGACGGGGAGAGCAGTCCGCGGATCATCGCCCGATCGACCGCGACGAGCCCGCGCGTGGCCGAGGGCAGCACCACCCAGCCCACGGTGAGCAGCAGCACCGCCGCCACAAAGCTGATGATGCTCCAGGGCAGGCGGATGAACAGGTACAACGCGGTACGCCAGGACACTGGATCGGCCAGCGCGGCGAACATCGAGCCGAGCCCGCCGGCCCGGCGGCGCGGCCGCCGCGACGGCGCGCCGATCCGCAGGCCGAGCAGCCACCGCGCCCGGACCCGCTCGATGGTGCCCAACACGCGGCACAACTGCAGGCCGAACGCGAGCACGGGTATCCCGATCACCGTGACCACCAGGCCCGCACCGAGGGCCAGCGCCGTCGTCACGCAGACGAAGCCGATAATGCCCAAAGGGAGGTTCAGCAGCAGGAACAGAACACCCCGCCAGGTCGCGGCGCCCGCGGCGAGCCGTTGTTGGCGGGGCGCGGCGGCCTCGGCGGATCCGGCACCTTCGGGGGCCGGGGCGGGGTCGGCCGTGGCGGCGACAGGCGCAGTCACCGGCTGCCGTCCTCCCACTGGATCTTCCCACCGGAATCGTCTCGGGCCGGTCCCCGCGGCCGGTCCGGGACGTGCGTCGAGAGTACCCCGATCATGGCTAAGCCGAGACTTTTGTCGGTGGGGGATGGTTGTCTTCTCGTAGATCCGGAGGGCATCCGCTTCCCACCCGGAAGCGGTCGGGCGACCACGAGGAGCTTGGGAGTCATGAAACTTCTCACGGCCACCGCGTACGCGCAGGGCCTGCGTGTCGACGATTTCCACTGGGCGGTGGAAGGTGAGCTCGTAACCCTGCGTGCGTTCTGTGACATGCACCTGGACCGGCCGCATGGCCGGTGTGAGTGCGGCCGGGTCTTCGTCGGCCTGGGCTCTTTCTACGGAACGACGACGGCGATGGTCCGAGACCTTCCCGGAATTACGGAAACGGATTACCTGGAGGCATTGCGTAATAGTCTGGACGCGCAGGGGTGGGACGCCCGCCACGCCGACGCGGAGGCATCGCGCCTGCTCACAGAGGTCGACCGCTGGCCGGTGGGGGCGATCGTCGAGCGGTTCGTCGACGGGCTGTCGGTCCGGGCGCTGTCGGACGCGAGCATCGGCCGCGTGCCCGACCGTCGCTGAGACCGCCCGGATCGGGTTCGGGTCTCCCGCCGTCGTGGCGGCGGGAGACCGATGCAAACCGGGGTGACGGCGTGCCGGCGAAAGGGTGACTCTCGCCGGTGGCGAAACGGAATAGTGGTATTTCGCGGATGTCGCCAGGAAACAGCAGAAACCGGAAGGTCGTGCGCGCTCAGGGATTTGCAGAGTTCCTGCACGATGTGCGACAAGAGGTACAACCGGTCGACGCCGGGTCTGCTGGTTCCGAGCGGCCGGTTCCGAACGGCCGGTTCAGAGTGTCGGATTCAGGACAGCGGGTTCGGACCGCCCGGCTCGGACTGTTCGGCGAGGAAGCGTTCGAGCGCCTCCCCGAGCTCATCGGCGGTCGGCAACTTCTGCTCGGCGTCGATCGTGGGCAGGCTGGGGCCGCGCCGCCCCCGCTGGTAGGCGTCGTACTGCTCCTCCAACGCGTGGACGAGCGCCGCGGCCTCCCCGCCCTGGGCGATCTGGCTGTTGACCTCGTCCTGGACGGCGACCGCCGCGGAGCGCAGCCCGTCCAGCGGAAGCATGAGGCCGGTCGCCTTCGATACGGACGTCAGCAGCACCTCGGTGGCTGCGGGGTAGGTCGTCTGGGCCAGGTAATGCGGGACGTGGACGGCGAAGCCCATCGCGTCCCGGCCGTCGCGGCCCAGCTCGTACTCCAGCAGGTGCCCGGCGCTGCCAGGGACCTGGAGCCGGCGCAGCCACGGCTCGTAGCCGACGACCAGCTCCTTGCTGCTCCCGTGTGCCGTGATCGTCGCGGGGCGGGTGTGCGGAACCGCCATCGGCACGGCGTTGAGCCCGACGGTGAGGCGGACGCCGAGCCGGGCCACCAGCCCGCGGACGGCCGCCGTGAAGCGCTTCCACTGCAGGTCCGGCTCGGGGCCGGTGAGCAGGAGGAACGGCGTGTCCGACTCGTCGCGAAGCTGGTAGAGCGCGAGCACCGGGTCCGTGTAGCTCTCCCAGTGGTCCTCGGAGAAGATCATGGTCGGCCGGCGGGACCGGTAGTCCAGCAGTTGATCGACGTCGAACGTCGCGACGATGCGATGGTCGAGCGCGGTCAACAGGTGCTCGCCGGCGAGGCTGACCGCGTTGCCGGCGTCGACGACGCCGGTCAGCGCCTCCAGCATGATCGGGCGATGTGCGTCGATGGGGTCGTCGGACGCGTCCTCGGTGAGACTGTAAAGCTCCTGCGGATCAAGCACGATCGAGGTCCTCCTTACACCACCGGTCGCTTCCGTCACCTGAAAAGAAGCGCGGCAGGC
Organism: Frankia sp. ACN1ag; assembly: GCF_001414035.1. Classification (NCBI taxonomy): domain Bacteria; kingdom Bacillati; phylum Actinomycetota; class Actinomycetes; order Frankiales; family Frankiaceae; genus Frankia; species Frankia sp. ACN1ag. The sequence continues at coordinate 83,413 of NZ_LJPA01000025.1, read as the reverse complement.
GCCGCCGGCATTCCGCCGGGGCCGGGGACCACCGGACGACGGGCGTCGCCCGCCTCGGCCGCGCACCGGCCTGACGCCGCCCGGGTCTCATGCGCGATTTTACCCGCTTCCCGCCTTCGGTAGGGAGCTGATAACGAAGCCGTCACACGCTGCCGCTAGGCTCCCGGAAAAGTTTCGGCGCCCACCCGGATGCCTGCAGCAAGCCAGCCGGCTCGGTGCGGGGGCCCGGCCCTGACGACCAGGACCGCGGCCGCCCCACCGGTCCCGGTCCGGGACCGGTCCGGGACCGGACCGGCGCGCCCGATCGGGCCCGCGCCGCGTGGCGAGAGGCGGCACGTAATGACGGACACGCCGACGGGAACCGGGCCACTGCGGGGACTACAGCGGGGGCCACTACGGGGCTCACGGGGGGGCGCCGTCACCGGACGAGGCGCCCCCACGGCCATCGACGAGGTCGACGTCCGCCGCATCGAGGCCGTCTGCGTGCCGTTGCGGTCACTGAACACCGAGGGGCTGCTCGCCGGCCTGTTCGATGGAATCGACGGCTCCGCCGAGCTGGTCGCGCTCGTCGCCGCGTACTGCGTGCTCGACCACGCGGCTCTGCTGATCGCCGTCGACGACTTCGACGCTGCCCTGGCCGCGCTGGCCTCGCTCGGGCTTGAGCCCAGCGCGCTGGTCCCGAGCGTCATCGTGCGGGCCCGGCTGGGCGAGCGTTACGGCGTGCGGCCGGACCTGCTCGACGTGCGCCTCACCCATGCGTCGCTGCGCTCCGACGCCGGCGCCGGCCGCACGGTCGAGATCTTCATGGTGCGGCGCACCCCCGAGCTGCCGCCCGGCCTCGTCGAACAGGAGCGCGCCTTCGAGCTGGAACGTCACTTCGCGATGCGGCTGCCCCAGCCGAACCCGATCATCATCGAGGGGCTGCGCTGGGTGCTGCGGACCCGCGCGGAGTTCCACTGGGATGGCGGCGGTTACAACCCGCACGACCGGGCCGCCGCGGGCGGGACCAGCGTGCTGTACTTCCTGCGCCTCATCCCGGACGGGTCGGGCAAGATCCGCCGGGAACGCCTCGAGGTGAAGTTCTTCGGCGACTATTCGGCGATTACCAGCACCCACACGACCACCCCGCCGGCGGGCGCGGACCTGCTGCTCGGCCTGCCCCGACCGCGCGCCGCACAGGGCCGACCGGGGCCCGACGCCACCGCCGTGGTGCGCACCGGCTGGTCCCCCACCTCCTGGTACCGCGCCGGCTGGTACCGCGCCGGCTGGTACGTGGCACGCGGGATGGTCGAGGCCAGGCGCACCGCCGCCGGCCGCTCCCGGCTGGTCGGCCGGGGCCGGCGGGACCCGGCCGACGGCTCGGGAGGCGGCTGGGGCGGCTGGGGCGGCCGGGGCGGCGGGTCGTGGCCCGGCCCGGGAGACGACCCGACGTAGGCTCGCGCCGGTGAGGGTCCTGGTCACCGGCGCGACCGGCAAGGTCGGCGGGGCGGTCGTGCGGGCCGCACTCGAGGCCGGCCACCAGGTGCGGGCCCTGGTCCGCGACCCGGCCCGGGCGTCCGGCCTGCCCCGGCCGGTCGACGTCGTCGTGGGGGACGTCACCGACCCGGCGACGCTGCCGGCCGCCGTGGCCGGGATCGAGATCGTGTTCAACGCGATGGGCGTTCCCGAGCAGTGGCTACCCGACGCCGACGAGTTCGACCGGGTCAACGTGGCCGGTTCGGACAACGTCGCACGGGCGGCGGCGCAGGCCGGCGTGCGCCGGCTGGTGCACACCAGCACCATCGACGTGTTCGACGCCCCACCGGGCGGCCGCTTCGACGAGACCGCACTCGCCGCCGCCCCGAAGGGAACTCCGTACGAGCGTTCCAAACAGCGCGCGGAACGGGCGGTGCTCGCCGCCGCCGGTGGCATGCAGGTGGTCATCGTCAACCCGGCGACCGTCTACGGCTTCCCGCCCTACGGGCCGACCTCGATGGAAAGCCGGATGTTCCGCCCGGCGCTGCGCGGGCTGCTGCCCGCCGTCCCGCCCGGCGGGTTCGGGCTGGTCTTCACCGAGGGACTGGCTCGCGGTCATCTCGCGGCTGCCCGCGCGGGCCGCCCCGGCGCGCGGTACATCCTCTCCGACATGCACGTCGGCCTGCGGGAGCTGACCGCGGCGGTCGTCGTCGCCGGGGGACGCGGTCGCCCGCCGGCCGTCACCATCCCGGCCGCGGCGGCCTCGGCGCTCGCCGCGGGCGGCGAGGCGGTGGCCCGGCTGACCCGCCGCCCGCCGCCGCTCGCCCGCGGCCAGCTCCACTACCTGCGTTGGAACGCGATCCCGGACGCCACCCGGGCCCAGACCGAGCTCGGCTGGGAACCGACTCCGCTGGCCGAGGGCCTGCGTCGCACCCTCGCGGAGCTCGACCGCGCCTGACCGGATCCCGCGCCCACCCGTGGCCGGTCGACGAGGTCCTCCGGCCGGTCGGCGAGATTCTCCGATCGGTCGGCGAGATTCTCTGGTCAGCCGACGAGGTTCTCTGGTCAGCCGACGAGGTTCTCCGGTCGGCCGTCGCGGACGTACTGGTCGAGCTGACGGGCGATCACGCTCCAGATCCGCTGCGACACGCCGGTGGTCAGTCCGCCCACGTGCGGGGTGAGCAGCAGGCCCGGGGCCCGCCACAGCGGATGGTCGGGCGGCAGCGGCTCCGGATCGGTGACGTCCAGCGCCGCCCGCAGCCGCCCGGACTCCAGCTCCGCCAGCAGCGCCGACGTCACGACATGGGCCCCCCGGGCGGCGTTGACCAGGATCGCGCCGTCGGGCATGCGGGCGAGGAAGGCGGCGTCGACCAGGCCGCGCAGCTCGTCGGCGAGCGGCAGCATCACCACCACGGCGTCGTGGTCGGGCAGCAGGCCGGGCACCTCGTCGAGGGTGTGCACGTCGGGCCGCGGTCGCCGGGCCACCATGGTGACCTCGGTCTCGAACGGTTCGAGCCGCCGGCGCAGCGCGGTGCCGAGATCGCCGGCGCCGAGGACGAGCACCCGCCGGCCGGCGAGGGTCCCGGTCTGGTGTGGCTCCCAGCGGCCGGCTGTGGCGTCGGAGAGGAAGCGCGGGATCTCGCGGTAGAGGGCGAGCAGCGCGCCCACCGCCCATTCAGCGGTGGAACCGCCATGCGCGCCCCGGGCGTTCGACAGGGCCACCCCCGCCGGCAGCCGGCCGTGCCACTGGTCGGTGCCGGCGCTGATGGTCTGCACCAGACGCAGCTTCGGCAGTTCCCGCATCGCGTCGAGCTGGCGCTGCACCGTGCTCGCCGCCACGACCAGCACCTCGGCCTCGCGGGCCGCCGCCGGCAGGGGCGCGTCCGGGTCGTACCGCAGCGGCTCGATCCCGGGGACCGCCGACAGCGCCGTGACACCGCCGTCGGTCGGGACGAGGACGAGGACCGATCTGGACAAGAAGCCTCCCTGCACCGCGCCGCTTTGACCCTTCTGTCGTACCAGAGCCGCGGGCCGGACCCGTACCCGCGGCCGTGCGTTACGGGCGCGCATGCCCGGCCCCTCCCTTTTCCCTGGAGGAAAGCCGCGCCGCCTGTAGGGACAAAACGGACACAGAGGGAGTGGGAGGACGGAGATGAACGCGGCTGCCCGTACCGGCGGGCCGGGCGGATCCGCCTGGGTGGCCGGCATGATGCGGCCGGTGCTGGATTTGCCCAGGTAAGGGCGGCCGTCGTCACATAGCGCGGTCCAGGTTGCCGATGACCGGGAAATACCGCTTATTGTGGTAGGTCTATCCGGTCATTTCGCCGGCATCATCGCGGGGAGGGGCGGCGACGTGAAGCGACCGGTGCCCGCCTCAGCTTCCCCTGACGTTCCGCCCGCGGAAGGCCGGTCCCATCCGCCCGCTGCTCGCGGGAAGGCCGGGCCCGCCGCAGCGGGGGCGGACGGTCCTCCGGTGGCCGCCGAGCCGAGACCGCCAGCCACCGGTGCGGCGGTCGGCACCGACGACGCCACGGCGCCGATCTACCGCGGACCCTCGGCCGCGTCCACCCGACCCGTCGCGTCGCCGTTGTCCGCGGTTCCGGGCGGGCCGGTCGCCGGCGGACCCGGCGATCCGGTGGGTGGTTCGGGGGATCCGGGCGGCGGGTCCGGGGCCGAGCCGGCCGCGCGGGGTCCTGGCCGCCGCCGCGGCGTGGGCTCCCGGATCACGCTCGTCCTCGCGGCCGTGCTGAGCGTCACCGTCCTCGCCGCGACGGTGTCGGGCTGGGTGGTCCTCACCGTCTACGACCGCAAGATCGCGCGGGCGAGCATCGCCCTGCCGCACGTCGACGTCTCCCGGCCCCCGGCGGTGCCGGCGGGAACGGAGAACTGGCTGCTCGTCGGCTCCGACGTGCGGACCGGCACGGACGCCGCGAAGGTCGGCGGGGCCCGCTCGGACACGATGATGATCGCGCACCTGTCATCGGACGGCACGACCCAGATCGTCTCCATCCCGCGGGACCTCTACCTGCCGATCCCCGCCTACACCGACGGCGACGGCGGCACCCACCGCGCGCGCCGGGACCGGGTGAACAGCGCCTTCAACAGCGGCGGCCCGGCCCTGCTGGTCGCGACCTTGGAGCAGCTCACCGGGGTGCGCATCGACCACTACGCCGAGATCGACTTCGGCGGATTCCAGCAGATGACGACCGCCATCGGCGGGGTCGACGTCTGCCTGACGGCGTCCCCGTACATCGAGACGGTCACCCTCGACAACGGCCGGCGGGTCCACGCGACCAACCTCGACGATCCCAGCTCCGGGTTCGTCGGGCAGCCGGGCAACAACCACCTCGTCGGCGCGCAGGCCCTCGCCTTCGTCCGCCAGCGCCACGGCTTCATCGACGGCGACCTGTCCCGCATCCACCGCCAGCAGGCGTTCCTGGCGGCGGTGTTCCGCAAGGTGTCCTCCGGCGACGTGCTGCTGCGCCCCGCCAAGCTCGCCGCGTTCCTCGGGGCCGTCACCCGGTCCACCGTCCTCGACGACGCCACCGACCCCGCCGACCTGCGCCGGCTCGCCAGCCGGCTGCACGGCATGAACAGCGGCACGGTGACCTTCGCGACGATCCCGGTCACCGGGCAGGTCGCCCACCCGGCGTTCTACTTCCTCTACGATCCCGACGCCGTGCGCGCCTTCTTCGCCCGCACGATGGGCGACGGCGACAGCGCGTCGGCCACCGCGGATCCCGCAGCGTCATCGGGCACCGACCCCGTGGCCTCGCCAGGCGTCACCCCGCAGCCCGGGCCGAGCCCCTCGGTCACCGTCCCGGCCGCCGGCACAGCCGGGACCGCCCCGACCGCGACCGTCTCCCCGGAGGCACCGGCGTCGGCCGGAGCCGCACGCGCCTCCGGCCGGGTCAGCCTGGCGGGCTCCAGCCTCATCGTCGCCGGGCCGTCTCTGCCGGGCGCTGCCATCACCCCCCAGATCACGACGCCGGACTCCGCCCCGACCGCCAAGGCCGCCGAGCTGGGAGGCACGACCGCGACGGCAAGCCCGACGGCCGTGCCGACCACCACGGCCGCAGCTTCCTGCATCCAGTGATCGTGCCCGCCAGGGGAGACGGCGGCTGATCTAGCCCTTGAGCAGCGCGCGGGACATGACGACGCGCTGGACCTGGTTGGTGCCCTCGTAGATCTGCGTGATCTTGGCGTCGCGCATCATTCGTTCGACCGGGAAGTCGCGGGTGTAGCCGGCGCCGCCGAAGAGCTGCACCGCGTCGGTGGTGACCTCCATCGCCACGTCGGAGGCGAAGCACTTGGCGGCGGCGGAGACGAAGCCGAGGTTGGGCTCGCCGCGTTCGGCCCGGGCGGCGGAGACGTAGACGAGGTGGCGGGCCGCCTCGATCTTCATGCCCATGTCGGCGAGCATGAACTGGACGGCCTGGTTGTCGGCGATCGCCCGGCCGAACTGGCGGCGCTGCTTGACGTAGGCGATGGCGGCGTCGAGCGCCCCCTGGGCGATGCCCACGGCCTGCGCGCCGATCGTCGGCCGGGTGTGGTCAAGGGTGGCGAGCGCCGTGCGCAGGCCGGTGCCCGGCTCGCCGATGATGCGGTCGGCGGGGATCGTGCAGCCGGTGAAGTGGATCTCCCGGGTGGGGGAGCCCTTGATGCCGAGCTTGCGTTCCTTCGAGCCGACCTCGAAGCCGGGGTCGTCGCGGTGCACGACGAAGGCGGAGATGCCGTCGGCCTTCTTCGTCGCGTGCGGGTCGGTCACGGCCATCACGGTGTACCAGGTCGACACGCCGGCGTTGGTGATCCAGGTCTTGGTGCCGTCGAGGACCCAGTGGTCGCCGTCGAGGCGGGCGCGGGTGCGCATCGAGGCGGTGTCGGAGCCCGCCTCCCGCTCGGAGAGCGCGTAGGAGATCATCGCCTCGCCGCTGGCCAGGGAGGGCAGCACGAGGCGCTTGAGCTCCTCGGAGCCGGCGAGGATGATCGGCATGCTGCCGAGCTTGTTCACCGCGGGGATCAGCGAGCTCGACGCGCAGACGCGGGCGACCTCCTCGATGACGATGCAGGTGGCCACCGAGTCCGCCCCCTGCCCGCCGTAGCTCTCCGGGACGTGCACCGCGGCGAAGCCGGCCCGGTCGAGCGCCTCGCGTGCCTGGTCCGGGAACCGTTCGTGCTCGTCGACGTCGGCGGCGAACGGCGCGATGTCCTTCTCGGCGAGCGTGCGCACCGCCTCCCGCAGCGCGGTGTGCTCCTCGGCGAGCTGGTAGAGGTCGAAGCTCGGGTTCACAGCAGGCCGCCTTGGTCGTCGGGTCCTCGGATGGCACGAGGGGTCAGGCCGCGCACGGGATTCAGTCCGCGTCGTTGTTCAGACCGTGTCGGTCAGTCCGCGTCGTCGGTCAGGCCGCGTAGTTGTGGAAGCCGCGGCCGGTCTTCTTGCCGAGCAGCCCGGCGTCGACCATGCGCATGAGCAGCGGCGGCGGCGAGTACAGGGGCTCCTTGAACTCCTCGTACATCGATTCGGCCACCGCCTTGATGGTGTCGAGGCCGATGAGGTCGCACAGGCGCAGCGGGCCCATCGGATGGGCGCAGCCGAGCACCATGCCGCGGTCGATGTCCTCCGCGACGGCGAAGCCGGACTCCAGCATCCGTACCGCGGCCAGCAGGTAGGGAACGAGCAGCGAGTTCACCACGAAGCCGGCCCGGTCCTTCGAGCGGATGACCTCCTTGCCGAGCCGGCCGGTGACGAAGCCCTCGGCGGCGGTCTCGGTCGCCGGCGCCGTCAGCAGGGACGGGACGATCTCGACGAGCTTCTGGACGGGCACCGGGTTGAAGAAGTGGATGCCGACGACCTGCTCCGGCCGGGACGTCGCCATGCCCAGCTTCATGATCGGAATAGACGAGGTGTTGGAGGCGAAGATCGCGTCCGGCCGCGTCACGACCTTGTCGAGTGCCCCGAAGATGTCCGCCTTGAGCTGCTCGTTCTCGGCGACCGCCTCGATCACGACGTCACGGTCGGCGAAGTCGCCGAGATCGGTGGTGAAGGTCAGCCGCGCGAGCACCGCGTCCCGGTCCGCCTCGGTCAGCTTGCCGCCGCGGACCCCGCGGTCCAGCGAGGACGTCAGCCGCGTGCGACCCGCGCTCAGGGCCGGCTCGTCGATCTCGCGGACGGCGACGTCCAGGCCCGCGCGGGCGGCGACCTCGGCGATCCCGGAGCCCATCAGCCCGCACCCGATCACGCCCAGGCGGGTGAACGTGGAACCCGAGTCGGCCTCGGCGGCAGTCACCTCGGCGGCAGCCGCCCGGGCGACGGGGTCCGCTGTCTGCACCGCATCCACCGAAGTCACTCCTCGCGCTCGCCTGATCCCGAATCTGCTGGGGGACATCGACGGTGCCGGAACCGCGGCAGCCACGACGATCGGCCACGCGGGCGCGGCACGTCAACCGCAGGCGGCGCACGACGGATCTCGGCCCGCTTCCACGAGGCGTCGGGCGGCTGGGGGCGACGGCTCCGGACACCGCTTCCGTGTCCACGTCCAGCCTAGTCCGTGTGCCTGTTCCGCTCATCAGATCGGACGTCGGCCCAGGTCAGGACTTCAACAGCAACGACCAGATGGGCAGCGTGGCAAACGACAGCGGCACCCCGACCCCCACCAGCAGGCTGGGCAGCGGGGTGGCGAGATCATGCCGGGCGGCGATGAGCGCNCCCGCGACCATCGGTGGCATCGCCGCCTCGAACAGCGCGATCGTCACGTCGTGGTCGCCGAGCGTTCCGGTCAGCGCGTAGACCCCCACCACCAGCGCGGGGGCGACGACCAGCTTCACACCGAGGCCGAGCGCCAGCTCGCGCCACCACTGCCGGACGGCTCGCACCTCCAGTTGCAGGCCGATCGAGAACAGGGCGAGCGGGGTGAGGGTCGCGCCGAGCGAGGCCAGCGCCGAGTCCAGCCAGTCGGGGAAGGCCAACGGCCGCAGCGCCAACGCGGCCACCAGGGCGCACAGCGCCGGCGCGGTCAGGACGCGGCGAGCCAGCTCCGCGCGCGGCAGGGACGCCCCGGCGATGATCGTGACGGCGCCGAGCACCACGGTGTTGAGCAGCAGGAACGAACCAAGCTGGTCGACGAGCACGGCGATGGGCACCGACGACGCCCCGAAGAAGACCGTGACCATCGGAAAGCCGACGAAGCTGGTGTTGGCCACCNCCGTCGCGGNGACCAGGGCCGTCACCGTCGGGCGGGACAGCCCCATCGGCCGCGCCGCGAGCAGGTACAGCGCCGTGGACAGGACGAACAGCAGGTAGGGCGCGGCCACCACGAGCGCGAGGTTGCCCGGGAAGGTCACGGTATGCATGGCGCGCAGGACGAGCGCCGGCAGCGCGATGTCGAGCAGCCAGGTGTTCACGACCGCGGCGGCCTGGGCGGGCAGCCGCTGCCGGCGCCGGACCACGATGCCCGCAACCAGGCCGACAAGCAGGACGACCAGGGCGGACATCCGGCCATCGTGGCAGTCGGCGCCGCCGTGCAGGGCCGCACGTGGGCCAGCCCACGTCACGGTATGCGACAGCTCGGCCGGTCAGCGGGCAGCTCAGCCGGTCAGCGGCGCTCCGCCCGGCGTCGGNGCGCCCGACGCACCCGGCGCAGCAGCCGGGGGAACGCGATGTTCGCGGCGAACAGCGCCGCGGCGAGCAGGTAGTTACCCTCGCCCAGGCGTTCCTGACCGGGTAGGGGCAGCAGTGTGTAGGTGATCAGGACGAGGGCCGCCAGCAGCAGGGTGCCCACCATCACCCCGCCGATCCAGGGCGGCGAGTCGCTCATCGACCGCGACCGCCGGCCCGCCGGCCGGGAACGCGCACCGTCCATCGCCACTGCCGAGTTACTCCTCACGGGTCGTTGTGGCGGACATCCTGTTGTCATTGTGGAGGACGGATGGCAGATTGACGGATCAGTTCTGCCGAACCGTCGGATGCCCGTTTCGTGCCTGCATTGGCCCGGTCGGTGACCTGCCGGTCGGCCCGGCGGATCGGAGGTGCCGGTGGCGGCTCCCGTGCTCACCGCGCCCGGTGGGATTGCCTGGCGTGACGGTAAACGGTATATGTGGCTGACCGCCATCATCGTGCCACTGCTCGCCATCGTGAGCTACGGGTTGTGGCACCGTACGGGCCTCGGGGTGCATTGGTGGATCACCCCGCTGTTCGTCTTCGTCCTTGTCCCGCTGCTGGACATATCGACGCCCGCGGATTCGGTGAATCCTCCCGAAGAGATCCGGGCCGCTCTTGAAGCGGATCGTTTCTACCGCCGGTGCACCTACCTCTACCTGCCGCTGGCCGGCATCGGTCTGGTCCTCGGCGCCGCGGCCTGGGCGGGCGGCGAACTGTCGCCGGCCGCCCGCGTCGGCGTGGTGGTCTCGGTCGGCACGGTGACCGGGGTGGGCATCACGACGGCCCACGAACTGGGCCACAAGCGGGCTCGGCTCGAACGGTGGCTGGCGCGGCTGATGCTCGCGCCCACCTGCTACGGCCACTTCTACGTCGAGCACAACCGGGGTCATCACGTGCGGGTCGCGACGCCGGCCGACCCGGCCAGCGCCCGTCTCGGGGAGGGCTTCTGGCGCTTCTGGCCGCGCACCGTGGTGGGTAGCCTGCGGTCGGCCTGGTCGTTGGAGAGCCGCCGGCTGCGGCTGCGCGGCGCGCGGGTGGTCTCGTTGCGCAACGAGGTGCTGCTTGGCTGGCTGCTCACCGCCGCCCTGTTCGGCTCGCTGGCCGCCGCCTTCGGACCGTCGGTGCTCGTCTTCCTCGCCGCGCAGGCGGTGTTCGGGTTCACCCTGCTCGAAGGCGTCAACTACATCGAGCACTACGGGTTGGCCCGGGTCCGTACCGCCGACGGGCGTCACGAGCCCGTCACCCCGCGACATAGCTGGAACAGCGACGCGGTAACCAGCAATCTGGCGCTCTACCAGCTCCAACGACACAGCGATCATCACGCCCATCCCACCCGGCGCTACCAGGTCCTGCGTTCGTTCGAGGAGTCGCCGCAACTGCCGGCGGGATACGCCACGCTGCTGCTCGCCGCGTACCTGCCCCCGGTGTGGTTCCGGCTGATGGACGACCGCGTCGTCGCCCATTACGGCGGCGACCTGAGCCGGGCGAACGTACATCCGCCGCGGCGGCGCGCTCTGGCGGCCCGTTACCGCGCTTAGCGGATCCCGTCCCACATCGCACCCGCCGGCGCGATCCGCGACCGGGACGGTTCCATCGGGATGGGCGTCCGGGGCCGTTCGTCGTCCGAGGCCGGCCGGGCCGGGGCGGCGGCCGACGGTCGGGCGTCGGCGGCGGGATCGGCGGCGCCGTTCGGCCCGGCGGCGGCCCGGCCCGCGTCCCGCGCCACCACCGACGTCGACCCCGCCGGGGCGAAGCTGCGGGACTCCCCGCGGTCGTAGGCGAGCAGATCCTGGCAGAGATCGCGGTAACCACGCAGCGCCATGCGCAGATCCTCCGTCGACGCCTCGCCGCGGGAGCGCCAGGCTTCGCGCAGGTCGCCGCGCTGCGCCTCGATCCGATCCTGCAGGGCGCGCACCGCCTCGTCGACCAGGCGGTCGGCCTGCTCGACCGCGGCCCGAGGATCGTCGACGAAGCCGAGCAGGATCTCCCGCCACCGGTCGGCGTCGCGCCCCTGGCCGGGCCGGGAGTTCGCCGCGGGGCGGCGGTCGTGCCTGATGCCGTCGAGGCTCATGACGGTCCTTCCTGTCGTGCTACGAGGGGGGCCGGCCACAGGGCGGCGTCGGTGCCGTCGGCGCGGTGACCGCGGAGGTCACCCGGCCGAGAGACGGGTTCTGGTGGACGAATCCGGGTTCGCGGGGGTTCACGCTTCCTGCTGACCGGGCGTGGCGGCGAGGCCGGCGGCAGGCCGGTCCTGCCGGTCCTGCCGGTCCTGCCGGTTCGTCCGGTCGCCGGTGGAGCCGGCGTGGCTGCCGGCGCCGGCGGTCACGCCGACAAGCTGGTTGAACACCTCGCGGTAGCGCACGAAGGCCGCGCGCAGGCTCTCGGTGTCCCGCCGGCCCGCGGCACCTTTCCCGTCCGGCTTGGCCGTGGTCTGCTTATGCGCCTCCCGGTAGCCGGCGACGACACGCGGATGGTCGGCGGACAGCAGCTCGGCGCGTTCGGTGAAACTGCCGGCCGGATAGCCCCGGGCCCGCATCACCTCACCGACGAGAGCGTCCGCCAGGCTGGTTGCCTCGGCGGGATCGTCCACGAAACGGGTCTGCAGCGTCTCCCAGCGGGCCGTGTAGGTCGCCCGGTCGGTCTGGGTCAGCGGGTTGATGGTGAGCGCGTCGCGCCGGTCGGCGATCTGCCGGAGCTGGCGTTCCGCCGATCGCCGGTCCGCGTGCTCGGCGAGCACGCGGTCGTACTCGGGACCGAATCGCCGCTGCAGCCCTGCCCGTCGGCTGTCACGCTGCCCGAGGAGCATGACGCTGGCGAGGACGGCGACGGCGCAGATCACCAGTAAAATCCAGCCTACGGTGAGCACGGGAAAACCTCCGCCTGACGTCCCTCTTCCGCATCATGATCCGCCCGGTCGGGTACCCAGGTGCCTTCACGGTAAACGCGGGGAAAGCGGAACCGGGCGTACCAGGGCCCCGATAGTGCCGTCGGGGGCGTGGCGACGCGCCTCGTTCCGCCTCGCCGCATTCCAGGCCAGGGCGAGTTCGGCGAGTTCGGCGCGCAGGATCGTCCGCCCCGGCTTCGGCGGGAACGACGTGTCGACGGCCGACCGGATCGGCGCGACCAGGTGCGCCCGATCAGGCCGAGCACCTGCAGGCGGACAGGTACGCCCGGCGCCGATCCCGATCCCGATGACGGTTTCGTAGCCGAGAGTCAGCGCGAGTTCCATGGTGCGCTCCGCCGCGACGCGCGGCTCGCCGGCGGGGGCGTCCGGCACTCCGGCGAGCCGACGGAGCTGGATGCCCGTTTCGTCCTCGCCCGCGTGCCGGCCGCCGTCGAGGGCGGCGAACAGGGTCGCGGGCTGAAACCCCCGATGGAGGTAGGTCCGGGGGACGACGGTGATGTCGGCATAACGCACCCGCTGATCGGCCAGGAGCAGGGCCGCGCCCTGAGCAAGGAAGGAAGAATATCCCCGTCACCGGATGCAGGAACCTCAGCCGGCGTTACCGCCTCAGCCGGTGTTACCAGCCGCCGGTGCTCCCATCCCGCCCGGTCTGAATGGCGGGATCGATGCGGATTACCGGGCGGGCGGCCGGGGTCGGCGGGAGAGGCTTCGCAGGTCGATGCGGGCTCCAGCCGGATGTGCGGATCGACCTTGGGTGGCGCGTCGACGAACATCTTGTCATCGCCGGTCTGGAACACCTCGATCGCCATCGCACCCCGCCGTCGCCCGCTCGGCGGTGCGGAGCCCGAATTCCTCGGCTCGAGATTTCCGGAGGCACGTGCCGGTGGTCAAGAAAGCTGACGAGGAGCTGCCGGCCCCGGATGATTCGCTGCGACGCAGGCCGCGGCCGGTCAAGGCTGAGGGCCGTGTCGCCTGCCCAGGGTTGGCAAGCCTGCCCAGGGTCGGTATGCCTGCCCAGGGTCGGTATGCCTGCCCAGGGTCGGTATGCCTGCGCGGGTCAGGGCCAGGCGCCGGTCCGGGGCTGTGGGCCGCTCACGCCTCCGGGTCGTCCGGCTCGGTGGGCGGCCACGGGGCCGACCCGCCAAGGTGCGCGGGCACCCACCAGTCGGGCTCGCCGGGCGCGGGGCGCGGATAGCTTCGCTGCGCCTCGTCGAGCAGCTCCGTCATCACCTTGTGCAGGACGTCCGTCCCAGTCCGGCGGTCGGTGAGCTCGGCCGGGGGGACCGGGCGGCCCACCGTGATGGAGATCGGGGTGCCGATCGCGTCCCGCAGCGTGAACGGATGCCCCTTCGTGAGGACCCGCTGGCTGCCCCAGAGGATCACCGGGATCACCGGGACGTTCGTGTGCGCCGCCATCCGGGCCGCACCGGACTTGAACGAGGCCAGGCAGAAACTCGGGCTGATCGTCGCCTCGGGGAAGACCCCGACGAACTCGCCGGCGCGCAGCGCCTTCAGCGCGTCCCGCAGCGACGCGGCCCCGGCCTGCCGGTCGACCGGGATGTGGTGCATCCCGCGCATCAGCGGACCGGAGATCCGGTGGTCGAAGACCTCCTTCTTGGCCATGAAACGGACGAGCCGCCGCCGGGCGGTCCAGAACGGTAGGCCGGCGAGCGCGAAGTCGAGATAGGAGACGTGATTGATCAGGACTATGCCGCCACCGGAGGCGGGAATGTTCTCCGCACCCCGCATGTCGAGCCGCAGGCGCAGCGCGCCGAACAGCCCCCTCGCCACAGTGATAACCGGCCGGTAGACGTATTCCGCCACGACGGGCCACTCCTCAGCTTGTCCTCGCGGTCTCCCCCAGGCACCCAAACGCGTTCCCGACCCTACCGCCGCCCCCCGACCACGGGGGCGCCTGACAGGGGAGCGCTCGCCCTTTCGAGGACCCCCGCCGGCACCTTCGCGCTCCCCCGGCCCGAGGATCGATGATGTCCGAACGGGCGCCGTCGGCCGGTGTGGGGCCAACGGCCACGTATCGGAAGAGGTGGCGACGCATCGGGCGACGCGCACGTATCTGGGAGGGAGCGGCCGGATGGAGATCCTGCGGCGCAGCATCGAGGCGCAGGCGGCGCCGCCGCAGTGGGTGTTCGTCGTCGCCGCGGTCCTCGCGGCCGTGACGGTACTCAGCGATCGGCTGTGGCCCGTCGCCCGACACGTCATCACGATTGCGCACGAGGGCGGGCACGCCCTGGCCGCGGTCGCGAGTGGCCGTCGCCTGGCAGGCGTCCGCCTGCACTCGGACACCTCCGGGGTCACCGTCTCCTCCGGGCGACCGACGGGCCCCGGCGTGATCGCCACGGTCGCCGCCGGCTATCCCACGCCCTCGCTGATCGGACTCGGCGCCGCCGCCCTGCTGGCCACCGGCCGCACGAGCCTGGTGCTCCAGCTCTGCGTGGCGATGCTGCTCGCGATGCTCGTCGTGATCCGAAACGGCTTCGGGGTGATGTCGCTGCTGGTCAGCACCGCGGCGATCCTGGCGGTCTCCTGGTTCGCGCCGCCCACCGCGCGCGCCGGGTTCGCCGCCTACGTCGCCTGCTTCCTGCTGTTCGGGGCGCTGCGGCCGGTGGTCGAGGTGCAGCGGCAACGGCGGCGTCGCCGGGGGAGGGATTCGGATCCGGATCAGCTCGCCCGGCTGACCGGGCTTCCACCGGGCTTCTGGGTGGGCCTGTTCGGCCTGACGGGGCTCGCGTGTCTCGCCGGCGGGGGCGGTCTGCTGTTCGGCTGAGCGCCAGGACCCCGCCGGGCGTGACGGCGTCGGCGGGCGTCGGCGTCACCGGCGCTGGGGATCAGGGGCGCTGGGGATCAGGGGCACTGGGGATCATGGGGTGCTGGGCGCTGCCAGGAAATGTCGGACCCGGCTGCCACACTGGTCGGCATGTGCGGTCGTTACACGCAGAAGTTGAAGGCCGACGATCTGGTCGCCGCCATGTCTGCCCGCGACGAGACCGGCGGTGGGGTCAGGGAGAGCTACAACGTTGCCCCCACGTCGACGATGCCGATCGTCGTTGCGGAGCCGCCCGCGGCCGGCGGCGGACCGGGTGGCGCGGCCGGCGGCGACTCGGGGGCCCCGTCGGGTGACGATCGGTCGGGACGGGCGCCGGCCGGCCGGGTCCTGCGGCTGGCCACCTGGGGGTTGGTGCCGTCCTGGGCCAAGGACCGCGCGATCGGCACCAAGATGATCAATGCCAGGGCGGAGACGGTGGCGACCAAGCCGGCGTTCCGCGCGGCCTTCGCGGCCCGGCGCTGCCTCGTGCCCGCCACCGGCTTCTACGAGTGGTTCCATCCGGGCGGCGGATCCCGGCGCGGGCAGCCGTTCTACATCTACCCGGCGGGTCATCCGGAGAGTGGGGGGATCTTCGCCTTCGCCGGCCTCTACGAGGTGTGGCGCAAGGGGGAGACGCCGCTGGTGACCTTCACGATCCTGACCACCGGGGCGGCCGAGGNCCTGGCGTTCCTGCATGACCGCTCGCCGGTGATCCTGCCCGCGGCGGCCTGGGACCGGTGGATCGATCCGGCGGCCGACCCTGCCGCGCTCGCCCCGTTGCTGCGTCCGGCGCCGGTCGGGGTGCTCGCCGCCCATCCGGTGGGCGCGGCGGTGGGCAACGTCCGCAACAAGGATCCCCGGCTGACCGACCCGGTCGACCTCGATCCGGCGGTGGCGGAGGCAGTGGAGCTGGCGGGCGGTCCCACGGTGGCGGCTGTGGACCTGGCCACCGGCAGCGGTGCCGCGAGCAGCCGAGCGGGATCGGCCGAGGCGCGCCCGGCGGGGGCCGCCGTGGACCTGTCGCTGTTCGAACTCGATCCGGCCGACGCGGTGACCGGCGACGTCACCGCCCGCGGCGAACGGTGAGTGGACGGACGCATCATGTGATTGCAGGTTCATCCGGCGGAAATCCGCGAGGATGGGGGATGCCGCCGGCGGCGGCGTCACGGGCGGACGGGCCCGCCGTCTGGGTCCGATGCGACTCGGGCCGGCGGCGGTCCAGCCCGACCGGCGCCGACCGGCCATGACCATGACCAGGCACGCACGGCCGGAGGAGAACCCGATGACGTCCCTCACCGATCCGACCGACGCGGCGGGCGCCGGTTCCGCCCCGCCGCTCGAGGCGCCGGCGCCGGCGGACGTCGCCGGGCTGGTCAACCTCCGCGACGTCGGAGGCATGACGACCGCAGACGGCCGTCGCACCCGCCCTGGCGTGCTCTACCGCAGCGAGATGCCCAAGGTCGGGGATCGCCCGCCGCCGGAGTCGATGACCTGGCCGCCGCGCACGGTGATCGACCTGCGTTCGGCCGTCGAGCGCGGGCCCGATCCGCACCCGCTCGCCGCTCTCGGCGCCGAGATCAGGGTGTTCCCGCTGCTCGGCGACGAGGCGGCGCCCGGCCGCCACACCGCCACCTCGGGGGCGATGGAGGGCGGCCTGCAGGCGCTCTACGTGGCGATGGTCGAGCACGCCGCGCCCCAACTCGCCGCGATCGTCGATGTCGTGGGGGAGGCGCCGGGCCCGGTGCTCGTGCACTGCGCCGCCGGGAAGGACCGCACCGGTGTCACGATCGCCGTGCTGTTGCGCCTCGCCGGCGTCGTCGAGGAGAACGTCCTCGCCGACTACGCGGCCACCGAGCAGAACATGCGCGGCGTGGTCAGGCGGCTCAAGGGGCACGCCCTGCTGCCCGGCGTGAGCGACCCGAAGCGGGGCCGCGAGCTGGTCAAGACGTCGCTCGCCGCCGCGGAGGCGGTCATCGCCACGACCGACGCTCATCCCGGCGGGGTGGCCGGCTGGGTCCGGGCTCACGGCGCCGGCGAGGAGTCGATCCGCCGCTGGCGCGACCGCCTCCTCGCCTGAGCGGGCCCGGCAACGCCTGAGCGGGCCGGCAACCCGCGAGTGGTGGCCCGTCTACCGACGGTCCGGCCGGCGCCGGCCGGACCGTCGGTAGCAACCCGCCAGACCCACGTCAGGCCGGCGTGCGCGGCCGCAACGCCAGCCCCAGCGCGATCTCGGTGACTCCGGTGACGACGAGCTGAATCCCGAAGATCACCGCAAGCGCCACGATCGTCGCGTCCGGCCAGGCGAGGGCGAGCACACCCAGCACCACGCTGACAGCCGCCACCGCGTAGCTGGGCACCGTGCTGCGGGCACCGGCCTCGGGCGACTGCAACGCCCGGGTCACCAGCGCCCGCGCGACGCCGGTGATGATCAGGATGGCGCCGACGAGCAACGCCAGCACCCGCAACGTCACTCCCGGCCACAGGAGGACGACGACGCCGCCGAGGGTGAGCAGGATCCCGAAGAAGGCGGTGCCCGCGGAGTTCTCGGCCCTGGCGGCGGCCAGCGTCTCGCCGATCCCGGACAGGACCAGAGACACCCCGGCAAGCACGGCCAGGGTGCCGGCCGTCGCGAACGGATTGAGGATCAGCAGAAGTCCCAGCACCGTGACAGCCAGACCGACGACGAGTAGCGCCGGCCATACGGCGCTGGGCGTCTGCCGGTGTCGCTGGTGCCGGTAGATCGTCGCCATCGAGGCACCTCCTGTACCGACCCGCACCACCCGTGCGGATCCGTACCGAGTTCCTACCCGGTGTTGGCCCGACCGCACCGCTCGGCGGCCCCTCGACCGCCCCGCGGTCCGTCGGGCCCGTCAGCCGTCGCTGATGCTGATCGCCTCCGTCGGGCAGGAGTCGGCTGCCTCCTGAAGGTCGTCCCACCGCGCGTCGTCCGGCTCCTCGATCAGCAGATAGAGGTAGCCGTCGTCCCGAATCTCGAAGACGTCCGGAACGAGCTGGACACACGTGCCGCTGCTGGCGCAACGGTCGAAGTTGACGGTCACGTGCATCGGCGCACCTCCCGTGATGCTCCCAGAATGTCGGCGTCGCGTGGACCCTACCGCTGGGCCCGGTGGAGGAACAGAAGTGTCACCTCCGCAGGCCACAGTGGCAATGCGCCGCTCCCAGGTGGGCCGTCAGGACGCCTTGATCGCGGAGATGTCCAGCTCGACCTTGACCTTGTCGCTGATGAGGACGCCGCCGGTCTCCAACACCGCGTTGAAGGTCAGGCCGAAGTCCTTGCGGTTGAGGGTCGTGGTGCCGGTGAAGCCGGCCCGGACGTTGCCGAACGGGTCCTTGGAGCTGCCCTCGAAGGCGATGTCGAGGTCGACCGGGTGGGTGACGCCGCGGATCGTCAGATCGCCGGTGAGCACGTACTCGTCGTCGCCCTTGCCGGCGACCGCGCCGGTGCTGACGAAGGTGATCGTCGGGTAGGTCGCGATGTCGAGCAGGTCGGCCGACTTCACATGGCCGTCGCGGTCCGGCACGCCGGTGTCAAAGGAGCCGGTCTGGATCGTCACGGTGGCGGTGGACGCCGTCGGCTCGGCACCGTCCAGGTTCAGGGTGCCCTCGATGGCGGTGAACTGCCCCCGCACGGTCGTGACCATGGCGTGCCGCGCGGCGAAGCCGATCCGCGAGTGGGCGGGGTCGATCGTCCAGGTGCCGGTCAGGTCGGTCAGGGCGGTGGTCGTGGTCATCGCGTCCTCCAGAGGGAGCCGCCGGACATGTCGGTTGCCCGGCGACGGAGTGGTGTGGCGTGCTTGACCGGTCGGCAGGTTCCGCCGCCAGGTCGTTGCAGGCGCAACTTACAGCTCGGGTCAACGTCCCGGCGGGAGACGTATTCCGGGCGCTGCCTGCTGATCTGTGACGACCGTAACGAGATCTCGGTCGTCCGCCCAGAGCCCCGGGCCGATCTGTGGATAACCCGCCGTTGTCCACAGATCGCCATCTGGCCCGGCGCATGGACCGCAGATCGATCTACGGTCCGGTCATGGTCACAATCACCCCCGGTCCCGGGTGCCCGTCCCCATCCCCCCTTCTCGCGGCTCGGTTCCCCGAGCCCTTCCCGCCCGATCCGCCCCCACCGGTGTCCGCCGGCGAACCGCATCCACCCGGTGGGGTGCGCGAGGGCGTCTTCGCCGATGACGAGGAGTGGCTCGACGCCATCGCCGACGCCGCCGTCCCAGGCCGGGTTGACCGCCACGACGGCGATGCCGACGGGAGACCCAGCTCGGGTGGCACCGATGGTGGCGTCATCGCCGGCGAGACGGACCTGGACGCCCGTCCGGAGACGGGACACGACGGCTCGTTGCGCGCCCCGGACCGGTCGGCCGCCCGTCCTTCTGCGGCGCCGGTCGTGGACGACGCGGCCGGTTGGACGGGGAGCGCTGCGCTACCGGAAGGTGGCTGGCGGGCGGTTCGAGAGCGACTGGCGCGGCGGTTCCCGGCCAGCCTTCGCGGTGTGGTGACGGCGCCGGCCGCGAGCGCGACGCTGGTCCTGGCCCTGGTCGCGCTCGTCGCCGCGCTCCTGGCGACCTGGTTCGCCTGGCAGCACCGGCCGGTGTCGGTCGCCGCGCCGGTCGGCCGGCCCTCGGCGGTGGTCGTCGCGTCGAGTGCAGCCGCGGACGGCGGTTTCGTCGACGCTGCCAGGACGGACGCCGGCCGGACCCCAGCGGCGGGTGCGGCCGTGGGTGTGGCGGCCACCCCGGCCCTCGCCGGCGCCGCCGGTGAGGTGGTGGTCGACGTTGCCGGCCGGGTGACGCGGCCCGGTGTTGTCCGGCTGCCTGCCGGTTCTCGGGTGGTCGACGCGATCGACCGGGTCGGGGGAGTGCTTGCCGGCACCGACACGACGGGTATCGGTCTGGCCCGGGTGCTGGTCGATGGTGAGCAGATCCTCGTCGATGGCCGCCCCGGGCCGCCGCCCGCCGTGGCCGCGCCGGCGTCCGTCGCGGGCGCGTCCCCCGCCGCCGGTGGCGGTGGTGGCGGTGGCGGTGGCGGTGGCACACAGAACGGCCCGATCGATCTCAACAGCGCCAGCTCCGAGCAGCTCGACGGCCTGCCCGGGGTCGGTCCGGTGCTTGCCGGGCGCATCGTCCAGTGGCGCACCGAGCATGGGCCCTTCCGCTCCCCGGAACAGCTTGGGGAGGTCACCGGCCTCGGCGACAAGCGACTGGCGGACCTGCTGCCGCTGGTGAAGGTGTGACGCGGCGATGGTCGCCGTGGGCATGGAGACCGGCCTCGCGCTGCCTCAGCGGCCGTCGCCCGCGGCTGCGCCGGCCGATGCCCGGCTGGTCACGCCCGCGCTGGCGGCCTGGGGCGGCGCGGCGGTCGCGGTCCACTGGTCGTTGCCGGACGCCGCACTCGTCCTCGCCGCCGCGGCAGTCCTGACGGTGCCGGCGGGCCTGCTGACCCGGGCCCGCCGCCGGCGCCATACCGGCAGCGGGCGCATCGCGGCGCCGACGCCGATCGGCGACGGCGATGCCGACGGCGATGCCGACGGCGATGCCGATGCCGACGGCGACGGCGACGGCGATCAGGATGGCATCCTGCCCACGGCTGCCAGGGTGGTTCTGACAGCCGTGGTGTTCCTCGCCGCCGGAGTCCTCGCAGGCGGGTTGGCGACGCGTCCCGGTGACCGAGGCCCGCTCGCCGACCTGGTGCGGCAGGGGGTACCGATGACCGCCCAGGCCGTGGTCACGGACGATCCGCGGCCGGCCGCCCCGGCCGCGCCCGGAGTCGGTCCGCCGACGGCTACCCCCACCACGTTCGTCGTGGCCGTCCGGTTGGAGCGCGTCATCGCCGGGCCCGTCGTGGTGCGGCTGCGTGCCTCGGCCATCCTGCTCGGGCGGGGCGCCGGCTGGGGTGATCTGCTGCCCAGCCAACATCTGGAGGTCGTGGGCCGGTTCGCCGTTCCCCGAGCGGGCGACACCGTCGCCGCGGTCGTGCTGGCCACCGGAGCGCCGCGTCTGAGGGGCGATCCCGACGCGTTGCAGCGCTTCGCCGGGCGACTGCGGGCCGGCCTGCGCGATGCCTCCGCCGGCCTGCCCGAACCGCGGCGCGGCCTGCTGCCGGCGCTCGTCGTCGGGGACGTCTCCGGACTCGACGAGGACCTGCGCGCCGACTTCCGCAGCGCCGGGATGTCGCACCTGACCGCCGTCTCCGGCGGCAATGTCGCCGTCGTGACCGCGTCCGCCCTGGTCGTGGCGGCGCGGGCGCGGCGTGGTCTGCGCGGGCGGGCGGCGGGCGGCGCGGCCGCACTGGTCGGGTTTGTCGTCCTCGCCCGACCCTCCGCCAGCGTCCTGCGCGCCGCCGTGATGGGGCTCATCGGGCTGGCAGCACTCGCTGCCGGCCGACCTCGCGCGGTCCTGCCGGCCCTGGCCGCGAGCGTCACCGTGCTCGTCCTCGCGCAGCCCACCCTCGCGGTCTCCGTCGGCTTTGCCCTGTCCGTCCAGGCCACCGCTGGAATGATCGTTTTCGCGGCGGGCTGGCACGCCGCCCTCGCGCGGTGGCTGCCCGACCGGCTCGCTGAGGTGCTCGCGGTGGCGGCGGCCGCTCAGCTTGCCTGCATGCCGCTGCTGGCGTGGATCGGCGGGGGCCTGAGCCTGGTCGCGATCGGCGCGAATGTCCTCGCCGTAGCAGCGGTGCCCGCGGCGACCATGCTGGGCGTCCTGGTCCTGGTCGTCGCCGCCGTGTCGCCCCCGCTGGCCCGGATGCTGGCGCACCTTGCGGACCTGCCCTGCTGGTGGTTGGTGACGGTCGCGCGCCGCTGCGCCCACCTTCCGGCGGCCACGGTTGGCTGGCCCGCAGGGGTGCTGGGCGCCGGCGCGGCGGCGCTCGCCGCCCTCGTCGCGGTGGCGGTGCTGCGCCGGCGGTGGGGGCGCCGGGTGGCCACCGCAGCCGTCGTCGGCCTGCTCCTGGCGCGCTGCGCCGTCGTCGAGCGGTTCGCCTCCTGGCCGCCCGCCGGCTGGCGGCTGGTGGCCTGCGACGTCGGGCAGGGGGACGCGCTGGTGCTGTCGGCCGGGCCCGGCAGTGCGGTGCTGGTCGACGCGGGACCGGATCCGGACCTGCTTGCCCGCTGCCTCAACGAGCTCGGCGTGCGCCGCCTGCCCGTGATCGTCCTGAGCCATCTGCACGCGGATCACGTCGACGGGCTCCCCGGCGTGCTCGGCCGGCTGCCGGTGGGGGAGGTGCTGGTCGGCCCGTTGCGGGAACCGGCGGGTCAGTGGCGTTCGGTCCGTCGATGGGCGGACCGGGCGCGCGTGCCGCTGCGCACCATCGGCGCGGGTGCCTGGGGCCGGGCGGGCGCGGTCTGCTGGACGGTGCTGGCGCCCCGGATCATCCTGCACGGCACGGACAGCGATCCCAACAACGACAGCCTGGTGCTCTCCGCCCGGGTCGGCGCCGCGACCATCCTGCTCACGGGGGATGTGGAGGCAACCGCCCAACGGCTGTCGCTCGGCCGTCCGCAGGACCGGGCCGGGCTACGGGCGGACGTCCTCAAGGTTCCGCACCACGGGTCCGCCAACCAGGACCCTGGATTCCTCGCGGCGAGCGGGGCCCGCTTCGCGCTGATCAGCGTCGGGACGGGCAACGACTACGGTCATCCGGCGGCATCGACGCTGCGCGCGCTGAACCGGGCCGGGATGGCCGTCGCCCGGACCGATCGCGACGGGGCGCTGGCGGTGGTCGCACCCGCGGCGCCGCCCGGGGCCGGTCAGCCCGGTCAGCGTTGCCCCGAGCCTGGGACGGATCGGCCGGACCGGCCCGGCGCGCCGGCCCGCAACCCGGTCTCGGTGGTGCGCCGCCGGTCGGGGGAGGGATCGTGACATGCTCACCCGCGTGCCAGCTTCTCCAGCACCCCCGCTCGTTCTCGTCTCCGGCGACGAGGACCTGCTCGTGGGGCGAGCCGTCCGCGAGGTCCTCGACGCGGCCCGCGCCCGAGATCCCGAAGTGGAGATCGTGGACCGGGCAGCCGCCGAGTTCAGCGAGGCGGACATGGTGGACCTCGGTGCCACGTCGATGTTCGGCGGTGGCCGGGCGGTCGTCGTCCGGGGGGTCCAGGACCTCGGGGAGGAGCTGCGCGACGCGCTGCTGGCCTACATCAGCCATCCCCTCGACGACGTCGTGCTCGTGCTCGTGCACAGCGGTGCGGTGAAGAACCGCAAGCTGGCCGACGCCATGAAGGCGGCGGGCGCCCGTGTCGTGCCCGCCGCGAAGATCACCAAGCCCCGGGAACGGCACGACTTCGTGGTCGCCGAGGTCCGTCGCCTCGGTGGGCGGATCAGCGACGGTGCCGTGCGGGCCCTGCTCGATGCCGTCGGTGGCGATCTGCGTGAGCTCGCCGCGGTGTGTGACCAGCTCGTCGCCGACACCGAGGGCGGCATGCTGGACGAGGCCGCGGTGGCCCGGTTCCATCGGGGGCGCGCCGAGGCCACCGGGTTCGCCGTCGCCGACGCGATCATCGGGGGTGACCTGCCGCAGGCGCTGACGCTGCTGCGCCAGGCCATCGAAGGGGGGACCGCGGCCGTGCTGATCTCCAGCGCCGTCGCCGGCGGCCTGCGGGATCTCGCGCGGGTGTCCTCGGCCGGCCCGGGGACGAAGTGGGACCTCGCCCGCGCACTCGGCATGCCCGACTGGAAGGTCGAGAAGGCGCAGCGTTCCGCGCGCGCCTGGTCCGATCCGGGCCTGGCGCTCGCGCTGCGCGCGTCGGCGACGGCGGATGCCGGTGTGAAGGGGGCGTCCGTGGACGCGGGCTATGCGCTGGAGAAGCTCCTGCGTGAGGTGGCCGTGGCGCGGTCCTTCCCCCGGGATCGCGCCCACCGCGGCGGGCTTCGATGAGCGGGACGCAGCGGCCGGAGGGGTCGTCCCCGGCGGGCGGGGCAGGTGGCCGGCCAGAGCCGGCCAGGGGGCACGACGCCGTGGATCCCGACGAAACCGATGCGCCGCCGCCGGGAGGCTGGTTCGGGCTGCAGGTTCTGCCCGCCGGCTGGATGCGCGGGCTGCTCACGACCGTCACAGGGCTGGTCACGGTGGTCGTCGCGCTGGGAGACCTGGCAAGCGCCTGGGTGGTCGGCGTCCTGCCGGTGACCGTCGCCGCGATGGTCGCGTACCACGAGGTGCTCGAACGGCTGATCCAGCCGGCGCACACCGATCCGGCGGGTGCGCAGAAGCCGCCGGGCGACCCGGCTACCCGCTAGGACCGCTCCGATCCGCTGGGGACCGCTTCGGTCGCACCCGCACCGCACCCGCACCGCACCCGCGACGGGCGGTAGGCAGACGGGCAGGGAATCGAGCGGGCCCGCGGGCAACGTGGACACGCAGAAAAGCCGGAGCACCCCTGGCGCCCCGGCTCCGCCGCGCGGTTTCAGCCAGCCGTCAGGCTCGCGTGCGCGCGAGCCAGCGCCGACTTCTTGTTGGCGGCCTGGTTCGGGTGGATGACGCCCTTGCTGACAGCCTTGTCCAGCTTGCGGGAGGCGACCCGCAGGGTCTCGCTGGCGCGCTCGGCGTCGCCCGCCTCGACCGCGTCGCGGAACCGGCGCACGTGCGTCTTGAGCTCGGACTTGACAGCCTTGTTGCGCAGCCGCCGCTTCTCGTTGGTGAGGTTGCGCTTGATCTGCGACTTGATGTTGGCCACGCGGAGGAACCTCTGGTTGTCGAGTCGGGATGGTGCGGACACGTCATCATACGGACGCCGGCCGCGCGCGGCGGGCTCGGAGTACCGGCGCCTCGGAGGCCGGCCACCTGCGCCGAACCCGGTGTCACGCGGGGTCGGAGGCGGCCGGACCGCTCGGGTTGGCGACGCGGCCCACCAAGGCGGCGCCCAGAATATCAAACCGCTGCCGGCCGGTGCACCGGCGCAACCTCCGTGCCGGCTCCTGGCACGATGAAGGGAGGTCGACCCAGATCCCGGCACGGGACGGCTCCCGTGACCACCGCGAGCGAAACGAGAACTCTCCGCGTGTCCGCAGCCCCGCACCTGGCGCCCGGCGCCGACCCCGCGATGATTCGCAACTTCTGCATCATCGCCCACATCGACCACGGCAAGTCGACCCTTGCCGACCGGATGCTCGGTGTGACCGGAGTCGTGGAGGCGCGCAACATGCGCGCTCAGTACCTCGACCGGATGGACATCGAGCGCGAGCGTGGGATCACCATCAAGGCCCAGAACGTGCGGCTGCCCTGGCGGGCGCAGGACGGGCAGGACTACATCCTGCATCTCATCGACACGCCCGGCCACGTCGACTTCAGCTACGAGGTGAGCCGGTCGCTGGCCGCGTGCGAGGGCGCGGTCCTGCTGGTCGACGCCGCGCAGGGGATCGAGGCGCAGACGCTGGCGAACCTCTACCTCGCGATCGAGAACGACCTGACCATCGTCCCCGTCCTGAACAAGATCGACCTTCCGGCCGCCCAGCCGGAGAAGTACGCCGAGGAGATCGCGGCGATCATCGGCTGCGACCCGGGTGACGTACTGCGCGTGTCGGGCAAGACCGGCCAGGGCGTGCCGGAGCTGCTCAACGAGATCGTCCGGCAGGTGCCCGCGCCAGTCGGCAACCCCGCCGGACCCGCCCGGGCAATGATCTTCGACAGTGTCTACGACATCTACCGCGGCGTCATCACCTACGTCCGGGTCGTCGACGGCACCCTGACCACCAGGGACCGCTGCCTGATGATGTCGACGGGTGCCAGCCACGAGACGCTCGAGGTCGGGGTGATCTCGCCGGATCCGCATCCGACGGGCTCGCTGTCGGTCGGCGAGGTCGGCTACGTCATCCCCGGGGTCAAGGACGTCCGCCAGGCCCGCGTGGGTGACACCGTNACCACCGCCCGCAATCCGGCCACGGAGATGCTCGGCGGCTACCGCGACCCGCTGCCGATGGTGTATTCGGGGCTGTACCCGATCGACGGCAGCGAGTACCCGGCGCTGCGCGAGGCGCTCGACAAGCTCCAGCTCAACGATGCCGCGCTGACCTACGAGCCGGAGACATCGGCGGCGCTCGGCTTCGGCTTCCGCTGCGGCTTCCTCGGCCTGCTGCACCTGGAGATCGTTCGGGAGCGCCTGGAACGCGAGTTCAACCTGACCCTCATCTCCACCGCGCCGAACGTCGTCTACCGGGTGGTGATGGAGGACGCCTCCGAGGTCACCGTGACCAACCCCAGCGACTGGCCCGGCGGCAAGATCGCCGAGGTGTACGAACCGATCGTCGACGCGATGCTGCTGCTGCCCACCGACTTCGTCGGCGCGGTCATGGAGCTCTGCCAGGGGCGCCGCGGCGTGCTCAAGGGGATGGACTACCTGTCCACCGACCGGGTCGAGCTCAAGTACACCCTGCCACTCGGTGAG
Source organism: Frankia sp. ACN1ag (assembly GCF_001414035.1). Lineage (NCBI taxonomy): Bacteria > Bacillati > Actinomycetota > Actinomycetes > Frankiales > Frankiaceae > Frankia > Frankia sp. ACN1ag. The sequence continues at coordinate 57,177 of NZ_LJPA01000025.1, read as the reverse complement.
ATCATCTTCGACTTCTTCGACGCGCTGAAGTCCCGGACCCGGGGGTACGCGAGTCTCGACTACGAGCCGGCCGGCGAGCAGCTCGCCGACCTGGTCAAGGTCGACATCCTCCTGCAGGGCGAGACGGTCGACGCCTTCTCGGCGATCGTGCACAAGGAGAAGGCCTACTCCTACGGCGTGGCGATGACGGCCAAGCTGCGCGAGCTGATCCCGCGCCAGCAGTTCGAGGTGCCGATCCAGGCGGCGATCGGCAGCCGGATCATCGCCCGGGAGAACATCCGGGCGATCCGCAAGGACGTGCTGGCCAAGTGCTACGGCGGTGACATCACCCGCAAGCGCAAGCTGCTGGAGAAGCAGAAGGAGGGCAAGAAGCGGATGAAGACCATCGGACGCGTCGAGGTCCCGCAGGAGGCGTTCATCGCCGCGCTGTCCACCGACACCGGGAAGCCCGCGACGAGCAAGTGACCCACCCCCGGCCGGGGAAGACCGGGCGGGTTGACCCGGGGGGAGACCGCCGATCACGGCCACCCCCCGGGGGGTCCCGCGTCGTCAGCTCGTCGGTAGCGGACTCGCCGGCAGGCGGATCGGTTCGGTCGCCGGTTCGGCGAGCGAGAGGTCCCCGGCGGGCGCGGCGGCGTTGGAACGATACACGGTGGTTCGGGGCGGGAGCAGTTCGGAGATCTCCTCGAGAACGGCCCTGACGTCATCGTCCATGGCCGGATCTTTTCGCACCGGGCTCGACCGGTCGACGATGCTCCGCCCATATCTGATCTTCCGTCAACAACGGGGGCAAAACGTGCTCGACCTCTCGTCGGCGCCGACGGGGACCCCCGTTTCCGGTGCTTATCCCGGCGTGGTCCCGGTGTGGCCATCTTCGGCCCGCTCGTGCGCTTGACAAACGTGGCGTTGCTGTAACCCCATCCGTTGGGGGCACACTGGGGGCATGCCACAAAAGCCTCCCGACGGGTCACCTCCGCCCGACGACGGCGCTCTCCCGCCGGCCGCTCTGGCCGAGCTGACCGAGCGCGCGTTCGGGGCGTACGTGCACGTGCCCTACTGCGCGGCACGCTGCGGCTACTGTGACTTCAACACCTACACGGCGGCGGATCTGGGCGGCGCCCTGATCTCCTCGGTGGGCCTGACGACCTTCGTCGACATCGCGACGAAGGAGATCCGGTTGGCCCGGGCGGTGCTGGGCGACACCGACCTGCCGATCTCCACCGTGTTCGTCGGCGGCGGTACGCCGACCCTGCTCTCCGCGGACGACCTCGCCCGACTGCTGCGCGCCCTGGACACCGAGTTCGGACTCGCCACCGACGCGGAGGTCACCACCGAGGCGAACCCGGAATCGGTCGACCCGGCCCAGCTCGAGCAGTTGCGGGCAGCCGGTTTCACCCGGGTCTCGTTCGGCATGCAGAGCGACCGGCCGCACGTGCTGGCGGCGCTGGACCGGCGGCACACCCCCGGACGGGTCTCCGAGGTGATGCGCTGGGCGCGCAAGGCCGGGTTCGAGCAGGTGAGCCTCGATCTGATCTACGGGGCGCCGGGCGAGTCCGAGTCCGACTGGGCGGCGAGCCTGCGGGCCGCGGTGCAGTTGGGGCCGGACCACGTCAGCGCCTACGCGCTGACCGTCGAGGAGGGCACCAAGCTGTCGCGCCGGGTGCGCCGCGGAGAGCTGCTCGAGCCCGATGACGACCTGCTCGCCGACCGGTACCTGCTCGCCGACGAGATCCTCACCGCCGCCGGGCTGACCAACTACGAGGTCAGCAACTGGTCACGCGGTTCGGCCACCCGCTGCCGGCACAATCTGGGCTACTGGCGGGGCGACCACTGGTGGGGCTTCGGCCCGGGCGCCCACAGCCACGTCGGCGGCGTGCGGTGGTGGAACGTGCGCCACCCGGCGGAGTACGCCGCCCGCCTTGCCGCGCAGCGCAGTCCGGCCGCGGCGCGCGAGGAGCTCGACGCATCCACCCGCCGGGTCGAGCGGGTGATGCTGGGCGTGCGACTCGCGGAGGGGCTCGGGGTCGCCGAACTCGACGAGGCCGGGCTGGCGGCGTGCGCGGATCTTGCTCGCTCTGGCCTGGTCGAACCGGGCGCGCTCGAGTCCGGCCGGGTGCGATTGACTCGCCGCGGTCGCCTGCTCACCGACACGGTGGTCCGGGCTCTGCTGCCCGACTGACCCCTGCCCAACCGGCTCTGCCCGGCCGACCGGCCCTACTCGATCGGGCGGGCCGCCGCGGCGCGGAACCCGGGTGCCCCGGTGGCCGTTCTGTTGGAAGGATGTCGCCGACTCCTCACCAGCCATTCGTGGGGCGGCTCATGTTGTGTGCTTCATGCCTGGCCGACGGCTACACTTGGCACTCACTGCGGCCGAGTGCCAGGCCTGGTGTCCGTCGGTGCAGGTGCACGCACCGTGGCCCGGCCACGTCCCGCTTGGTGAAGGGGGTGCGACCGCGTGCTAGAGGATCGGCGGCTCGAAGTCCTTCGGGCGATCGTGGAGGACTTCGTCCTGAGCAACGAGCCGGTGGGCTCCAAGGCGCTGGCAGAGCGTCATAATCTCGGTGTCTCGCCGGCTACTGTCCGCAACGACATGTCCGCGCTGGAGGAAGAGGGCTACATCACGCAGCCCCACACCAGCGCCGGGCGGATTCCGACGGACAAGGGCTACCGGTTGTTCGTCGATCGGTTGTCCGGGGTCAANCCGCTGTCCCGGGCCGAGCGTCGGGCCATCCAGAGCTTTCTGGAGGGCGCGGTCGACCTCGACGACGTCGTCCGCCGCTCGGTCCGCCTGCTCGCTCAGCTCACCCGCCAGGTGGCGGTGGTGCAGTACCCGTCGCTGTCGAGCAGCAGCGTCCGGCACATCGAGGTGGTGACCCTCGGTCCGCGCCGCATGCTCATGGTGATGATCACCGATACCGGTCGGGTGGAGCAGCGGATCATCGACAGCCTGACGCCGGTGGACGACGAGATCGCGGGCGAGCTGCGGGCGACCCTCAACTGCGCGCTGGCCGGCCAGCGGCTGGCCGACGCCCCCGAGGTCGTCGCCACCCTGCCCGACCAGGCCCGCCCCGAGCTGCGGCCGTGTCTGGCGACGATGACCGGGGCGGTGCTGGAGTCCCTGGTGGAGCGCCCGGAGGAGCGTCTCGCCATGGCCGGCACGGCGAACCTCACCAGGGCCTCGGTCGACTTCGCCGACTCGCTGCGGTCGATACTGGAGGCGCTCGAGGAGCAGGTCGTGCTGATGAAGCTCATCGGCTCGGCCCGCGAGACCGGTACTGTAACGGTACGCATCGGTCGAGAGACGGACGTGGACGCCCTGCGGACGACCGCAGTGGTGGCCACCGGCTATGGCCGCGGTCCTTTCGCCCTGGGCGGAATGGGAGTGGTCGGCCCGATGCGCATGGACTATCCGTGGACGATGGCGGCCGTCCGGGCCGTCGCCAAATACGTGGGTGAACTCTTGGGTGCCGACTGATGGCCGTGGACTACTACGCAGTTCTTGGCGTACGCCGAGACGCGTCGAACGACGAGATCAAACGGGCCTACCGCAAGCTCGCCCGGGAACTGCACCCTGACGTCAACCCCGACCCGGAGGCGCAGCAGCGCTTCCGCGGGGTGACCGCGGCCTACGAGGTGCTCTCCGACCCGGAGAAGCGCCAGATCGTCGACCTGGGCGGCGACCCGCTCGCGCCTGGCGGCGGGGGCGCCGGCTCGCCGTTCGGCGCCGGCTTCGGTGGCCTCGGCGACATCATGGACGCCTTCTTTGGCGGCGGGACGACCCGTGGGCCCCGCTCCCGGGTCCGGCGCGGCAACGACGCGCTGCTGCGGATCGAGCTGGAGCTGGCCGAGACCGCCTTCGGTGCCACCCGCGAGATCACCGTGGACACGGCGGCCGTCTGCTCGACCTGCACCGGCGCCGGGGCGGCTCCCGGCACCCATCCCTCGACCTGCGGCACCTGCGGCGGTCGGGGAGAGGTCCAGCAGGTCACCCGCTCCTTCCTCGGTCAGATGGTCACCTCTCGCCCCTGCCCGCGCTGCTCGGGTACCGGCACGGTGATCGAGCACCCCTGCCGCGACTGCGGCGGGGACGGCCGGGTCCGCAAGCGTCGCACCCTGACGGTGAAAATCCCTTCCGGAGTCGAGGACGGGATGCGCATCCGGCTGTCCGGGGAGGGCGAGGTCGGTCCCGGCGGCGGGCCGCCCGGCGATCTCTACGTCGAGGTCTCCGAACGCCAGCATCCGGTGTTCACCCGTGAGGGCGACGACCTGCACTGTGAGTTGCCGCTGCCGATGACCTCGGCGGCGCTGGGCACCTCCGCCACCCTGGAGACCCTCGACGGCACCGAGACCATCGCGGTGAAGCCGGGCACCCAGCCGGGCGAGGTCATCAAGCTCGCCGGCCGCGGCGTCCCGCACCTGCGGGCCGCCGGGCGGGGGCACCTGCACATCCACATCAACGTGGAGACGCCGACGAAGCTGGACGCGGAGCAGGAGCGGTTGCTGCGGGAGCTGGCGAAGATCCGCGACGAGGAGGCGCCCGCGGTCGTGGGCGGTTCCACCGGCGGCGGCGCGAGCGGGCTGTTCCGCCGTCGCGGGTCGCGGCGCGGGCGCTAGCCCGTCGGCACGGCCGGTCCCCGGTCCGTCCGGCTCGTTCTCCGCCGAGAGGNTCCCCACTGACCAGCGCGTTGTTTCGGCTGTCCCCGCTACCCACCGCGGACGTGTTCACTCTGTCCGGCCCGGAGGGGCACCATGCGGCGACGGTGCGCCGGCTGCGCCCCGGCGAGCCAGTGGACGTCACCGACGGTCGCGGGGCGGTGTTGGAATGCGCCGTCGTCGCCGTCCGGCGCGACGAGATCGACTGCGCGGTGCGCCGGCGGGTCGGCGCGACGGCGCCGCATCCGCGTCTCGTCGTCGTGCAGGCGCTGGCCAAGGGCGACCGCGGCGAGCGGGCGGTGGAGATGCTGACCGAGGTCGGCGTCGACGAGATCGTGCCGTGGTCGGCGGCGCGTTCGGTGGTCCGCTGGGAGGGCGAGCGCGGCGGGCGGGCCCGGGAACGCTGGGTCCGGGCCGCGGCGGAGGCGTCGAAGCAGTCCCACCGCCTGCACTGGCCGGTGGTCGGCGACCTCGTCGGGACGGCGGAGCTGACCCGGCGGGTGGCGTCGGCCGCCCTCGCCGTGGTGCTGCACGAGCAGGCCGGCGACCCGCTGGTGGGCCTGGCCCGCCGCCGCGCCGCGACCCTCGACGGGGCGGCGGAGATCCTGCTGGTCGTCGGGCCCGAGGGGGGCATCGCCGACGCCGAGGTGGACGCGCTGCGTCAGGCCGGCGCCGCGGTCGCACGCCTGGGTCCGACCGTGCTGCGCACCTCCACCGCCGGCGTGGTCGCGTCCTCGGTCGTCCTTGCGGATCTCGGCCGCTGGGACGCTCGGCGTGATGATGGATAGACTGGCGGGGTAGCGCCTGCGGCTGACGTTCGGTGGGCGGCTCCTGCCCCGGCAGGGCGCTGACCCGAATGCCCGTCCTCCACGCGCCGCACCACCCACCACGGTCATCGATCCTGAGAGGTGCCGCGGCCGTAGCTGGTCGCTCTCTATGCCCGAATCCGTCACGCCACCTGTCGCGTCAACCGCCCCGGCCACGACGCGCATCGTCGTCCCCGGCCCGCACAGCATGGTGAGCCTGCTGGGCCACCAGGACGAGTTGCTGCGCACCGTCGAGCGGGCCTTCTCCTCGGACATCCACGTGCGCGGCAACGAGATCACCATCACCGGCCCGCCGGCGGAGAACGAGTTGGCCGCGAAGCTGTTCGCGGAGCTCATCGCCCTGCTCGACGCGGGTACCGAGCTCAGCCCGCAGCACGTCGACCATTCGCTGGCGATGCTGCGCTCCGGTTCGGAGGAGCGGCCCGCCGAGGTCCTCACCCTCAACATCCTGTCGAACCGAGGCCGGACGATCCGACCCAAGACGCTCAACCAGAAGCGTTACGTGGACGCGATCGACCAGCACACGATCGTGTTCGGGATCGGGCCCGCCGGTACCGGCAAGACGTACCTGGCGATGGCGAAGGCGGTTCAGGCCCTGCAGGCCAAGAAGGTCAACCGGATCATCCTGACCCGGCCGGCGGTCGAGGCGGGGGAGCGGCTCGGCTTCCTGCCGGGCACTCTGTACGAGAAGATCGATCCGTACCTGCGTCCGCTCTACGACGCGCTGCACGACATGATCGACCCGGACTCGATCCCGCGGCTGATGCAGGCCGGGACGATCGAGGTCGCCCCACTGGCCTACATGCGCGGCCGAACCCTGAACGACGCCTTCATCATCCTCGACGAGGCGCAGAACACCTCGCCCGAGCAGATGAAGATGTTCCTCACCCGGCTCGGCTTCGGAGCCAAGATCGTGGTGACGGGTGACGTCACCCAGGTCGACCTGCCCAGCGGCACCCGCAGCGGGCTGCGGGTCGTTCGGGAGATCCTCGACGGCGTCGAGGACGTGCACTTCGCGTCCCTGACCAGCTCCGACGTCGTTCGCCACCGGCTGGTGAGCGAGATCGTCGACGCGTACGCCCGCTGGGACGCCGCCGGGGACCATGCGGGTGCCGCGGCCGCGGCACCCGCCCGGCCGGGCCGCCGCGAGCGCCGGTGACCGTGCCGGAGCTCGGAGAGGACTGCTGATGGCCGTGTTCGTCGCCAACGAGTCGGGCGCGAACGACGTGGACGAGGTCCGGCTCACGGCGCTCGCCCGCTTCGTGCTCGACGCGATGAAGGTGAACCCGCTCGCGGAGCTGTCGGTGATGCTGGTCGAGGAGAAGGCCATGGCCGACCTGCACGTGCGGTACATGGGCGAGGAGGGCCCGACCGACGTGCTCTCCTTCGCGCAGGACGACGCGTTTGACGCCTCCTGGTCGGAGTCGGTCGACGACGACCCCACAACGCTGCTCGGCGATGTCGTGCTCTGCCCCGACGTCGCGCGCCGCCAGGCGGAGCAGGCGGGGCACTCCTACGAGCGCGAACTGCACCTGCTGTGCACCCACGGCATCCTGCACCTGCTCGGGTACGACCACGCCGAGCCGGACGAGGAACGCGAGATGTGGAAGATCCAGAACAAGCTGCTGGCGTCCTGGGACGTCGCGGTGAAGACCGCCGGCGGGAAGCGTCCCGCCGGCGGTGCGGACGGTGCGGACGGAGCTGGAGAGCCCGGCCCCACCGCCGCGCGCTGACCCCGGCCGGGGGGAGCCCATGAGCTCCGGCGATCTTCTGCTTGTCTTCATCACGGTGGTCGCGTCCCTCGCCGCCGCGGGTCTCGGCTGCGTGGACGCGGCCCTGACCCGGGTGTCGCGGGTGTCGGTCGAGAACTTCGCGCGCCAGGGACGCGCGGGCGCGGCGAACCTCGCGACCGTCGTCGCCGACCCCGGTCGCTACCTCGCGTTGCTGCTGCTCCTGCGGGTGGTCGGCGAGATGCTCGCCGCCGCCTGCCTGACGATCCTGTTCGCGCACGCCTACGGGACGGGCTTCGCCGCGATCGGGCTGGGCACCCTGGTGGCCACCCTGATCGCCTACATCCTCGTCGGGGTGATGTTCCGGACGCTCGGCCGCCAGCACGCGCCGGCGGTCGCGCTCGCCACCGCGGGGCTCACCGTCCGCCTCGCCCGGATCTTCGGGCCGCTGCCTCGGTTGCTCATCGCGCTGGGCAACGCCGTCACCCCGGGACCCGGGTTCCGGGACGGGCCCTTCGCCTCCGAGGCGGAGCTGCGTGATCTGGTCGATCTCGCCGAGGAGACCGAGGTCATCGAGCGCGAGGAACGCGACATGATCGCGTCGGTGTTCGAGCTGGGGGACACCCTCGTCCGGGAGGTGATGGTGCCGCGGCCGGACATGGTGTTCATCGAGTCGACGAAGACCGTCCGCCAGGCTCTCGCGCTCGCCCTGCGCAGCGGCTTCTCCCGGATCCCGGTGATCGGCGAGAGCGTCGACGACGTCGTGGGGATCGCCTTCCTCAAGGACATGGTCCGCCGCGAGCGCGAGGGCGACGAGGACGGCCCCGTCGCCGAGATCATGCGCGCGCCCGTGCTCGTGCCGGAGAGCAAGCCCGCCGACGACCTGCTGCGGGAGATGCAGGCCTCGCGGACCCACATGGCGATCGTCATCGACGAGTACGGTGGGACCGCCGGGCTCGTGACCATCGAGGACATTCTCGAGGAGATCGTCGGCGAGATCACCGACGAGTATGACAGCGAGGTGGCACCGGTGGAGTGGCTCGATCCCGACACGGCTCGGGTCACCGCTCGGCTCGACGTGGACGACCTCGCCAAACTCTTCGACTTCGACGTCGAGGCGCTGCCCGGCGCGGACGACTCGGTGACCGTCGGCGGCCTGCTGGCCACGGCCCTGGGCCGGGTGCCCATCCCGGGCGCCACCGTGACGGTCGGCGGCCTGCGGCTGTCCGCGGAGCGGGCAGCCGGCCGGCGCAACCAGATCGGCACGATCGTCGTCAGCCGCCCGCCGCGCCCGCCGGCCGACGCCGACGACCCGGCCCCGGGCGGCGCAGACGGCGGTGAGCCGGCCGGGCGCTCACCCCAGCACGGAAAGGTGATCTCGTGACCGCTGACCCGACCCCGCAGGCGACGGAGTCCGCCGCGGCGGCCCTCGACCTGGCCGCGGAGGACGCGAAGCTGCTCGTCCTGGCCCGCTCGGCGCGGCTGCGCGCCTACGTGCCCGACGGCCGGGCCGCCGAGGGCGCGGCCCTGCGCGACACCGACGGCCGCACCTACGCCGCCGCCACCGTCGGGCTGAGCCGGCCGGAGCTGGCGATCTCGGCGCTGCGGGCGGCCGTGGCCGCGGCGGTCTCCAGCGGGGCGCGCCGCTTCGAGGCTGCGGCCGTCGTCACGGAGGGTGATGTGATTACGAGGGATGATCTTGCCGCTCTCGCCGAGTTCGGCGCCGGCGTCCCCGTCTTCCTCGGCGGCACCGACGGCGTGGCTCGCAGCAGGACGACCAGCTAGCGTGCCGACTCCGAGTCCCGCCCCCGGCGGCACGACCCCGCTGGAGTTCCGGTCCGGGTTCGCCTGCCTCGTCGGCCGGCCCAACGCCGGCAAGTCGACGCTGACGAACGCCCTCGTCGGTACCAAGGTCGCCATCACCAGCGGTCGGCCGCAGACGACCCGGCACGCCATCCGGGGCATCGTGCACCGCNCCGACGCCCAGCTCGTCCTCGTCGACACGCCCGGGCTGCACCGGCCGCGCACGCTGCTCGGGCAGCGCCTCAACGACGTCGTGCGCGCCACCCTGTCCGAGGTCGACGTCGTCGGGTTCTGCATGCCCGCCGACGAACCCGTGGGACGGGGCGACCGCTTCATCGCCGAGGAGCTGTCCCGCCTGCCCAAACGGACCCCGGTGGTGGCCATCCTGACCAAGACCGACAAGGTCGCCGACGCCGACCGGATCGGCGCGCGGCTGCTCGACGTGGCCGGCCTCGGCGAGTTCAGCGACATCGTCCCGGTCAGCGCGATCCGCTCCTACCAGGTGGACGTGCTCGCCGACGTGCTGGCCGCCCGGCTGCCGACGGGCCCGGCGCTCTACCCCGGTGGCGAGCTGACCGACGAGCCCGAACAGGTCATGGTCGCCGAGCTGGTCCGGGAGGCGGCGCTGGAGGGGGTCCGCGACGAGCTGCCGCATTCGCTGGCGGTGGTCGTCGAGGAGATGATCCCCCGGGAGGGTCGATCGCCCCAGAACCCGCTGCTGGACGTGCGGGTCAACGTCTTCGTCGAGCGGCCCAGCCAGAAGGCGATCGTCATCGGCTCCGGCGGCTCCCGGCTCAAGGCGGTCGGCACCCGGGCCCGCGGGCAGATCGAGGCGCTGCTCGGGACGCCGGTCTTTCTGGACCTGCACGTCAAAGTCGCGAAGGACTGGCAGCGAGACCCCCGCCAGCTACGCCGCCTGGGCTTCTGACCCCGCGGCCGGGACGGGGTCCCACCGGTGACCGCTGACCGGTCAGCGGCCACCGGCGCAGCGGTCACCGGGGCCACCGGGGCCATCGGGGCCACCGACGCGGGCGTGGAAGCGCCACGGTCGGGGGGTCGGATCCGTCGTTGACGACCGCACCGTCGACGATCTCCAGGATCGGTGGCATGGCCCGCCGCGGCCGCCGCTGCGCTGCCTTGCCGGAGTCCACGGTCGCGGGGGCGGGGGATCCGTCAGCCGGCGTCCCGGCGTCACCGCAACCGGCGCGCTGGGACACCGTGGCGTCGCTGGCCGTACCGTGCTGGTCGGTGGCCGTGGCCTGCTCGGACATCCTGGCCTGTTCGGTGGTCACGGTCTCGTCGGTCGTGGTGTTCTGGTCGGTAGCCGTGGTGTTCTGGTCGATGGCCGTGTTCTGGTCGATGGTCGTGTTCTGGTCGGGGCGGGCGGCCTCGGCGGACGCCGGGGGCTCGCCGAACGTCCCGTCCCCGGGGGATGTCGAGGCCCGGCCGGATGACACGGCCGGCTTGGCTGCGCCGGCATCGCCGGATGCCGCGGTCTGGTCGGTCGCCGCGGTCTGGTCGGTCGCCGCGGTCTGGTCGGTCGCCGAGGTCTCGTCGGCGGCCGGTGCCGCAGCAGAGCCGGTTGCCGCCTCGGACCGCGCGGGCGGGACGGCGGTGGCAGTGGCCGGGTCGTCGGCAAGGGTCAGCGGTGGTGCGTCGTCGGTGAGCGCGGCGATCAGCAGCGCCTGACGGTTGGCGAGGATGAAGGCCTTGGCCTCCGGGGGTTGCAAGGCGTAGCGACTGAGCTTCTTGCCGCGCAGGTCGATCCGTTCGACGTCGTAGCGGCCCTTGGCGGGGTTCGTGAACTCCTCGCCGGTGCGCTTGCTCAGGTCCATGGAGACCAGGCGGCAGACGAAGAAGTGCGACACCGCGATCCCGTCGCCGCGCGGCGGGCTGGTGAGGAACACCTGTTGGACGCGGTCAACCGTGGCGCCGAGCTCCTCGGCGAGTTCGCGGTGCAGGGCCGCCTCCACCGAGCCGTCCTCGCGGTCCACCCCGCCGCCGGGGGTGGACCAGTAGGGCTTGCGCTTCGGCAGTGTCCGCCGGAAGAGCACCAGTCGGCCGTTGCCATCGATGAGGATCGCTCGCGCCGTCCGCCGTACCACCCGCACCGAGCCATCATCCGCAACCTGCGGCGTCCCGTGCAGGGGGAGTCCGGCTTCCACCGGCGAAAGTGTCCATTTGTGTTCTTTCGTATACGAGAGGTTGCGAAACGGGGCTGGTTCGTCGCGGCCATCTGCCGGATGACCTCGCCTTACCGCGCCGACCCGGGGTCGTGCAACCATGGGCGGGTGCCGGTGTATCGCGACGAAGGGGTCGTCCTGCGAACGACCCCTCTCGCCGAGGCTGACCGCATCATCACCGTGCTCACTCGGCGCAACGGTCGGGTCCGGGCAGTCGCCAAGGGTGTGCGCAAGACGTCCTCGCGGTTCGGCTCCCGGCTGGAGCCGGGCACCTACGTCGACCTGATGCTGCACTCCGGCCGGTCGTTGGACACCGTCACCCAGGCCGACATCATCTCCCCCTACGGGACGACGATCGCGCTCGACTACGCCCGGCACACCGCCGCGGCCGTGATGCTCGAGACCGCCGAGCGGTTGACCAGCGAGGAGCGTCAGCCCGCGCTGCGGTTGTTTCTGCTGCTCGTCGGCGGTCTGCGCACGCTCGCCGCGGGGAAGCGGCCGGCCCCGCTCGTGCTGGACGCGTTTCTGCTCCGATCGCTGGCGGTGTCCGGATACGGCATGGCCCTGGACGACTGTGCCCGGTGCGGAGAGCCGGGCCAGCACCTGTCGCTGTCCGTTGCCGGCGGCGGCGTAGTGTGCCCGCAATGTCGTCCGCACGGCGCGGCGTCGGTCTCGGCGGGTGCGGTACGGCTCCTCACCGACCTGTTGCGCGGCGACTGGGACGGCGCGCTGGCCAGCGAAGCCCGCGCCCGGCGGGAGGCCGGCGGCATCGTCGCCGCCTATCTCCAGTGGCATCTCGAACGGGGGCTGCGCGCGCTGCCGCACCTGGAACGGGCATGAGTGGCCGTGAGCGGGCCGGCACTGGACCCGCTGTTCGACGACCGCGCCGGGGTGGCGTCGCATCGATCGGTCCTTGGGCCGCGGGACGCGTTGGTCGGGAGGAGCGCGCTGCTCGGGAGGAGCGCGCTGGTCGGGAGGAGCGCGCTGGTCGGGGACGCGCTGGGAGGGGATGANGACGGACATGGTGAGGTGGACAGCGGCGGTGGGGGCTCCCGGCGCGATCCGGCGTCGGCAGGGGGACGGTGCGGCGATGGCAGATACCGGTACGACGGATGACGGCTCGGCGCTGCCCCGGCCGGTTCTGGGGAGGTAGGCAGTGACTTTGCGCAATGACGTGGGGACGCGGTTCCGTGATCCGCACCCCCATCCCTCGGGGGCCCGGCCCCCGGCGCTGCCGCGCAGCCTGGTTCCGCGGCACGTGGGCATCGTCATGGACGGCAACGGCCGCTGGGCCAAGCGGCGCGGGCTCGCCCGGACGAAGGGGCACGAGGCCGGGGAGGACGCGCTGTTCGACTGCGTCGAGGGGGCGATCGAGCTCGGCGTGCGATGGCTGTCGGTGTACGCCTTCTCGACGGAGAACTGGAAGCGTTCGCCGGACGAGGTGGCGTTCCTGATGCGCTTCACCGACAGGGTGTTCGGCCGACGGATCGCGGACATGGATGCGCTCGGGGTGCGGGTGCGGTGGGCGGGGCGACGGCCCCGGCTCTGGGGGAACGTGATCCGGCGTCTGGAGTCCTCGGAGGAGCGAACCCGCGACAACGACCGGCTCACGCTGGTGATGTGCGTGAACTACGGCGGCCGGGCCGAGATCGCGGACGCCGCTGCGGCGATCGCCCGGGACGTGCGCGATGGGCGGCTGCGGGCCGACCGGATCGACGAGGCCACGGTGAGCCGCTACCTCGACGAGCCCGACATGCCCGACCTCGACCTGGTCATCCGGACGTCCGGCGAGCAGCGGCTGAGCAACTTCCTGCTCTGGCAGGCGGCGTACGCCGAGTTCTCGTTCGTCGAAACGCTCTGGCCCGACTTCGACCGCCGCGACCTGTGGCAGGCATGTGAGGAGTACGCCCGCCGCGACCGGCGCTACGGCGGGATCGTCGCGCATCGTGCCTGACCATCCGGCCGAAGCCGAAGCCGAAGCCGAAGCCGAAGCCGAAGCCGGAGCCGAAGCGCCCGGGCCCCCGGATGCGGCCCCGTCCGGCTTGGCGGCGGGCGGCGGGCTCGAGTCCGGGTGGCCCGGCGCCGGTGCGGGCTGGGCGGCGGCGGGTTCCGGCGCGCCGGTGGTCGCCGAGATCCGCTTCGCGGTGCCGGCGGCGGCCGCGGCCGGCTTTCCCACGGCGGCGCGGGCCGCGCTCGACGCGCTTGCCCGGGCTGCCGGTTTCCGGTCCGGCCGGCTTGCCCGAGCGCTCGACGAGCCGGAGTCCTGGCTGCTGACCAGCGAGTGGGACGGCCCCGGCCCGTGGCGCCGGGCCCTGTCCGCGTTCGAGGTGCGCTATGCCCTCACGCCGCTGCTCGTCCATGCCGTCGACGTGCCCGGAGCCTTCGAGGTGCTCGCCGCCGTGGACCCACCCGTGGCGCGGGATGCCGGCGGCGACCGGCTCGACGTCGATCCCGCCGAGGCGGCCGGCGGAGACGTCGCTCGCCTCGCCCGGACCTACTGCTCGGACCGCGCCGCGGACGCGGACACCGCCGCGCCCGGCCCGTCCTGATCTGCCCGCGCCCGTTCTGTTCCGTGGCGCCCGCCTGCCGGCGCGACTCCGGCCGCGTCTGGCCTGGCGGCGGATTGTCGGTGCCGACCGGTAGCCTCGAGTCAGCATCACCGACCCATGGATCTCCGCGTTCCGACGCATCGTGATGTCGGATCTCGGGGAGATCGGACCCAGGGCGACCGGGCCGGCCAGATCTTCGGGACTCCCATCCACGATCGTCGGAGGGTTCGTCCGGTAGGTCGCCGCGCGCGGCCGGGGCCGGACCGTGGATGGGGCGCCCCGCCCCGCTCGTGACCGTGACAGCGAAAAGCCGAGGCTCACCCGATGTTGACCATGCAGGACGCGTTGCTGGCGCTGACCCGCTACTGGACCGACCGCGGTTGCATGATCATGCAGCCGTTCAACACCGAGGTCGGCGCCGGTACGCTCAACCCGGCGACGGTGCTGCGGGTACTCGGTCCGGAGCCGTGGCGGGTGGCCTACGTGGAGCCGTCGGTCCGTCCCGACGACTCCCGCTACGGCCAGAACCCCAACCGGCTGCAGACGCACACCCAGTTCCAGGTGATCCTCAAGCCCGATCCGGGCAACGCCCAGGAGCTCTACCTCGGCAGCCTGGCGGCGATCGGGGTCGACACCGCCGCCCACGACGTGCGCTTCGTCGAGGACAACTGGGCCTCGCCCGCGCTCGGCGCCTGGGGGCTCGGCTGGGAGGTATGGCTCGACGGGCTGGAGATCACCCAGTTCACCTATTTCCAGCAGGCCGGCGGCCAGACGCTCGACACGATCAGCGTCGAGATCACCTACGGCATGGAACGCATCCTCATGGCGCTGCAGGGGGTCCGCCACTTCAGCGAGCTCGCCTACGCGCCGGGCATCTCCTACGGCGAGGTGTTCGGCCAGGCCGAGTACGAGATGTCGCGGTACTACCTCGACGACGCCGACATCGACACCGTGCGCCGCCTCTACGCCGACTACGCCGCCGAGGCCCGGCGGCTCGTCGACGCCCGCCTGCCCGTTCCGGCGCACTCCTACGTCCTGAAGTGCTCGCACGCGTTCAACATCCTCGACTCGCGCGGAGCCGTGTCGACCACCGAGCGGGCGACCTCCTTCGCCCAGATGCGCGGGCTGTCCCGCGAGGTCGCCGCCCTGTGGCGGGACCGCCGCGAGGAGCTCGGCCACCCGCTCGGCGTGGCGAGCCCGCCCCCGGCGGCCGTGCCGGTCGCCGTGTCCACCCCGGTGCGCGAGCCGGCGACCCTGCTGTTCGAGATCGGCACGGAGGAGCTGCCCGCGGCCGAGGTGACCCGCACGGTGGCGGTGGTGCGCGCCGGCCTGCTCGACCGGCTGGCCGCCACCCGGCTCACCCACGGCGAGATCCGCGTGCAGGGCACTCCCCGCCGGATCGTCGCGATCGTCGAGGACGTGGCCCCGCGCGAACCGGACGTCGAGCGGGTGGTGCGCGGCCCGCGGGTCGCGGCCGCCTACGACAGCGCCGGTGCGCCGACGAAGGCCGCGGTCGGTTTCGCCCGCGGGCAGGGCGCGGACCCGGCGGATCTCCAGATCGTCACCCACCGCGACGTCGAGCATGTCGCCCTGGTCCGCACCGAGGCCGGCCGGGACGCCACCGACGTGCTGGCCGACGTCCTCGGCGAGCTCGTCGCCGGGCTGCGCGCGGAGCGCAACATGCGCTGGAACGACCCGGAGCTGTCCTTCAGCCGCCCGGTGCGCTGGCTGGTCGCCCTGTTCGGGGAGACGGTGGTGCCGGTCGCGGTGTCCACCCTCGCCGCCGGGCGGACCACCCTGGGCCACCGGCGGGCGGGATCGCCGCCGATCGAGGTGGCCAGCGCCGACGGCTACCCGGAGCTGCTCGCCGCCCGCTCGATCCTGCTCGACCCGGCGGTGCGTCGCGACCTCGTCGTGGAGGAGGCCGCCAAGCTCACCGCGGACACCGGCGGCCACATCGATCCCGATGCCGACGCCGACACCCTGGCCGAGGTGACGAACCTCGTCGAGTTCCCGCGGCCGCTGCTGGGCGCCTTCGAGGCGCGGTTCCTGGAGCTGCCCGCGGAGATCCTCACCACCGTCATGCGCAAGCACCAGCGGTACCTGCCCGTGCGTGACGCCGCGGGGCGGCTGCTGCCGGCCTTCATCGCCGTCGCCGACGGGCAGATCGACGACGCGCTCGTGCGCGCCGGCAACGAGGACGTCATCCGGGCCCGGTTCACCGACGCCGCCTTCTTCTACGACGCCGACGTCAAGGTGCCGTTGGAGACCTTCCGCGCCGGGCTCGCGAAGCTCACCTTCGAACAGCGGCTCGGTTCGGTCGCCGACCGGGCGGACCGGATCGGGACGCTGGCCCGCGCGCTCGGCGACGAGATCGGCCTCGGCGCCGACGACCGGGCGACCCTGGATCGGGCGGCCACGCTCGCCAAGTTCGACCTGGCGACCCAGATGGTGGTCGAGCTGTCCAGCCTCGCCGGCACGATGGCCCGGGAATACGCCCGTCGGGCCGGTGAGCCCGAGGCCGTCGCCACCGCGCTCTACGAGATGGAGCTGCCGCGCCGGGCGGGCGACGACCTGCCCGCCACCGTCTCCGGATCGCTGCTCGCCCTCGCCGACCGGCTCGACCTGCTCGTCGGGCTGTTCGCTCTGGACGCCGCGCCGACCGGCAGCTCCGACCCGTTCGGGCTGCGCCGGGCTGCGCTGGGTGCCGCCGCGATCCTCGGTAGCCGGCCCGAGCTCGCCGGCCTTGCCGTCGCCGACGTCCTCGCCCGGGCCGCCCGGCTCACCCCCGTGCCGGTGTCCGGGCAGGCGCTCGCCGCGGCCGAGGCGTTCCTCCGCGGCCGCTACACCCAGCAGCTCCTCGACAGCGGGGTCGACCACCGCCTGGTCGGCGCGGTCGCCCCGCTCACCGGCACCCCGGCGCGCGCGGCGACCACCCTGGCGACGCTGCGCGGGCTGATCGCGGTGCCCATCGGGGCGGCGCTGGCCAATGCCGGCGAACCGGCCACCGCCACGACGACGCCTGCGACGACGACGCCTGCGACGACGGCCGATCCGGCCGTGTTCGCCGCCCTGGCGGCTGCGCTGCAGCGGGTGCGCCGCATCGTTCCGGCTGACGCCCCCGCCGTCCTCGACGGCGAGCGGCTCACCGAGCCGGCCGCCGCCCGGCTTCTGACCGTGGTCACCGCACTGACGGAGCGCCTCGGCGCGCGAGCAGGTTCGCCCGCTCCGGCCGTGGCCGACGGTCCGGTCGTGGCAAACGTTCCGGCCGGCTCGAGGGCGTCGGCGTACCCGGCGTTCGTCCCGCTCGGCGAGCTCGTCGCTGCGGCGGGGGAGCTGCCGGCCGCGATCGACGGGTTCTTCGACGCGCTGATGGTGATGGACCCCGATCCGGCGGTCCGGGCGGCTCGGCTCGGACTGCTCGCCCGGATCCGGGATCTCACCGCGGGAACCCTGGACTGGGAGGCGCTCGGCTCGCTGCCCGCCGGGCACTGACCTCGGCGCCGAGGACCGGACCGGCGCTGCTCGGGCCGGGTGACCGGCCGGTCCGGCGGGCACGGTCCGGCCGCCGTCCGGTCACCCGCGAAAGAACCAGGACAAACGGGCGCATAGGCCGCGCTGTGTCGGATAGCCCGCCACGGGGGGCTACTGTTCCATCGCGTGGGTCTGTCCCGTCCTAGCCTCGCCGTCCATCCGTTCCGCGCGACCTGGTACCAGGTGCCCTGGTGGCGGTGGGCGATCCGGGCTGTGGCCGCGGTCGTCGCCGCCGTCGTGATCCTCACCGTGGTCACGTTCGTTCAGGTGTGGTGGGTGGGCCGGGAGGATCACCGGCCCGCCTCCGACACCCTGGTCGTCCTCGGAGCCTCGCAGTACGACGGGCGTCCCTCGGCGGTCTTCGCCGCCCGCCTCGACCACGCGCTGGAGCTCTACCGGCAGGGCGTCGCACCCAACGTGATCACGATCGGTGGCAAGCAGCCCGGCGATCGCTACACCGAGGCCGAGGCCGGCGCCGCGTACCTGCGCCGCCGGGGAGTTCCGGCCGATCGGGTGATCGTCGTCCCGGAGGGCTCGGACACCCTCGGCTCGCTGACCGCGGTCGCGGGGGTCATGAACACCCGGCACTGGCGGTCGACGGTCCTGGTCACCGATCCCCCGCACAGCCTGCGGTCCCGGACGATGGCGCGCGACCTCGGGCTGGACGCGACCACGTCGCCGGTGACCCGCGGCCCGGCCGTCCACGGCTTCGACACCAAGGCCCGCTACATCATTCGCGAGGGCATCGGCTACCGCTGGTATCAGCTCTTCCACCGGGCCTCGCCGCCCTCGGCGACCACGCGGGCGGTCTGAGCCCGGGCCGCGACGGCCCGCCGCCGCGGTGGGCAGGGGCGGCCGGGGTGCGCAGGGGCGGCCGGGGTGCGCAGCGGCAGCCGGGGTGCGCAGGGGCCGCAGGGGCGGCCGGGGCGGCAGGGTGCTCCCCGAGACCGCTCCCGCGCGGCCGTCGCGAGAGTTGTCGATTCGGGCGCGGACAGGCCCGCCTCCGGCACCGACCGGCTCGGCACCTTCCGGCGCGTGGGCGGCCGCCGGCGCGGTGGCCTCGCGCGGGCGGGCGGCGGTGGGCAGCGGCGGGACGGCCAGGGGCGCGCGGCAGCTGGCCGGGCCAAATCGGACGATTCACCGATGTGACCTACCCGCAGCGCGTTCGACCCTCTTCGGTGGTCACCCGCGCTGGTACGGTTCGGATCGCCGGGTGAGAGGGTAGTGCGACAAGCGGCAGTGACGCAAGGCGGCGGAGGCGGCCACCCGACGCGTGCGACAACACCCCGGAAATCACCTTCCGCGAGTGTAACGACTTCCTAAGGAGACTGGTGTGGCAACTCCCGTATCCGAGAGTGCGGTCGGGACGGCCGATCTGGAGACAGTCCGGGAACTCGCGCAGCAGCTGCGGGTCGACTCGGTGCGCAGCAGCACCTCGGCCGGCTCCGGGCACCCCACCTCTTCCATGTCCGCCGCGGACGTGCTGGCCGCCCTCGTGGCCCGGCACCTGCGCTATGACTGGGACAACCCCGAGGACCCGGCGAACGACCACCTCATCTTCTCCAAGGGCCACGCCTCCCCGCTGATCTACTCGATCTTCAAGGCGGTCGGGGTCGTCAGCGACGAGGAGCTCATCAACGGCTACCGCCGCTTCGGCGAGCGGCTGCAGGGCCACCCCACCCCGATCCTGCCCTGGGTCGACGTCGCCACCGGTTCGCTCGGGCAGGGCCTGCCCGACGGCGTGGGGGTGGCGCTCGCCGGGAAGTACCTGGACAAGGTGCCCTACCGCGTCTGGGTGATCTGCGGTGACAGCGAGATGGCGGAGGGGTCGGTCTGGGAGGCGCTGGACAAGGCCTCCTACTACAACCTGTCGAACCTGATCGCGATCGTCGACGTCAACCGGCTCGGCCAGCGTGGCCCCACCGAGCTCGGCTGGGATCTCGACACCTACGCCAGGCGGGTCGAGTCGTTCGGCGCGCGGGCGGTCGTCGTCGACGGCCACGACATCGCCGCGATCGACGAGGCGCTCGCCGGGGCCGAGGACGCGACCCGGCCGACCGTCATCCTCGCCCGCACCCACAAGGGCGCCGGCTTCTCGGAGACGTCGGACAAGGAAGGCTGGCACGGCAAGCCCTTCCCGGCGGACATGGCCGAGCGCGCCATCGCCGAGCTCGGCGGCGAGCGCAACCTGCGCATCCGCGGCCCGGTGCCGGGGCCGGACTTCCCGCGCCCGGAGCCGATCAGCCGGCCGGCGATCACCCTGCCCAGCTACGAGCTCGGGGCCAAGGTCGCGACCCGTCGGGCCTACGGGCAGGCGCTGGCCGCTCTCGGGGCGCGTACCGACGTCGTCGCCCTCGACGCCGAGGTGAGCAACTCGACCTACTCCGAGGACTTCGCCAAGGCGTACCCGGACCGGTTCTTCGAGATCTTCATCGCCGAGCAGCAGCTCGTCGCGGCGGCGGTCGGCCTGTCGGTGCGCGGCTACGTGCCGTTCGCCTCCACCTTCGCCGCCTTCTTCTCCCGCGCCTACGACTTCATCCGGATGGCGGCGATCTCCCAGGCCGACATCCGGCTGTCCGGCAGCCACGCCGGGGTGGAGATCGGCGCGGACGGTCCGTCGCAGATGGCGCTGGAGGACCTGGCGATGATGCGGGCCGTCGGCGGGTCGACGGTGCTCTACCCGAGCGACGCGACGTCCGCCGCCAAGCTCGTCGCGGCGATGGCCGACCTGTCCGGGGTGAGCTACCTGCGTACCACCCGGGGCGCCTACCCGGTGCTCTACGGCCCGGACGAGCCGTTCGCCCCCGGGGGCTCCAAGGTGCTGCGCCGTTCGGACGGCGACACCGTCACGCTCATCGGTGCCGGTGTCACCCTGCACGAGGCCCTGGCCGCCGCCGACACGCTCGCCGCGGAGGGAGTCGCCGCCCGGGTGATCGACCTGTACTCGGTCAAGCCGGTCGACGCCGCGACCCTGCTCGACGCCGCCCGGGCCACCGGCGGGCGCATCGTCGTCGCTGAGGACCACTACCCGGAGGGCGGCCTGGCCAGCGCCGTGCTCGGGGCGCTGGACGACAGCGGGCTGCCGCTGTCCGTCCGGCACCTCGCGGTGCGCTCGCTGCCCGGTTCCGGCACGCCCGAGGAGCTGCTCGACGCCGCCGGCATCTCGGCGAAGCACATCGTCGAGGCGGCCCGAGACCTGCTGCGCTGACGGCCTCCCCGGCGGC